>NZ_JBEYTJ010000031.1:0-122946 GCF_040642995.1 Nonomuraea sp. NPDC047529 | reverse complement strand
GTGTGGGTTTTTACTCCCTGCTTAAATACACCGCCTTTTATGTTGATCCCCCCGCGCCGCGCGGGGGCCCCCGCCGCGCCGCCGGCCGGCGGCGCTTTCCGGCCGTACGCGCTGCCGTAGGCGGTCACAGGCGCTCTGGGCGTCGGGGGCGGTCCAGGGGAGAGGGTCCACCGCCGTGGCGGTCTGTGGGCCGGTTGCGGGGCTCCCTGGCGAATTGGCACACGTCGGTCCTCAGTGCCGGTATCATTGCCGCGGCGCTTCGGATGGGCTGGATGAGACAGGCCACGGTGGCACGGAGCGGCGAGGCCGACAGGCGTTGCCGTGCCGTTTTGACGTGTCGGCTGGGCCTGGGTAGTCTTGAGCATCGTGCCCGTCTCTAGCGGGCTTTCGGCTGTGCGCTCATATCCATAGGGAGAGCGTCGGCTGGACTCTCAGGCTCGCAAGTCTCCGTGGCTGTGTCTGTGTGAATAGCGCGACACGCCCGACCGCGGGGGCGCCGAGACGAGGAAAACCAGCAGGTCATGACACCGGCAGAACCTGCGAAAAGCAAGACCCAATGACGTAACACCGGCCAAGGCACGAAACGGAGTGGCAGTGCCCACTATTCAGCAGTTGGTCCGCAAGGGCCGGCAGGACAAGGTCTCCAAGACCAAGACTCCTGCCCTCAAGGGGAGTCCGCAGCGGCGCGGTGTGTGCCAGCGCGTTTACACCACGACCCCGAAGAAGCCCAACTCGGCACTGCGCAAGGTGGCTCGCGTTCGGCTCACGAACGGCATCGAGGTCACGGCTTACATCCCCGGTGTGGGCCACAACCTGCAGGAGCACTCCATCGTGCTCGTGCGTGGCGGTCGTGTGAAGGACCTGCCTGGTGTTCGCTACAAGATCATCCGCGGTTCGCTCGACACCCAGGGTGTCCGCAACCGCAAGCAGGCCCGCAGCCGCTACGGCGCGAAGAAGGAGAAGAGCTAACAATGCCTCGTAAGGGTTCTCCTGGCCGTCGTCAGCTCATGTCTGACCCGGTTTACAGCTCGCCGCTGGTGACCGCCCTGATCAACAAGGTGCTCCTGGACGGCAAGCGCTCCATCGCGCAGTCGATCGTGTACGGCGCCCTCGAAGGCTGCAGGGAGAAGACGGGCAACGACCCGGTCGTCACCCTCAAGCGCGCGCTTGACAACGTCAAGCCGACCCTCGAGGTTCGCAGCCGCCGTGTCGGTGGCGCGACGTACCAGGTGCCGGTCGAGGTGCGCGCCGCGCGCAGCACCACCCTGGCCCTGCGCTGGCTGGTGCAGTACTCCCGCGCCCGCCGCGAGAAGACCATGACCGAGCGCCTCATGAACGAGCTCCTCGACGCCAGCAACGGCCTCGGGGCGAGTGTCAAGAAGCGCGAGGACACCCACAAGATGGCCGAGTCCAACAAGGCCTTCGCCCACTACCGCTGGTAACCCGGCGGGTTCGACGAGACGACGAGGACGCGAGTTAAAGTGGCCGCTACGACCGCTCTTGACCTGGCCAAGGTCCGCAACATCGGGATCATGGCCCACATCGACGCGGGCAAGACCACCACGACCGAGCGCATCCTGTTCTACACCGGTATCAACTACAAGATCGGTGAAGTCCATGAGGGCGCTGCCACCATGGACTGGATGGAGCAGGAGCAGGAGCGCGGCATCACGATCACGTCTGCCGCGACGACCTGTGAGTGGATCGGTCACACCATCAACATCATCGACACTCCGGGTCACGTCGACTTCACCATCGAAGTGGAGCGCTCGCTCCGCGTCCTCGACGGTGCCGTCGCGGTGTTCGACGGTGTCGCCGGTGTCGAGCCGCAGTCGGAGACGGTGTGGCGGCAGGCCGACCGCTACGAAGTCCCGCGCATCTGCTTCGTGAACAAGATGGACCGTGTCGGCGCGGAGTTCCACCGCTGCGTCGAGATGATGGTCAGCCGCCTGGGCGCGACCCCCGCTGTGATTCAGCTTCCGTGGGGTGTCGAGGCCGACTTCAAGGGCGTCATCGACCTCATCAAGATGAAGGGGCTCATCTGGAGCGCCGACGCGGCCAAGGGCGAGATGTACGACACCGTCGACGTCCCGGCCGACCACGCCGACGCCGCCCGCGAGTGGCGTGACCGCCTCATCGAGACGGTCGCCGAGAACGACGACGAGCTGATGGAGCTCTTCCTGGAGGGCACCGAGCCCACCGAGGAGCAGCTGGTCGCGGCCATCCGCCGCGCCACGCTGACCAGCTCCATCAACCCGGTGCTCTGCGGCACCGCGTTCAAGAACAAGGGCGTTCAGCCCCTGCTCGACGCGATCGTCGCCTACCTCCCCGCCCCGACCGACATCCCGGCGTTCAAGGGTTACGCGGTCGGCAACGAGGAGAAGGTGATCGAGCGTCACGCGGACCCGACCGAGCCGTTCTCCGCGCTGGCCTTCAAGATTGCCAGCGACCCGCACCTGGGCAAGCTCACCTACATCCGCATCTACTCCGGCACGCTCGACACCGGTTCACAGGTCGTGAACTCGGTGAAGGGCAAGAAGGAGCGGATCGGCAAGATCTACCAGATGCACGCCAACAAGCGCGAAGAGCGCCCGCAGGCGATCGCCGGTCAGATCGTCGCCGTCATGGGTCTGAAGGACACCACGACCGGCGACACCCTTGCCGACCCGGCCAACCCGGTCGTGCTCGAGTCGATGACGTTCCCGGCTCCGGTCATCAACGTCGCCATCGAGCCCAAGACCAAGGGCGACCAGGAGAAGCTGTCCACCGCCATCCAGCGGCTGGCCGAGGAGGACCCGTCCTTCCAGGTCCGTCGTGACGAGGAGACCGGTCAGACGGTCATCTGGGGCATGGGCGAGCTTCACCTGGAGATCCTCGTCGACCGTATGCGTCGTGAGTTCAAGGTCGAGGCCAACGTGGGCCGCCCGCAGGTGGCCTACCGCGAGACCATCCGCCGCAAGGTGGAGAAGGTCGACTACACCCACAAGAAGCAGACCGGTGGTTCCGGTCAGTTCGCGCGGGTGATCATCGACCTGGAGCCGCTGGGCGAGGGCAACGACGGTTACGAGTTCCAGAACAAGGTCTCGGGTGGCCGCGTCCCGAGGGAGTACATCCCCTCGGTCGACGCCGGTGCCCAGGAGGCCGCCGAGTTCGGCGTGCTGGCCGGTTACCCGATGGTGGGCGTGAAGGTTACGCTGACCGACGGTGCCGCCCACGACGTCGACTCCTCGGAAATGGCGTTCAAGATCGCCGGCTCAATGGCCTTCAAGGAGGCCGCGCGCAAGGCAGACGCCGTTCTTCTCGAGCCGATGATGGCCGTCGAGGTCACCACGCCCGAGGACTACATGGGTGACGTCATCGGTGACCTCAACGGTCGCCGCGGGCAGATCCAGGCGATGGACGAGCGGGCCGGCGCCCGAGTCGTCCAGGCGCTCGTGCCGCTGTCTGAGATGTTCGGCTACGTGGGTGACCTGCGTAGCAAGACGCAGGGGCGCGCGAGCTACAGCATGCAGTTCGACTCCTACGCGGAGGTGCCCCCGGGCATCGCCAAGGAGATCGTCGCGAAGGCCCGGGGCGAATAACTTCCCGGTCCCTGGCGGGGTGGTGCGAGCCACCCCGCCGCCTAGGGGTCTGGGATCTCCCGGGCCCGAGTGTGTAGACGAAAGTCAGTCAGATTCTCAAGGAGAGAACCAGTGGGCAAGGCCAAGTTCGAGCGGACTAAGCCGCACATGAACATCGGCACCATTGGACACATCGACCACGGCAAGACCACGCTGACCGCGGCGATCACCAAGGTGCTTCACGACCGTTACCCCGAGCTCAACAAGGCGACTCCGTTCGACAAGATCGACAAGGCGCCCGAGGAGAAGGCTCGCGGTATTACGATCTCCATCGCGCACGTCGAGTACCAGACCGAGAAGCGTCACTACGCTCACGTTGACTGCCCCGGTCACGCCGACTACGTGAAGAACATGATCACCGGTGCCGCTCAGATGGACGGCGCGATCCTCGTGGTCGCCGCCACCGACGGCCCGATGCCGCAGACGAAGGAGCACGTCCTCCTGGCCCGCCAGGTCGGCGTCCCCTACATCGTCGTGGCGCTGAACAAGTCCGACATGGTCGACGACGAGGAGATCCTCGAGCTCGTCGAGCTGGAGGTCCGTGAGCTCCTGTCCGCGCAGGAGTTCCCCGGCGACGACCTGCCCGTCGTCCGCGTCTCGGCTCTCAAGGCTCTTGAGGGTGACGAGAAGTGGGCCGACAGCATCATCGAGCTGATGAACGCGGTGGACGAGAACGTCCCCGAGCCTCCCCGTGACACGGAGAAGCCGTTCCTCATGCCCGTCGAGGACGTCTTCTCGATCACCGGTCGCGGCACCGTCGTCACCGGTCGTATCGAGCGCGGCATCGTCAAGGTCAACGAGCAGGTCGACATCATCGGCATCAAGCCGGAGAAGACGACCACCACCGTCACCAGCATCGAGATGTTCAACAAGATGCTCGACGAGGGTCACGCCGGCGACAACGCCGCCCTGCTGCTCCGCGGCATCAAGCGCGACGACGTCGAGCGCGGCCAGTGCATCATCAAGCCGGGCACGACGACCCCGCACACCGAGTTCACCGGCCAGGTCTACATCCTGTCCAAGGACGAGGGCGGCCGCCACACGCCGTTCTTCAACAACTACCGCCCGCAGTTCTACTTCCGTACGACTGACGTGACCGGTGTTGTGAACCTCCCCGAGGGCACCGAGATGGTCATGCCGGGCGACAACACCGAAATGCGCGTTGAGCTGATCCAGCCCATCGCCATGGAGGAAGGCCTCAAGTTCGCGATCCGTGAGGGTGGCCGCACCGTCGGCGCCGGCCGGGTCGTGAAGATCCTCAAGTAGCTCGACCGTCGGGGCGGCGGTCGGCCCCACATCAGGGCCGACCGCCGCACCACGTCAAGGGCCTCGCGTAAAGCGCCGTGATCCAGCAGTCGCTTCGGCCATAGTGACCGAAGTAACTGCCGGATCACGGAAGAAAAGACAGATCAACAGTGTCTGTCTCGTGGGGTTACGCAGGGTCAGACCTGCACCAACACAGCGGCACAAGGCCGCACGATACTTTTTCAGACGACAGCGAAGGACACCGAGGCCACTATGGCGGGACAGAAGATCCGCATCCGGCTTAAGGCCTATGACCACGAGGTCATCGACAGCTCGGCCAAGAAGATCGTCGAGACGGTGACGCGGACTGGCGCGAAGGTCGCGGGCCCGGTGCCGCTGCCGACCGAGAAGAACGTGTACTGCGTCATCCGCTCGCCGCACAAGTACAAGGACAGCCGCGAGCACTTCGAGATGCGCACGCACAAGCGGCTGATTGACATCATCGACCCGACCCCCAAGACGGTTGACTCGCTCATGCGGCTCGACCTCCCCGCGGGTGTCGACATTTCGATCAAGCTCTGAGGGAACGCACTGACATGGCTAAGACGATCAAGGGCGTCCTGGGCAAGAAGCTCGGCATGACCCAGGTCTTCGACGCGGACAACCGGATGGTTCCGGTGACCGTGGTCGAGGCCGGTCCGTGCGTGGTGACCCGGGTCCGCACCGCAGACAAGGACGGCTACTCCGCCGTCCAGCTCGGCTTCGGGCAGGTCGACCCCCGGAAGGTCAACAAGCCGCTCGGCGACTACCTGCGTAAGCACGACATCACCCCGCGCCGTTACTTCGCGGAGATCCGCACCGACGACGCGAGCGACTACACCCTGGGCCAGGAGCTGCTGGCCGACACCTTCGAGGCCGGCCAGTTCGTCGACGTGACGGGCAAGAGCAAGGGCAAGGGCTTCGCCGGTGTCATGAAGCGGCACGGCTTCGCCGGTCTGGGCGCGTCGCACGGTACGCAGCGCAAGCACCGCTCGCCGGGTTCCATCGGTGGCTGCGCCACCCCGGGCCGCGTATTCAAGGGCCTGCGCATGGCCGGTCGGATGGGTAACGTCCGCACCACTGTGCAGAGCCTCAAGGTTCACTCCGTGGACGCCGAGAAGGGCCTCATCCTGATCAAGGGTGCGATCCCCGGCGCTAACGGCAGCCTGGTCCTCGTTCGCACCGCTGCCAAGAAGGGGGCTGCCAAGTGAGCACCACTATTGACGTCCTCGACGCCAGCGGCGCCAAGGCCGGCACCGTCGAACTGCCCGAAGACGTCTTCGGCACGACGGTCAACGTTCCGCTGATCCACCAGGTGGTCGTGGCCCAGCTCGCCGCTCGCCGGCAGGGCACCCACAAGGCCAAGACCCGTGGTGAGGTCCGTGGTGGCGGCAAGAAGCCGTACCGCCAGAAGGGCACCGGCCGCGCCCGTCAGGGCTCGACCCGCGCGCCGCAGTTCGCCGGCGGTGGCACCGTCCACGGGCCCGTGCCGCGTGACTACTCGCAGCGCACGCCCAAGAAGATGAAGGCCGCCGCCCTGCGCGGTGCGCTGTCCGACAGGGCCGGTGGCGGTCGCGTCCACGTGGTCAGCACGCTGATCGCGGGGGAGACCCCCAAGACCAAGGCTGCCCTTGAGGCCCTGCGCAAGATCACCCAGGCTCCCCGCGTGCTCGTCGTCGTCGACGAGGCCGACGAGCTGACCTGGATGAGCCTGCGTAACGCTCCCGAGGTCCACCTGCTGGACGCCGGGCAGCTCAACACCTACGACGTGCTCGTGCACGACGACGTGGTCTTCACCCAGGAGGCGTACGACCAGGTCGTCGCGCGGCTGAGCCAGGGCGGGAAGGAAGACGCCTGATGGAGAAGATCGCCGACCCGCGCGACATCATCATCAAGCCGGTCGTCTCTGAGAAGAGCTACGGCCTGATCGATGAGAACAACAAGTACACGTTCCTGGTGAAGAAGACCGCGAACAAGACCCAGGTCAAGATCGCCGTTGAGCAGATCTTCGGGGTCAAGGTCACCAGCGTGAACACCATCAACCGGCAGGGCAAGCGCAAGCGCACCCGCACCGGTTTCGGCAAGCGTCCCGACACCAAGCGCGCCATTGTGAGCCTGGTCGAGGGCGATCGGATCGACATCTTCGGTCAGATCGGCTAGCAGCGCCATAGATAGGAAGCGGACCGAAAGGTCTGCGAGGGACGAGACCGTCGCATTTCGGTGCGGCGGGCTCGCCCATGTAACCGACGAAGGATGAACGAAAAAGATGGGCATCCGTAAGTACAAGCCGACGACTCCGGGTCGCCGCGGGTCGAGTGTCTCGGACTTCTCCGAGATCACCCGCAGCACGCCTGAGAAGTCGTTGCTTGCGCCCCTTCACAGCAAGGGCGGCCGAAACGTACACGGCCGGGTGACCGCGCGCCACCAGGGCGGCGGACACAAGCGCGCCTACCGGATCATCGACTTCCGTAGGCATGACAAGGACGGCATCCCGGCGAAGGTCGCTCACATCGAGTACGACCCCAACCGCACCGCCAACATCGCTCTGCTCCACTACGCCGACGGTGAGAAGCGCTACATCATCGCGCCGACCGGCCTCAAGCAGGGCGACCGAATCGAGAACGGCCCCGCTGCCGACATCAAGCCGGGCAACTGCCTGCCGCTGCGCAACATCCCGACCGGTACCTTCATCCACGCGGTGGAGCTCCGTCCGGGCGGCGGCGCGAAGCTCGGTCG
The DNA here is from genome assembly GCF_040642995.1 of Nonomuraea sp. NPDC047529. NCBI lineage: Bacteria > Bacillati > Actinomycetota > Actinomycetes > Streptosporangiales > Streptosporangiaceae > Nonomuraea > Nonomuraea sp. NPDC047529. The sequence goes on along the minus strand of NZ_JBEYTJ010000031.1, from coordinate 115,306 downwards.
TTCCGCGGGCGCCCAGATCCAGCTGCTCGCCAAGGAAGGCCAGTACGCCACCCTGCGTATGCCGTCCGGTGAAATGCGCATGGTCGACGTGCGCTGCCGGGCGTCTGTGGGCCAGGTCGGCAACGCCGAGCAGGCCAACATCAACTGGGGCAAGGCCGGCCGTATGCGGTGGAAGGGCAAGCGCCCGACCGTCCGTGGTGTCGCCATGAACCCCGTTGACCACCCGCACGGTGGTGGTGAGGGCAAGACCTCCGGCGGTCGCCACCCGGTGAACCCCAAGGGCAAGCCCGAGGGCCGCACCCGCCAGGCCAACAAGTCCAGCGACCGGCTGATCATCCGTCGTCGGAGCAAGAGGAAGAAGCGGTAGGAGCAGCCGAAATGCCACGTAGCCTTAAGAAGGGTCCCTTCGTGGACGACCACCTTCAGAAGAAGGTGGACGCCCAGAACGAGAAGGGCACCAAGAACGTCATCAAGACGTGGTCGCGGCGCTCCATGATCGTTCCCGACATGCTCGGGCACACGATCGCCGTGCACGACGGCCGCAAGCACGTCCCGGTGTTCGTCACCGAGTCGATGATCGGCCACAAGCTCGGAGAGTTCGCCCCGACGCGGACGTTCCGCAGCCACGTCAAGGAAGACCGGCGCAGCCGGCGATAGACGCCTTCAGAAGCATTTAGAGGAGTAAGCGATGGAAGCCAGGGCTCAGGCGCGGTTCGTCCGTGTCACGCCCCTCAAGGCCCGCCGCGTGGTGGACCTTATTCGCGGGCTGCCCGCTTCGGAGGCGCAGGCCGTGCTGCAGTTCGCTCCCCAGTCGGCGAGCGAGCCGATCTACAAGGTGCTCAGCAGCGCCATGGCGAACGCCGAGCACAACTTCAACCTCGACCCCAGCACGCTCGTCGTGAGCCGCGCCTGGGTCGACGAGGGCCCGACGCTGAAGCGGTTCCGCCCGCGTGCACAGGGTCGCGCCTATCGGATCAACAAGCGGACGAGCCACATCACCGTGATCGTGGAATCCCGCGAGCCGAAGGGAAGGACCCGATAGTGGGCCAGAAGGTTAACCCGCACGGGTTCCGCCTCGGCATCACGACCGACTTCAAGAGCCGGTGGTACGCCGACAAGCTGTACAAGTCGTACGTCGCCGAGGACGTGGCGATCCGTCGCATGCTGCAGAAGGGCATGGAGCGGGCCGGCATCTCCAAGGTCGAGATCGAGCGCACGACGGACCGCGTTCAGGTGGACATCCACACCGCGCGTCCCGGCATCGTGATCGGCCGCCGCGGCGCCGAGGCGGACCGTATCCGTGGCGACCTCGAGAAGCTGACCAAGAAGCAGGTCCAGCTCAACATCCTCGAGGTCAAGAACCCGGAGATCGACGCCCAGCTCGTCGCTCAGGGCGTCGCCGAGCAGCTGTCCAGCCGCGTCTCGTTCCGCCGCGCCATGCGCAAGGCGATGCAGTCGGCCATGAAGTCCGGCGCCAAGGGCATCCGTGTCCAGTGCGCCGGTCGTCTGGGCGGCGCCGAGATGTCGCGGTCGGAGTTCTACCGTGAGGGTCGTGTGCCGCTGCACACCCTTCGCGCGGACATCGACTACGGCTTCTACGAGGCCCGTACCACCTTCGGCCGTATCGGCGTGAAGGTCTGGATCTACAAGGGCGAGGCTCCGACCAGCCGCGCCGAGCGTGAGGCGGCCGCCGCCGGCGCTCGTGCCGGCCAGCGTCGCGAGCGTGACGACCGTCGCGGTGGCGGCGGCGACCGTCCGCGTCGTGGCGGCGGTGACCGTCCGCGTCGTGGTGGCGGTGGCCGTGGCGACCGCGCCCCCCGTACCGAGGCAGCTTCGCAGGCTGCCCCTGAGACCGGCCCGGCTGCGCAGCCGGGTGCTGAAGGGAGCTGACCATGCTGATCCCGCGCAGGGTCAAGCACCGCAAGCAGCACCGGCCTGACCGCAGCGGAGCCGCCAAGGGCGGCACCAGGGTCGTGTTCGGCGAGTTCGGCATTCAGGCTGTTGAGCACTCCTACGTGACCAACCGCCAGATCGAGTCCGCTCGTATCGCCATGACCCGTCACATCCGCCGTGGCGGCAAGGTGTGGATCAACATCTACCCCGACCGTCCCCTCACCAAGAAGCCCGCCGAGACCCGCATGGGTTCCGGTAAGGGTTCGCCGGAGTGGTGGATCGCCAACGTCAAGCCCGGACGCGTGATGTTCGAGCTGTCCGGCGTGGCGGAGTCGGTCGCGCGTGAGGCCCTCACCAGGGCGATCCACAAGCTGCCGATGAAGTGCAAGATCGTTAAGCGTGAAGTGGGTGAGGCGTGATGGCTAAGGGCCTGACCGCCGGCGAGCTGCGAGTGGAGGACCAGGACACTCTGGTCCAGAAGCTCAAGGAGGCCAAGGAGGAGCTGTTCAACCTCCGCTTCCAGGCAGCGACCGGTCAGTTGGAGAGCCACGGGCGGCTGCGCGCCGTCCGCCGCGAGATCGCCCGTATCTACACCGTGATGCGCGAGCGTGAGCTCGGCATCGTCACGGTCGAGAAGGAGACGAGCGATGGCTGAGACCGAGACCACCGAAACCACCGAGACGAACGACTCGCGGAACTTCCGCAAGGTCCGTGAGGGCCTGGTCGTCAGCGACAAGATGGACAAGACCGTCGTCGTCGCCGTCGAGGACCGCGTCAAGCACCGTCTGTACGGCAAGGTCATCCGCCGTACGACCAAGTACAAGGCGCACGACGAGGCCAACGCCTGTGGCGTCGGCGACCGCGTGCTGCTCATGGAGACCCGCCCCCTCTCCGCCACCAAGCGGTGGAGGGTCGTGGAGATCCTCGAGAAGGCCAAGTAAGCCTTCTCGGATATACCGCGCCTCGTGGGGGCCTCAGGGCCCCCATGACGGCGTCCAAGGACGCGAGGTCCTCCAGGGCCTCGCGTCGCCTGCGGTGCGGCCCCTGCGTGGACTGTGGCCGTGGGAACAAGACAACGACAGGTTCCGCCAGGCTCAGAAATGAGAACCGGCGCGACTAACAGGAGTTCAACGTGATCCAGCAGGAGTCGCGGCTCAAGGTCGCCGACAACACTGGTGCAAAGGAGATCCTTTGCATCCGTGTTCTCGGTGGCTCGGGCCGACGCTACGCCGGTATCGGCGACATCATCGTCGCCACTGTCAAGGACGCGCTGCCGGGCAGCACGGGCGTCAAGAAGGGCGACGTGGTCAAGGCCGTCGTCGTCCGCACGGTCAAGGAGCGCCGCCGGCCCGACGGCTCCTACATCCGCTTCGACGAGAACGCCGCCGTCATCATCAAGGACAGCGGTGACCCTCGTGGCACTCGTATCTTCGGCCCGGTCGGCCGCGAGCTGCGCGACAAGAAGTTCATGCGCATCATCTCGCTCGCCCCGGAGGTGCTGTAATGCCGAAGCTGCATGTGAAGAAGGGTGACCTGGTTCAGGTCATCGCCGGCAAGGACAAGGGTGTCAAGGGTCACGTCATCGCCACGTACCCGCGCGAGGACCGCGTGGTGATCGAGGGCGTCAACATGATCAAGAAGCACACCAAGGAGACCCACCAGGGTCCGCGCGGCGCCAAGACCGGCGGCGTGCAGACCATGGAGGGCCGCATCCACGTGTCCAACGTGAAGAAGCTCAAGGACGAGAAGCCCGCCGACAAGAAGGCCGACAAGGCCGAGGAGACGGGTGAGGACAGCTGATGACCGCCACGACCACTGAGACCGAGCGCCCGACGCCGCGACTCAAGACGAAGTACCGCGAGGAGATCGCGGCCCAGCTTCGCGAGCAGTTCGGCATCGAGAACGTCATGCAGATCCCGGCCCTGACCAAGATCAAGGTCAACATGGGTGTCGGTGAGGCGGCTCGCGACTCCAAGCTCATCGAAGGCGCCGTACGCGACCTCACCGTGATCACCGGTCAGAAGCCGGCCGTCGTCCGGGCGCGCAAGTCCATCGCGCAGTTCAAGCTGCGTGAGGGCATGCCGATCGGCGCGCACGTCACGCTGCGCGGCGACCGCATGTGGGAGTTCCTCGACCGCCTGCTGGCGCTCGCGCTGCCCCGTATCCGGGACTTCCGCGGCCTGTCGCCGAAGCAGTTCGACGGCAACGGCAACTACACGTTCGGTCTGACCGAGCAGGTCATGTTCCACGAGGTCGACCAGGACAAGGTCGACCGTCCGCGGGGCATGGACATCACGGTCGTGACCACCGCGACGAACGACGACCAGGGCCGGGCGCTGCTGAAGCTCCTCGGCTTCCCGTTCAAGGAGGCCTGATCCAATGGCGAAGAAGTCGCTGATCGCCAAGGCGGGGCGCAAGCAGAAGTTCGAGGTCAGGGCCTACACCCGGTGCTCGCGTTGCGGTCGTCCGCGCGCCGTGTACCGCAAGTTCGGCCTGTGCCGCGTGTGCTTCCGCGAGATGGCGCACCGGGGCGAGCTGCCCGGCATCACCAAGTCGAGCTGGTAGATACCCTGGGGGACGGCCCCGCGTCGTCCCCTGGGACCCATGTTCAGAAGAAGACAGGACGCTCCGCGTCCATGACCGCGCCGAAGGTCCACCGGCAGAGCGCTGCTTGGCCGACTGGAAACCGCGGCGAGGAAGGCCACTGGCCATGACGATGACCGACCCGATCGCAGACATGTTGACGCGTCTGCGTAACGCGAACTCGGCGTACCACGAGAGCGTGTCGATGCCGTATTCGAAGATCAAGGCGCATATCGCCGAGATCCTCCAGCAGGAGGGTTACATCCAGTCCTGGGCCGTCGAAGACGCCAAGGTTGGAAAGAACCTCGTGGTGGAGCTCAAGTTCGGGCCCACCCGTGAGCGTTCGCTCGCGGGCCTGCGCCGGGTTTCCAAGCCCGGTCTGCGGGTTTATGCAAAGAAGGACAACCTGCCTCGAGTCCTGGGCGGGCTGGGCGTCGCGATCATCTCGACGTCCGCCGGTCTCATGACTGACAAGCAGGCCGGCAAGCGTGGCGTGGGCGGCGAAGTCCTCGCCTACGTCTGGTAGAGGGGAGGAACACAGCATGTCGAGAATCGGACGGCTGCCCATCCCTGTGCCCAGTGGCGTAGACATCACGATCACCGGCCAGGATGTCCAGGTCAAGGGCCCGAAGGGCACGCTTTCTCACACGGTCGCGGACCCGATTTCGGTCGGTCGTGACGACGACGGCGCCATCGCCGTCTCCCGGCCCAACGACGAGAACAAGGTCCGTGCGCTGCACGGCCTGTCCCGGACGCTGATCGCCAACATGGTGCAGGGCGTCACCCAGGGGTACACCAAGGCCCTTGAGATCGTCGGCGTCGGTTACCGCGTCCAGGCCAAGGGCCCGACGCAGCTGGAGTTCTCGCTGGGCTTCAGCCACCCGGTCATCGTCGACGCCCCCGAGGGTGTCACCTTCCGCGTCGAGAAGCCGACCCTGTTCCACGTGGACGGCATCGACAAGCAGAAGGTCGGCGAGGTCGCGGCCAACATCCGCAAGTTGCGCAAGCCTGACCCGTACAAGGGCAAGGGCGTGCGTTACCAGGGCGAACAGATCCGCCGCAAGGTCGGAAAGGCTGGTAAGTAGGCATGGCTCCGAAGACTGCGTTCAGCAAGCACACGGCTGCCCGCACCGTCTCGCGGGCTCGCCGTCACCGCCGCGTCCGCAAGTTCGTCGTCGGTACGGCCGAGCGTCCGCGCCTGGTCGTCAACCGCTCGACCCGTCACATGTTCGTCCAGATCGTGGACGACTCCGTCGGCCACACGCTGGTCAGCGCGTCCACCATGGACGCCTCGCTGCGAACCCTTGAGGCCGACAAGACGGAGAAGGCCAAGAAGGTCGGCGAGCTCCTCGCTCAGCGGGCCAAGGAAGCCGGGATCACCAAGGTCGTCTTCGACCGCGGTGGCAACCGCTACGCCGGTCGCATCGCGGCTCTGGCGGACAGCGCCCGCGAAAGCGGGTTGGAATTCTGATGGCAACTGAGAAGAGGAACCACTGATGGCTGCAGCTCCGCGTCGCGGTGGCGGCACCGGTGGCGAGCGGCGGGACCGTCGTGACGATCGCCGCGGTGGCGCCGCCGACAAGGGCGTCTCGTACATCGAGCGCGTAGTGAAGATCAACCGAGTGGCCAAGGTCGTGAAGGGTGGTCGTCGCTTCAGCTTCACCGCCCTCGTCATCGTCGGTGACGGCAACGGCCTGGTCGGCGTCGGTTACGGCAAGGCCAAGGAAGTCCCCGCGGCCATCGCCAAGGGCGTCGAAGAGGCGAAGAAGCACTTCTTCAAGGTGCCTCGGATCCAGGGCACCATCCCGCACACCGTGCAGGGCGAGGAGGCGGCCGGTGTCGTCTTCCTGCGTCCGGCCTCGGCCGGTACCGGCGTCATCGCCGGTGGCCCGGTGCGCGCGGTCCTGGAGTGCGCCGGCATCCATGACGTGCTGTCCAAGTCGCTCGGCTCGGACAACCCGATCAACATCGTGCACGCCACGGTGGCGGCTCTGAAGGGCCTTTCGCGCCCCGAGGAGATCGCCGCCCGCCGTGGTCTGCCGATCGAGGACGTCGCCCCGGCCCGCATGCTCAAGGCTCAGCGCGAGGGCATCGCCGAGGCCGCGGCCGCGAAGGCGGTGAGCTAGTCATGGCACGCCTGAAGATCACTCAGGTTCGCTCGAAGATCGGTGGCAAGCAGAACCAGCGTGACTCGCTGCGTTCGCTTGGCCTGAAGCGAATCGGCGATGTCGTCGTCAAGGAGGACCGTCCCGAGATTCGCGGGATGGTGTCCGTGGTGACGCACCTCGTCGAGGTGGAAGAGGTCGACTAGTCATGACTGACAAGGCTCCGCTCAAGATTCACGACCTGCGTCCTGCTCCGGGTGCCAACAAGGCCAAGATCCGCAAGGGTCGCGGCGAGGCGTCCAAGGGCAAGACGGCCGGTCGCGGCACCAAGGGCAGCCACGCCCGTACCACGGTTCCCCTCGGCTTCGAGGGTGGCCAGGTGCCGCTGCAGAGGCGTCTGCCGAAGCTCAAGGGCTTCTCCAACGCGATGTTCAAGACGACCTACCAGGTCGTCAACCTGGACAGGCTCGGCGAGCTGTTCCCCGAGGGTGGCGACGTCACCGTCGAGGCCCTGGTGGCCAAGGGCGCCGTTCGCAAGAACCAGCTCGTGAAGGTGCTCGGCACCGGCGAGATCTCCGTCGCTGTGAACGTTACGGCTCACGCCTTCTCGTCCGCCGCGAAGGAGAAGATCGCCGCCGCCGGTGGTTCCGTTACCGAGCTGTAGCTCCGCTATGACGAGGCGTGGGGGTTCCGACAATGGGCCCCCACGCCCTTAGTGCGTTAGAGTTCGGCGAGGCGGCAGGATTCTGTCCGGCTCGTTTGACTGAGACTTGACATGGCAGATCCCCGCACCACCGCATACTCACATCGCCATAAAGGCGCGCAGGAGGGACCGTGCTGACCGCGTTTACCCGGGCGTTCCGGACACCGGACCTGCGCAAGAAGTTGCTCTTCACCCTGGGCATCATCGCGCTGTTCCGTCTCGGCTCGGTTCTTCCGACTCCGGGAGTTCACGTCCAGAACCTCGCGGCCTGTTTCGATCAGGCCCGTAACGGAGCCACCGGCAACATCTATGGGATGGTGCAGCTCTTCAGTGGTGGTGCGCTCCTGAAGCTGTCGGTGTTCGCGCTGGGCATTATGCCGTATATCACCGCGAGCATCATTCTCCAGCTGCTCGTCGTGGTGATTCCACGTCTTGAGGCTCTCAAGAAAGAAGGCCAGGCGGGTCAGGCCAAGATCACGCAGTATACGCGTTATCTGACCATCGGCCTCGGCATCCTCCAGTCGACCGCTTTCATCGCGCTCGCGCGTTCCGGTCAGCTGTTCCCGAACTGCCAGCAGGACGTCCTGCTCGACCCCGACAACATCTTCGGCATCGTCACGATGGTCATCATCATGACGGCCGGCACGTCGGTGATCATGTGGCTGGGTGAGCTCATCACCGACCGCGGCGTCGGCAACGGCATGTCCATCCTGATCTTCACGCAGGTCGTCGCGGTCTTCCCGTCCGAGCTGTCCAACATCTTCCGCGCGAACAAGTTCACCTTCTCGGTGGTCATGGTCGTCGGTGTCTTCATGATCGCGGCTGTGGTCTTCGTCGAGCAGGCGCAGCGCCGCATCCCGGTCCAGTACGCCAAGCGCATGGTGGGCCGCAGGATGTACGGCGGCACCTCGACGTACATCCCGCTCAAGGTCAACCAGGCCGGCATCATCCCGGTCATCTTCGCCTCGTCGCTGCTCTACCTGCCGCAGCTGCTGACCTCGCTCTTCCCGACCTCGAACAACGCGGTCGTCCAGTGGATCTCCCAGTACCTGGTCAGAGGCGACCACCCGGTCTACATGGCCACGTTCTTCCTGCTGATCGTCTTCTTCACGTACTTCTACGTGTCGATTACGTTCAACCCCGCTGAAGTCGCCGACAACATGAAGAAGTACGGTGGGTTCATTCCGGGCATCCGTCCCGGCCGTCCGACGGCTGAATACCTGAACTTCGTGCTCACCCGTCTGACCGCGCCTGGCGCGCTCTATCTGGGTCTGATCTCCATGATCCCGATCGTCGCGCTGGCGGTGGCCGGGGCTAGCCAGAACTTCCCGTTCGGAGGGACGAGCATTCTGATCATGGTTGGTGTCGGCCTGGACACGGTGAAGCAGATCGAGAGCCAGCTGCAGCAGCGTAACTACGAAGGTTTCCTGCGGTAGTGCGTCTCGTTCTCGTCGGGCCCCCCGGAGCGGGTAAGGGGACTCAGGCCCAGTACATCGCATCGAACCTGTCCATCCCGAAGATCTCGACAGGTGACATCTTCCGTGCCAACGTCTCCGGCGGCACGGACCTCGGCAAGCTGGCCAAAACCTACATGGACCGTGGCGATCTCGTGCCCGACGAGGTCACCATCGCCATGGTCCGCGACCGACTGTCCGAGGACGACGCGCAGGACGGGTTCCTGCTCGACGGCTTCCCGAGGAACGTCGCGCAGGCGGAGATCCTGCGCGACATGCTCAAGGACTGGGGTCTGGAGCTCGACCTGGTGCTGGAGCTGGTCGTGGACGACGACGAGGTCGTCCGGCGGCTGGCGGGGCGGCGTACGTGCAGTCAGTGCGGCCGCATCTGGCACGTGGAGTTCGACGACAAGAAGGACGACAAGTGCGACGCCTGCGGCGGCGCGCTGTTCCAGCGTGACGACGACAAGGAAGAGACCGTCAGGCACCGCCTGGAGGTCTACCAGGAGCAGACCGCGCCGCTGGTCTCGTACTACGTCGACGAGGACATCCTCGTGGGTGTAGACGCGACCGGGCCGGTCGAAGAGGTGACTCAGCGGGCAATGGAGGCGATCCGCCCGTTCCTGGGATGACGCCGGACACGATCTCCTGCGAAGGTGGCACGGATATCCGTGCCACCTTCCTTTTTTGTGTGCGGCTATTGTGGGGGAATTAGGGCTCCCACGAGGCCCGTTAGAACCCCCGGGGGGTGCCGAACAATGTTCAAGAGAAACCGACACGGAATCCAGATCAAGTCGCCCGAGCAGCTGGAGAAGATGCGGGCCGCCGGCCTGGTGGTCGGACGGACGCTCGATCTGCTGAGGCGTTCCGTCGAGCCGGGCATGACGCCGCTCGACCTCGACTCCATCGCCGAGAAGGCGATCCGGGACGAAGGCGCGATCCCGTCGTTCAAGGGTTACCAGGGTTTCCCGGCGACGATCTGCGCGTCCGTCAACGACGAGGTGGTGCACGGCATCCCCACGGACGCCCGCAAGCTGCGCGAGGGCGACGTCATCTCCATCGACTGCGGCGCGATCCTGGAGGGCTGGCACGGCGACTCCGCCGTCACGGTGCCGGTCGGCGAGGTCGACCCGAAGCTGACCGAGCTGATGCGGGTCACCGAGGAGGCCATGTGGCGCGGCATCGCCGCGCTGAAGATCGGCCGCCACCTGTCCGACATCGGCTACGAGGTCGAGCGCTACGTGAAGTCTCAGGGCCGCTTCGGCATCCCTCCGGAGTACGGCGGCCACGGCATCGGCACCGAGATGCACATGGACCCGTGGATCGCCAACCAGGGCAAGCCGGGCCGTGGCCCGCTGCTGGAGGAAGGCATGTGCCTGGCCATCGAGCCCATGGTGAACCTGGGCACCGAGCGCACGCGCGTGCTGTCCGACGACTGGACGGTGGTGACGATCGACGGGAAGGCGTCGGCACACTTCGAACACAGCGTCGCGGTGACACATAATGGACCTTGGGTGCTTACCGCCCTGGACGGCGGCGAAGAGCGCCTGCGTCACCTTCAGCTCTGACCCCCGGGAGTGGTGGGAATGGCGAACAGCCCCGAGATGCGTGCCTCGGACGTCGACCGCGATCGGGTCGCCGCCATCCTCCGCGAGCACACCGCGCAGGGCCGCATCACGATGGACGAGTTCAACGAGCGACTCGAAGAGCTCTACAAGAGCAAGACCTACGGCGACCTGGCCAAGCTGACGGCCGACCTGCCCGACGTCGACCTGCGCCACCGGGCCGCCAAGCCCGAGGCGGTGCCCGCGACGCGTGGCAACCTCCATCCGGGCATGCGGGCGGCCTGGGGCGCCTGGGCCGCGGCCAGCGCCGTCAACTGGGTGATCTGGCTGATCGTGGGCATCTCGACCGGCCACATGATCTACCCGTGGCCGCTGTGGGTGATGGGCCCGTGGGGCGCGATCCTGCTGATGAGCACGATCTTCGGGAACGGGCAGAAGCGCGACTAGTCCGGAGCCGTTTGTGGCGTAATGCACTGTGTGTATTCCTCCGCAGTGCGTGAGGGCGGTCGTTCCTAGCGTGAGCCGTGTCAGGAACACGATTCACGGAGGAATCAGATGCGCAAGGTCCTCGCAGCCGCCGCCCTCGCCGGCTCGATCGCCGTCACCGGTCTCGCCGTCGCCCCCGCCGCGCAGGCGGCCTCGTCCGGCGGGTGGGGCACGTTCTACGCCGGCAACCACAAGGCGTCCACCCACGGGAGCACGTACCGGTCGCACGGCAGGGTCTACACCCACTGGTACGGCAGGGAGTCCACGCCGAAGTTCGGCTACGTGTGGTTCCGGTACTACGCGAACGGGAGCTGGCACCAGTTCTTCAAGAAGTGGGACGGGAACCACGACGAGACCTGGTCCGGCCGGGACATCAAGAAGATCTACACCTGGACCTGCTGGGGCGGCTCGGTCAGGTACTGCGGTGACCGGCACCGCATCTATTAGGAACGCCTCGCGGAAGGCCCGCCCTCCCCGGCGGGCCTTCCGTCGTACGGTCTTAGGACTAGGAGCCGTGGGGTAGACTCTTACATGGTTGTGTCAGGACACCTGGCACGCGTTTCGCGTTTTTGGCTCAGGTGTCGTACACTCCTTAGTCGGCTCACTATGACTATCACGCGTCGGCGGTCTTTGCCGATCGCCGCTCTCTTCGAAGCGTGAGGTCGCGGCTGCTTAGTGAACCGTAGCCTCAGACGACCGATCAGTGAAACGCGAGGGATTTTGGCCAAGAAAGACGGCGCCATCGAGATCGAGGGCACTGTGGTTGAGTCGCTCCCGAACGCCATGTTCCGGGTGCAGCTCGACAACGGCCATAAGGTCCTGGCCCACATCAGCGGACGGATGCGGATGCACTACATCCGGATTCTTCCTGACGACCGGGTAGTCGTTGAACTGAGCCCCTACGACCTGAGTCGCGGGCGGATCGTCTACCGATACAAGTAAGACGTCTGAGGAACACGAAGGACAATGAAGGTAAAGCCGAGCGTCAAGAAGATCTGCGACAAGTGCAAGGTGATTCGCCGGCACGGTCGCGTCATGGTGATCTGCGACAACCTGCGCCACAAGCAGCGTCAGGGCTAGTCGTACGCAAGGTTTCTCCGAGTCCGCCCCGAATTTCAGGGAGCGGGCTCGACGTATGAGGAGCCTGCGACAGTAATCGCGTCTCACACCTGAGCAGGCGGAGCGATCCGTACCTCTCAGGAGACCCCCGGTCGGAGGCCGGGGCCCTCACCCCGGGCATGGGGAGGGGTAGTGCGGCGCAAGACCTCCGCTCAAAAGAAGGAGAATGCCCGACCATGGCTCGCCTGGTTGGCGTCGACCTCCCCCGCGAGAAGCGGCTGGAGATCGCTCTCACCTACATCTACGGAATCGGCCGCACCCGCGCCCAGGAGATCCTCCAGGCGACCGGTGTCAGCGGCGACCTCCGCGTGCACCAGCTCTCCGACACCGAGCTCGTCCCGATGCGTGACTACATCGAGGCGAACTTCAAGATCGAGGGTGACCTGCGCCGCGAGGTCCAGGCCGACATCCGTCGCAAGATCGAAATCGGTTGCTACCAGGGCATCCGGCACCGCAAGGGCCTTCCGGTCCACGGTCAGCGCACGCAGACCAACGCGCGTACCCGTAAGGGCAAGAAGAAGACCGTCGCCGGTAAGAAGAAGCCCGGTAAGAAGTAGTCCACAGCCGCGGACCGAAGATCTCAGGAGTAATGGCAAACAATGCCTCCTAAGAGCCGTCAGGGTGCACCGAAGAAGGTGCGCCGCAAGGAAAAGAAGAACGTCGCTCACGGGCACGCCCACATCAAGAGCACGTTCAACAACACGATCGTCTCGATCACCGACCCGAACGGGAACGTGATCTCCTGGGCCAGCGCCGGCCACGTGGGTTTCAAGGGCTCCCGTAAGTCCACCCCGTTCGCCGCCCAGATGGCCGCCGAGAACGCCGCCCGCCGCGCCATGGAGCACGGCATGCGCAAGGTCGACGTGTTCGTCAAGGGTCCCGGCTCCGGCCGCGAGACCGCGATCCGCTCCCTCCAGGCCACCGGCCTTGAGGTGGGTTCGATCCAGGACGTCACGCCGGTCCCGCACAACGGCTGCCGTCCGCCGAAGCGCCGCCGCGTCTGAATTTCCCCAGGAGATATTGAGAAATGGCTCGTTACACGGGCGCGGACTGCAAGCTCTGCCGTCGCGAGAAGACAAAGCTCTTCCTCAAGGGCAGCAAGTGCGAGTCCGCCAAGTGCCCCATCGAGATCCGTCCTTACCCGCCGGGTGAGCACGGCCGCGGACGCCCCAAGGAGTCCGAGTACCAGCTTCAGCTTCGCGAGAAGCAGAAGACCCGTCGTATCTACGGCGTCCTCGAGAAGCAGTTCCGTAACTACTACGAGGAGGCCGCGGGCAAGAGCGGCAAGTCGGGTGAGGTGCTGCTCCAGATCCTGGAGAGCCGTCTCGACAACGTCGTCTACCGCGCCGGCTTCGCCCAGTCGCGTGACGCCGCCCGCCAGCAGGTGCGCCACGGCCACATCCTGGTGAACGGCAAGAAGGTCGACATCCCGTCGTACCGCGTTCGCGAGCACGACATCATCGAGGTCCGCGAGACCAAGCGCAACCTGCTGCCGTACGAGGTCGCTCGGGCGACCGCGGGCGAGCGCACGGTTCCCGCGTGGCTCGGCGTCGTGCCGGAGAAGCTCCGCGTCCTGGTCCACCAGCTGCCGGTTCGCCAGCAGATCGACACCCAGGTCCAAGAGCAGCTCATCGTCGAGTACTACTCCAAGTAGTCACTGACGTCCTAGTTCGGGTGCGGAATTCCGTGCCCGAACTAGACTGTTTATCGGAGTGGCGTCATATAGCGGGCGCCACACGACAAGGGGAGAACCCACACCATGCTGATCGCTCAGCGTCCGACTCTTCTCGAAGAGTCGATCGACGAGACCCGGTCCCGGTTCGTCATCGAGCCGCTGGAGCCGGGCTTCGGCTACACCATCGGCAACTCGCTGCGCCGCACGCTGCTGTCGTCCATCCCGGGCGCGGCCGTGACGAGCATCCGCATCGAGGGCGTGCTGCACGAGTTCTCGACCGTTCCCGGGGTCAAGGAAGACGTCACCGACATCATCCTGAACCTCAAGGAGCTGGTCGTCTCCTCCGAGCACGACGAGCCGGTCGTGATGTACCTGCGCAAGCAGGGCCCGGGTGAGGTCACCGCCGCCGACATCGCGCCGCCGGCCGGTGTCGAGGTGCACAACCCCGAGCTGCGCATCGCCACGCTCAACGGCAAGGCGAAGCTGGAGATGGAGCTGACCGTCGAGCGCGGTCGCGGCTACGTCTCCGCCGCCCAGAACAAGCAGCCGGGCCAGGAGATCGGGCGCATCCCGATCGACTCGATCTACTCCCCGGTGCTCAAGGTCACCTACAAGGTCGAGGCGACCCGAGTCGAGCAGCGCACCGACTTCGACCGTCTCATCCTCGACGTCGAGACCAAGCCCGCCATGAAGCCCCGCGACGCGGTGGCCTCGGCCGGCAAGACCCTCGTCGAGCTCTTCGGCCTGGCCCGTGAGCTCAACGTCGAGGCCGAGGGCATCGACATCGGCCCGTCGCCGACCGACGCCGCCCTGGCCGCCGACCTGGCGCTGCCGATCGAGGAGCTGAACCTGACCGTTCGCTCCTACAACTGCCTCAAGCGCGAGGGCATCCACACCGTGGGTGAGCTCGTCGCCCGCAGCGAGCAGGACCTTCTCGACATAAGGAACTTCGGGGCCAAGTCGATCGAAGAGGTCAAGCAGAAGCTGCACGAGATGTCGCTGGCGCTCAAGGACTCCCCGCCCGGGTTCGACCCGAGCGCGGTGGCCGGCGGCGGCTACGACGACGACGACAGCGCGTACGTCGAGACCGAGCAGTACTGAGCTTCGTGCGGAGACCCCGTCTCCGCACGTGCCCCGCACGCGCCGAGTGGTCCGACCGCTCGGCGCGTGACGAACGTAACGGCCCAGTCGCCATGATTGCGGCCGGCCCGACTCCGGTACCTGGTACGGCCGGGGCGGGTTAACCCAAGAGGAGAAAGCAATGCCCAAGCCCACCAAGGGTGCACGTCTTGGCGGCAGCCCGGCGCACGAGCGGCTGATCCTGGCGAACCTCGCCACGGACCTGTTCCGCCACGGCAAGATCCGCACGACGGTGACCAAGGCCAAGCGCCTTCGTCCGCTGGCGGAGCGCCTGATCACCAAGGCGAAGAAGGGCGACATCCACAACCGTCGCCAGGTCCTGACCGTGGTCAGGGACAAGGGCGTGGTTCACCACCTGTTCACCGAGATCGCGGTGACGTTCGCCGAGCGTCCGGGTGGTTACACCCGGATCACCAAGATCGGCGCGCGTAAGGGCGACAACGCTCCGATGGCCGTCATCGAGCTGGTGTCCGAGCCGCTGAACGGTGTCACCACCCGCCGCGCCGAGGCGCCGGCCGCCGCTGCCGCTCCGGCTCCGGCCGCCGAGGAGACCGAGGTCGCCGAGACCGAGGCCCCCGAGGCTCCTGAGGCCGCCGCCGAGGAGACCCCGGCTGCCGCCGAGGAGGCTCCGGCCGCCGAGGCCGAGGCGAAGAAGGACGAGGCCTGATCTCTCAGGCTGGTTGAATCGGGCCCGGATCCCCTTCGCGGGGGTCCGGGCCCTTTTCCGTGAACGCGAAAGGGACGATCGTGCTACGGCTCCGCCTGGATCTGGCATACGACGGGACCGACTTCTCCGGATGGGCCAGGCAGCCCGGTCGCCGTACCGTCCAGGGTGAGATCGAGCTGGCGCTCACCAGGATCCTGCGCCTGGCCGAGCCCGCCGCGCTGACCGTGGCGGGGCGCACTGACGCGGGCGTGCACGCGCGCGGACAGGTGGCGCACGTGGACGTGCCGGTCACGTCGTTGGCCGAGCTCGACGGCAACCGCGGGCCCCTGGAGCTCGATGAGCGGCTCTCTGCGCTCGTCCGGCGGCTGGGTGGGATTCTGCCCTTGGATGTACGCGTTCAGCGGGTCTCGGTGGCTCCTGAGGGCTTTGACGCCCGGTTCTCCGCAATGTTCCGGCGGTACGCGTACCGGGTGTGCGACACGGCCGGCGGGGCCGATCCGCTGCGACGGCACGAGGTGGTCTGGCACAGCCGTCCGCTGGACCTCGACGCCATGAACGAGGCCGCCCGGCGGCTGGTGGGCGAGCACGACTTCGCGGCGTTCTGCAAGAAGCGCGAGGGCGCCACGACGATCAGGGAGCTGCAACGCCTGGAGTGGACGCGCGAGGCGGACGGCGTGCTGGTGGCCGCCGTCGTGGCGGACGCGTTCTGCCACTCGATGGTCCGCGCGCTGGTCGGCTCCCTGCTGGCCGCCGGCGACGGGCGCCGGCCGGTGGAGTGGCCCGGCCAGGTGCTGACGCGGGCCGTACGGGACTCCGGGGTGCACGTCGCGCCCGCGCACGGGCTGTGCCTGGAGGAGGTGGGCTACCCGGCGGCGGACGAACTCGCCGCGCGGGCAGCGGCCACGCGGCGGGTCCGCACGCTCTCAGCCCTTGGTGACGCGGCGCTCCAGGACGAGTGAGGTCTGGTCCCTGAACGCCCCGCTGACCTTGGCGAGCGTCTTGTCCTTGGCGTCCGGGGTGTGGCCGTCGACGTGGGTGGCGTAGCTGAAGACGATGTACCTGCCCCACACCAGGCCGGCCGCGTAGCCGCCGGCGATGGACACCCGCTCGCCCCCGCTTCCCTTCGCGCCGGGCAGCGCGCGGAACCAGATGTTGCGCGAGAGGTTCTTGGCCTGGTCGGTCAGGGTGGCGTCCTCCTTGGTCGGCAGCACCGCGATGCCGGTGGTCACGGCCCAGCGGCGCTTGCTGTCGACGTAGGTGGCGCGGATGATCCGGCTGCACTTCCGCTCGCTCAGCGCGTCGGCGAACGCGCCGGTCGCCGCCTTGTCGCAGCTCGTCTCCGTGTCGGTCTTGACCCTGGTGAACGTCACGCCGGCCGCCGAGACCTTCTTCTTCGGGAAGGCCTCCGTCAGGGACATCTTCTTCGGGTCCGTCTCCTCCGAGTTCAGCATCGACGAGCCCGGGACGTCGGCGGGCGGGCTGCTGGACAGCTCCGTGCTGGGCAGCAACGTGGGCGGGGTGGGGCGGGGACCCGCGGTCGTGGCGGCCGGCGGGGCGGTGTTCAGGGCGCGGTAGGCGAAGAAGCCGCCGGTCGCGACGCCTGCCAGGGCCAGGGCGCCGAGGGTGACGAGCAGGGCCCGCTTGCTCTTGCCCCGGGCGGGGGGCGGCGGGGGCGGGATCTGGAACGGGGGTTGCCTGAACGCGCCGGGTGGGAAGGTGGGGGTGCCGGCGGGCGGGGTGGGGAGGTCCAGGGCGGTGCTGGGCCTCTTGCTCCACAGGTCCTGGTTGAAGGGCAGGTCGGGGAGTTTGTCCGTGGCGGGTGTCTCGTCCGGGCGCTGGTCTGATGGACGCTCGTCGTCGGCGGGCTGGTCCGCTGAGGCCGTTTCGGCTGGGTGCCTGGGCTCGGGGTGGGGGTCCGCCGGGCGTGCGCCTTCTGGGTGCGTCGTCGGGGTGTGGCCGGACGTGCGCTGGTTCGCCTCCTCGCGGCCGTCCTCCGTGTGGACCTCCTCCGGGAGCCTCTCCTCGGCGGGGGGCACGGGGGGCACAGGGGACGCGGGGGGCCATACGGGCACGTCGCCGGGCTCCGGGGGGCGTCCCGTCGGGTTGGTGGGGTGGGGCTCGACGTAGTGGGCCGTCCGCATGGGGCCCGTGGGTTCCTCGCGGGGGTCGGACGCGCGCATGCCCTGCGGCGGGGTGTCCTGGGCCGTCGGGTCGTCCCCGTGGGGAGGGGCGGGCGCGGCGTGCTGCTGGACGGCGGCCGCGGCCTCGCGCTTGGCGGCCTCGGGGTCGAAGTAGTGGGCCGCTTTGGGAATCCCGCCGGGGCGGGTGGCATCGGGGTCGTACGACCCTGCGCCCCCGCCGTTGAACGGTTCTGCGTCGGAACCGCCGTACGACGCGGGGTCCGGCGCGTACGGCGCCGGGTCCGGGCTGTACGGCGTGGCATCCGGGCTGTACGGCGGGGTGTCGGGTTTGTGGGGTGCCGGGTTTGTGTGGGGCGCGGGGTTGCGGCCGGGCAGTGTGGCGTCGGGGTCGCGGGGGAACGCGGGCTCGGCGGCATGCCGGTCGCCGGGCGTGCCGATGGTGTCGGCCCCGGCGGCCGACGGGCTGGTCGGTGCATCGACGGGGTGGACGGTCGGGGTGGTGGGGAAGCGGGCGGTGGGTTCGCCCGTGGCCGGGTCGTCGTTGTCCGGCTCGGCCACCAGTTCGCCCGTGGCGGCGGGCCAGGGGGGCATGACGTCCGGGTCGGCGACCGGGGCGGGCCACACCTGCAGGCCCGCGGCGGCGGCCGTGAACGCCGGTGGCGGCTCCCACGGCGGCGCGCCGGGCACGACCGGCTTGGCGGGCCAGCCGGGAGGGTCCTCCTCCGGGGTGGCGGCCCACTGCGCGGGGGCGGCGGACCAGGAGGCGTCGTCCTCAGGCTGGGGACCCCAGGTGGCTTCGGCGGCGTTTCTGGGCGTCCAGGCGGCTTCGTCGGACGCGCTGGGAGCCCACTCGGGCGTGCCGGAGGCGCGAGGAGGCCACGCAGGCGCGTCGGAGGCGGGGGGAGGCCAGGCGGGCGCGTCGGCGGGCCCGGCGCTTCGGCCGGTCTCGTTGGACGCCCTGGGGCCCCATGCTGCCTGGTCTGGGGTTCCGGGGCCTCGGCCGGTCTCCTCGGGAGGGGCGGGTGCCCATGCGGGTTGGCCTGGAGCTCCGTCGGTTCGTCCGGTGTCGTGCGGGGTTCCGGGGGCCCATGCGGCTTGGCCGGGGGAGGCGGGAGTTCGCCCAGGTTGGTCGGGGGGGACCCACGCGGGTTGGCTGGGCGCTCCGGGTGCGCGCCCCGGGGCTGCGGGCGGCTGCTCAGGGGTCGAACCGGACTCGGGGGAGGCGCCGGGGGGCCAGCCGGTCTCGTGGGAGGTGCCCGGGGTCCAGCCGGGTCGGTTGGACGGTCGGGGCGGCCCTGTGGGGTCCTCGGGAATGTGGGGAGCCCAGGCGGGTCTCGTGGGAGCGTCGATGGCCCAGTCGGGGGCACCGGCGGGGTCGGAGATGCCGGCGGGGGCGCCAAGGGGGCCGGACGCCGCGGTGGGCGCACCGGTGAACGTACCGGGGGCGTCGGCGAACGTGCCGGGGGCGTTGGAGCCAGGGGTGGGCGTGGCTGGAGTTCCGGGGGCCCAGGTGGGGGCGTCCCCTCTGTGCGGGGGGCGGGAGGCGGTGATGGTCTCTTCGCCGGGACCGGAGGCGGTGGGCCCCGGTGTGCCGGACGGGCCGCCCGTGACGGGGCCGGAGGGGGCGCCGGTTCCGTAGGGGGGCTTGGTGGGGGCGGAAGAGGGGGCGGGGTCGGGGGCGTCGTCGGCGAACCAGTCGTAGGGGGCCGAGTCGTCGCCGGTCACCTCCCACGGTTGTACGCCGGCGGACGACTCGGCGGGCTCCGGTGGGGTGCCACGCGGAACCCGCGTCTCGTCGGACGGGGTGATCGCCGACGGAACGCCGCCCCCGATGCGGCCGAAACTCGGCGGTGGCATCGGTGATGCGGTCGTACGGTCGGCTTCCCTGCGATCGTGCTCAGACCCGGGTTCCTGGCCACGCATAGGGCGAGCCTAGCGAGAGTAGCGAGATCGTTATGTCGGTATGGGGGTTCCCAACGGGAACCGCCGTCCCCTTTGAGGGGTTATCGACCGTGATGCCGGTTCAGCTGAGCGCGCTCCCCGTCATCGACCGGCTGTCCAGAGCCTTGAAGACCGTCGCGTCGGTGAGGTCCTTGATGGCCTCGAAGATACGCTTCGATCCCTTCTTGTCCGGTTTGCTGCCGTCCTTGTTCTGGAACCACACCATGATCGCGTAGTGGCCGTGGGTCGAGATCTTGGCACCGCCGCTGCCCGAGCCGAGCATCTTGGTGACGCTGTCCTTGCCGGCCAGCGGCTTGACGTAGTTGCTCGCGTCGCCGACCTTGGCCACCTTGGTGGCGGTGCCGCTCGTCTTGAGGTTGGCCACGCCGATCGTGCCGATCACCTTGCCGGCCTTGTCACGGAAGCTGGCCCGCAGGAACTGGGTGCACTTGCCGGACTTGAGGGCCTTCTGGAGCTTGTCGCCCAGGGCGCCATCGGTGCACTTCTTGTCCTTGCTGGTGACCGTCATCTCGTAGCCGCGCCCCGAGACGGTGAACTTCTTCGCCGACCCGAAGATCTCCTTGACCGTGATCGGGTCGGGGTCGGTCTTGCGGTCGGCCGCGAAGCCGTACTTGCCGGGCGGGGCCGACGGGAGCGGCGCGGAGGTACGGGTGGGCGCGCCGGCCTCGGCCGTGCTGGGGCTGCCCGCGTTCCACATCATCGCCAGGCCGCCGCCGAGCAGGCCCAGCAGCAGGACGCCGCCGATCGCGAACCACAGCGGGGCGCGTGAGCGCCGGCCCTCGTCGTAGGGGCTCCAGCCGACCCTGCTCTGCTGCGCCTGCGACACCTGCGTCGGCTGCCCGGAGTCCGGCGACTGGGCGGACTGCCCGGCCGGCGGCGTCGGCCCGCTCAGCGGCGGCTGTCCGGGCTGCCCGGTCGGCGGTTGCTGCTGTTGGGCCGGTGTGAACGGAGACTGCCCGAACGAGGACTGCGCGTACGGCGGGGCCTGCGGTGACTGCTGAGTGGTCTCGGCCCCGGCGGCGCGGTCTCTACGCGAACGGCGGGGACCGCTGTCCATGCCACGTTCCTCATTGCCGTTGGAAACCATGCGGAGACATTACCGTGATGTTCGTCATCGGGTCCCGAAGTCCTGGGTCCACCATGGGCCGTCCGGTCCGGAGGCGACGCCGACGCCGATGGCCTTGAGTGTGCAGTCCAGGATGTTCCTGCGGTGGTCGCGGCTGTCCAGCCAGCCGCGTACGGCCTGCTCGGCAGTGCTGTAACCGTTGCCGATGTTCTCGGCGGCGCCCCAGTGGTAGCCGGCGCGGTCCATGCGGTCCCAGGGGGAGGCGCCGTCGGGGGAGTTGTGGGCGAGCTGCCCGGTACGCGCCATCTCCAGCGAGTGCTGGCGCGCCGAGCGTGCGAGCCTGCCGTCCACGCGCAGCGGGCCGCAGCCGTGCTCGGCGCGGGCGGCGTTGGTGAGCGTGATGACCCGGGCGGCCATGCCGGGCATCACCTTGGCCTGGTCGTCGCCGCCGCCGGTGAACACCTGGGTGGGGTCGCCCTTGGCGTCGAAGCCCGCGATCTGCCCTTCCGGGATCTTCGTGGGCTTGGGGGTGGATCTGCCGCGCGGGGTCCTGACCGTGGTGGCCTGCCGCGGGATGCGGTCCAGCTCGGGCCGGGCCTTCTGCGCCGTGGTGGGGGCGGGGCGCGCGGTGGCCGCGGCGGGCGGGGCGGTCTCGTTGAGGTAGATGTGCGCGGTGGGCTCGACGTCGTCGGACAGCCGGCCGAGCAGCACGCCCGTGAACAACGCGGCCATCAGGCAGGTCAGCACGCCCAGGCTGTTCCGGCGCCGCGCGCCCCGCTGGGTTTGCCGGGTGTGAGAGTTCCGCCACATACCGCAGCTAACGATAGAGATGTCGGGTACCGGGAAAGAAGGGATCCCAGGGAAACGAAATGGAACCGTTCTGTCGTCGGGTAGACTCGTGCAGGGTTACCGGTCTTTTGACCTGCGCGCCTTCAGGCGGGTAACCTAATCGTTCGTTGTGTGCATAGGTCCAGCGTGACCGATGCGCGGCGCGTCCGGCGTCATCTCCCATCATCAAGCCCATCGGGCTCGGGAGACGGAAGGTCCGGGCTGCCGTGTGCCCGCACCGACCGACCCATGTAGCTGTCGCATCCGACAGCGCCGAAGACGCGAGCAAAAGAAGGCTACGACCGTGCGCACGTACTCACCGAAGCCCGCCGACGTCCAGCGTCAGTGGTACGTCATCGACGCGACCGATGTCGTGCTGGGCCGGCTGGCCAGCCACGTCGCGAACCTGCTCCGCGGCAAGCACAAGCCGATCTTCGCGAACCACGTCGACACCGGTGACTTCGTCATCGTCATCAACGCCGACAAGATCGCGCTGAGCGGTAACAAGCGTGAGCAGAAGAAGGCGTACCGTCACTCGGGCTACCCGGGCGGTCTGCGTTCCGTCACCTATGGCGAGCTCATGGACAAGCGGCCGGAGAAGGCCGTCGAGAAGGCCGTCAAGGGCATGCTGCCGAAGAACTCCCTCGGCCGGAAGATGGCCAAGAAGCTGAAGGTCTACGCGGGTACCGACCACCCGCACCAGGCCCAGCAGCCGGTGCAGTTCCAGATCACCCAGATCGCCCAGTAGTAGTTCGAAAGAGTTAGAGGAGAACCGTGGCTGAGCCCACCGGTGTCGAGACGGTCGTCGAGACCGAGCTGGAGGAATTCTCCGGCGAGGACTTCCCGTCCGAGTACACCACCGAGTCCGCTGCCAGCGCTGACGCGCCCGTGCGCAAGCCCGTCACCACGGGTAACTCGTACGGCACCGGTCGCCGCAAGGAGGCGATCGCCCGCGTGCGCATCGTCCCCGGCACCGGCAAGTGGACGATCAACGGTCGTTCGCTGGACGTCTACTTCCCCAACAAGGTCCACCAGCAGATCGTCAACGAGCCCTTCGTGGTGCTCGGCGCCGAAGAGGCGTTCGACGTCATCGCGCGCATCGACGGCGGCGGCGTCACCGGCCAGGCCGGCGCGCTGCGCATGGGCCTGTCCCGCGCCCTGGCGATCCTGGACGTCGACGTCAACCGGCCGCCGCTGAAGAAGGCCGGCTTCCTCACCCGTGACGCCCGCGCCACGGAGCGGAAGAAGTACGGCCTCAAGAAGGCCCGCAAGGCTCCGCAGTACAGCAAGCGCTAAATTGGCGCGCCTCTTCGGCACCGACGGGGTACGTGGGGTCGCTGGTCGCGACCTCACGGCCGAGCTGGCCATGGATCTGTCCGTGGCGGCCGCCCACGTACTCGGTGATGCGGGCGCGTTCGCGGCCACGGGGCGTCGTCCCGTGGCCGTCGTGGGCCGGGACCCGCGAGCCTCCGGGGAGTTCCTGGAGGCCGCAGTGGTCGCCGGCCTCGCGGCGTCTGGAGTGGATGTGCTGCGCCTCGGCGTGCTGCCCACCCCGGCCGTCGCCCATCTCACCGCCGCTCTCGGCGCCGACCTCGGCGTCATGCTGTCCGCCTCGCACAACGCGGCGCCGGACAACGGGATCAAGTTCCTGGCCAGGGGCGGCTTCAAGCTGTCCGACGTGGTCGAGGACGAGATCGAGCGCCGGCTCGGTGAGAACTGGTCCTTCCCCGTCGGTTCGGGGGTCGGGCGCGTACGCGACGCGTACGGCGAGGCCGACCGCTACATCTCGCACGTCCTGACCACGATGACCGCCGCGCTCGACGGCCTGCACATCGTGGTCGACTGCGCGCACGGCGCCGCCCACATGGTCGCGCCCGAGGCGCTGGTGCGTGCGGGCGCCCGGGTCGAGGCCATCGGCGCCAGACCCGACGGGCTCAACATCAACGCCGGGCACGGCTCCACCCACCTGGACAAGCTCCAGCAGGTGGTCGTGTCCAGGGGCGCCGATCTGGGCGTGGCCTACGACGGCGACGCCGACCGCTGCCTGGCGGTCGACCACACGGGCACGGTCGTCGACGGCGACCAGATCATGGCGGTGCTCGCCGCCGCCATGCACGGCGACGGCCAGCTGGCCAAGGACACCGTGGTCGCGACCGTCATGTCCAACCTGGGCTTCAAGCTGGCGATGCGCGAGACCGGCATCACCGTGATCGAGACCGCGGTCGGCGACCGCTACGTCCTCGAACGCATGAAGTCCGAGGGGTTCAACCTGGGCGGCGAGCAGTCCGGCCACGTCATCCTGCTCGACCACGCCACCACGGGCGACGGCCTGCTCACCTCGCTGCACCTGCTGGGCGTGGTGGCCAAGTCGGGCGTCCCGCTGAAGGAGCTGGCCTCGGTGATGACCCCGCTGCCGCAGATCCTGATCAACGTCAAGGACGTCGACAAGGGCAAGGCGTCGGTGCCCGAGCTCATCGCCGCCGTGGCCGAGGCCGAGGCGGAGCTGGGGGAGACCGGCCGGGTCCTGATCCGGCCGAGCGGCACCGAGCCCATGATCCGGGTGATGGTGGAGGCCGCCTCCGAGGAGCACGCCAACCAGGTGGCCGGTCGCCTGGCCGACGTGGTCCGTACGGCCTGCGCCTCCTGACGCGCCTGGGCGGGTACGGCCTCGCGCCGTACCCGCCGGGCCGCTACTCGTCGCCGGTGAGGGCGAACACCCGCAGCCTGCGGCCGGCCCAGAAGACCGCGCCCACGGTCACGATGACGAGCGCCGGGACGGCGAAGCCCATCGTGACGGTCGACTGCAGGAACGGCGAGTCGGAGATCTGGTCGGCGATGGTCTTGGCCCACGCCTGGACCGAGAACTTGCCCGCCCCTGGCATCAGGGTGACCACGGTGACCTCCCAGACGAGGGCGTAGATGACGCCGATCGTGACCGCGTGCTTGGTCACGACCCCGAGGAGCAGGAAGAGCGCGGCGTAGGCGATGCCGGCGACCAGGGCGCCGAGGGCGAAACCGGTCGCGATGCCGTCCTCGCCGCCCACCAGGATCCAGGCCGCCACGTACGTCGGCAGGGCCCCGAACAGGGCCATGAGCGAGGCCGCCACCCCGAACTTGGTCAGGGCGATCACGGGCCTGGAGATCGGCTTGGACATCAGGTGGATGACGGTGCCGTCGTCGATCTCCGGCGCGATGACGCCGGTGCCCGCGATGACTCCCAGCAGCGGCAGCATCGCCTGGACGGCGAACTTCTGCATCAGGTCCACGGCCAGTTTCTGGTCGGTGCCGGTCGCCACGCGCAGCAGCACGGCCAGGGCGATCAGGGCCAGCGGGAGCAGCAGGAGCAGGATGATGCGGCGACGCCCGAGCAGTGAGCGGTACGTGATGCCCGCGACCACGGTGTTCATTCAGGTGCTCCTGTTGATCAGGTAGGCGAAGACGCTCTCCAGGTCCTCGTCGGCGGGGGAGACCTGGTGCAGGCGCACACCCTCGTCGCGGGCGACGCGGGGGAGCAGCCGGGCGAATCGCCGCAACTCGGTCGCCTGGACCTCCAGGCCGTCCGGGCGGAGCGTGATGCCGCCGGCCGACTCGTCGCGGATCAGGGCCGCGGCGAGCTTCCGGTCGTCGCTGGACCGGATGACGAACAAGTGGGGCCGGTCGGTCATCAGGCGCCTGATCTCGCGGAAGTTGCCCGAGGCCGCGTGCCGGCCGGACACCAGGACCTCGATGTGCTGGGCGACCCGCTCGACCTCCTCCAGGATGTGCGAGCTGAACAGGATCGTCTTGCCGGCGGTGCCCATGGCGCGGATGAGGTCCATCAGGTGCAGGCGCTGGCGCGGGTCCATGCCGTTGAACGGCTCGTCGAGCAGCAGCACGGCCGGGTCGTGGACGAGGGCGGCGGCCACCTTGACCCGCTGGCGCATGCCCTTGGAGTACGTCTCCACCCGGCGGTCCTTGGGCTCCTCCATCTCGACCGTGGCCAGGGCCTTGCGGGCGGCCTCGACGGGGTCGGGGAGGCCGTGCAGGCGGGCGGCGGACAGGACGAACTGCCAGCCGGTGAGGAAGCCGTACACGCCCTCACGTTCCGGGACCAGGCCGATATTTCGGTAGATGTGGTGGTTCTTCCAGACCTGGGTGCCGTCCAGCGTGACCGAGCCGCCGGACGGCGCCAGGAACCCGGCCATCATGTGCAGCAACGTCGACTTGCCGGCGCCGTTGGGCCCGAGCAGGCCGGTGACGCCGGGGCCGATCGTCATGGTCACGTCGTTGACCGCCACCACGTTGCCGTACCAGCGGGACACCTGGGAGAGGTCGATCCTCATCGCGAGGCCGCCTTCCTGTAGCGCAGCGCGAGAGCGGCCAGGCCGACGCCGATCAGCACCACCAGGATCGCCGCCGAGGCGGGACCGCTGGGGTAGGGGCCATCGGCGTGGGACGGGGTGCCGAACAGCCACGACTGCACGGAGTCGACCAGCCAGAACGGGTTCATCAACCAGGCCCAGGCGGCCCCCGACTCGTTCCCGGTGCTGATCATCGTGCCGTAGAGCAGCGGCACCGACGCCGAGGACAGCAGGTAGACCGTGATCACCGAGGCCACCCCCAGCCCGCGCCGCGGCGTGAACGAGGCGAGGGCCAGGCCGAAGGCCGACAGCAGCAGCGCCAGCACCAGCGCCATGAGCAGCGCGCCGAGGTACTCGCCGGTGGCGGGCGGCCCGGGCAGGTCGACGACCAGCTCGCCGATCCACAGCAGCGTCAGCGGCCCGCCGACCAGCAGGAAGAGCGCGGCGGTCATCGCGATCACCTTGGCGGCCACGTACTGGAAGACCGAGATCGGCCGGGACAGGTACAGGGGCAGCACGCGGTGGCGCAGGTCGGGGGCGACGACCGTGGGGGCCTGGGAGGCCAGGAAGATGGCCACCACGGCCTGCAGGAGGACCGCGAACCCGCTGTAGGGGATGCCGCGCTGCTGGGCAAGCGCCATGAGCGCGATCGACACCACCATGGGCAGCAGCATGATGACGACCAGCGCGAACGGCACGATCTTGCTGCGCGCCGGACGGCCGAGGCCGAAGATGCCGCGCAGGCTGTGGACGGTGAGCGCGCGGGTGGCGTACGCGCCGCCCATGCGGGGGCCGTCGTAGTGCCGGTAGCCGATGTCGTAGATCTCAGACACTGGCCGTCTCCTCCCTGAAGACGTCCTCGATGCGGTGGCGTCCCTGTTCGAGGCGGATGAGGCACAGGTCGAGGTCGACGGCGGCGTCGCGGATGGCGTCGTAGGTCTCGGGGCCGAGCACCTTGACCACCAGCAGGCGGCCCTGCTGGGAGACGGTCTGGCCGGTCTCGGTCAGCCGCCGGGCCAGCGGCTCCAGGCCGTCCTCGACCTCGACCGTGACCGTCTGGGTGGCCTGGGTGAACTCCGAGATCGCCGACGAGCGCAGCAGGCGGCCGCCGTCGATGACGATGACGTGGTCGCAGACGCGTTCCAGCTCGCCCAGCAGGTGGGAGGTGACCAGCACGCTGATGCCGAACTCGGTGCCGATGCGCCTGATCAGCGTCAGCATTTCGTCGCGGCCGCGCGGGTCGAGCCCGTTGGTGGGCTCGTCGAGGAAGACGAGCTTGGGGTCGTGCACGAGGGCCTGGGCCAGTTTGACCCGTTGCTTCATGCCGGTGGAGTAGCCGCCGATCGGGCGGTAACGCTCTTCGGCCAGGCCCACGTGGCGCAGCACGTCGGCGGCGCGCTCGCGGGCGGCCGTGCGCGGCAGCCCGGAGATCCTGGCGAGGTGGACGACCAGCTCGGTCGCGGAGACGTCGGGAGGGAGGCATTCGTGCTCGGGCATGTAGCCGACGAGCCGGCGGATCTCGGCGCCCTGCGCGGTCACGTCGAGGTCGAGCACCCGCGCGGCGCCCTGGCTGGGCGGCAGCAGGCCGAGCAGCATCTTGATCAGTGTCGACTTGCCCGCGCCGTTCGCCCCCACCAGACCGGTGACGCCGGATCCCACGGTCACCGTGAGCCCGTCGACCGCGGTGACGGTGGGGAAGCGTTTGGTCAGCCCCTCGGTGGCGAGGATGTGCATGTGGCGGACCCTACCCGTCGCGGGGTGGGCGTGGCCTCGTTCACACGGATGAACGCTGTCCTACTTGAGGCCAGAATTTCCGCTGGACCATGAGCGTGGCCGTGCCCGAGATGACCATCCCGAGGATGTTCACCGCGAGCTGCGAGACCGACCCCGCGACCTCGGCCCAGTCGCCGAGCCCCAGCGCGACGGCGAGGTAGCCGGCCGCCGGGACCGTGGTGACCGAGATGAACACGCCGATCAGCGCCGAGGACTTGCCCGCCGTCACCGACAGGACGCCCGCCGCCCCCGCCAGCAGCGCCACGATGAACGACCATTTGTCGGGCTTGACGATGAACTGCACCTCCGCGTTCGCCTTCAGGTTGCCGATGTCGATCCAGCCGAACCACTTGGAGACGAGCGCGCAGGCGAAGGTGACGGCGATGGCGGCCGTGAAGCCGATGACCAGCGTCCGGAGGGCGGTGGTGATCAGACGTCCGCGCCGGCCCAGCAGGCCGAAGCAGATGGCGGCGATCGCGCCGAACTCCGGGCCGAGCACCATCGCGCCGACGATCAGGATGGGCGAGTTCTGCAGCACGCCGATGCCCGCGAGCTGCGTCGCGATGGCGAGGAAGGCCAGGTAGGCCCAGGTGATGCGGGACTCGCTGGAGACCTTGTGGGCCAGCTCCTCCCACACCACCGCGTCGTCGGGATCGCCGGGAGCCTCCTCGACCGCCGCCGTGGCCGCCCTGGACAGCGACAGGTCCACCTGCTCGATGGCGATCGAGCCGACGTCCTCCAGCCACTTGAGCCGGCTGATCACCTCGTTGGCCGCCTCGCGGGCGGAGTCGCAGAGGACGACGTCGCCCGCCGGCTCGCGGGCGGCGCCCGGCAGGACGACGATGTTGGTGACGCCCGTGCACTCCTGAAGCAGCTCGACGGCCTCGTCGGTGCGGTCGGGAGGGATGATCAGTCGCAGATGCAGCACTCCGCCATTGTTGTCCATCGGACATTGACGTCGCGTTGACCGGCGTACGCGAGGCTGCCTCACATGATTCGCTTCAGATGCCACGATCATGGTGAGGACTGCTGGTTCGCCGACATCGACGACCAGGAGTGCGCGGGCCGGTTCGCCGCCTACGTCTTCGACGAGGTGTTCAGGTCCGGCGAAGCCGTACCCGCCTGACCGCGTGGTCGGCGCCCTTCTTCAGGACGAGATCGGCCCGGCCCCTGGTGGGGGCGATGTTCTCGACCAGGTTGCGCTCGTTGATGTCGCGCCACACGTTGACCGCGAACTCCGTGGCCTGCTCGTAGGTGAGCTCGGCGATGTACTTGAAGTAGGACTTGGGGTCCTCGAAGGCGGTGCGGCGCAGCTTGTGGAAGCGTTCGACGTACCAGGTGCGGATGTCCTCGACCTTGGCGTCCACGTAGATGGAGAAGTCGAAGTAGTCGTTGACGGCCAGGGACGTGGGCGGGGCGGGCTGGAGGACGTTCAGGCCCTCGATGATCAAGATGTCTGGATTTTTCACGACCTGGCGGGCGCCGGGGACGATGTCGTACTCCAGATGGCTGTAGACGGGCGCGTACACCTCGGGGGCGCCCGCCTTGACCTCCGCCACGAACCTGACCAGCGCGCGCCGGTCGTAGCTCTCCGGGAAGCCCTTGCGCTGCATGATGCCCTTGGCCTCCAGCACCGCGTTGGGGTAGAGGAAGCTGTCGGTGGTGATCAACTCCACGTGCGGGTGCTCGGGCCAGCGGGCCAGCAGGGTGTGCAGGAGCCGCGCCGTGGTCGACTTGCCGACCGCGACGCTGCCGGCGATGCCCAGGATGTACGGGAGGCGCGTCCCCGCGTCCCCGAGGAAGGCGCTCAGCACGCTGCTGCGCTGCTTGGACCCGGTGAAGTGCAGGTTCAGCAGCCGGGTCAGGGGGAGGTAGATGTCGGTGACCTCGGTCAGGTCGATGGGGTCATCGACGCCGCGAAGGTCCTCCAGCTCGTCTGCGGTGAGAGTCAAGGGCGTGTTCTTGCGGAGCTCGCTCCACTGCTCCCTGCTCAGTTCCACGTAGCCGTTGTTCACCTAGGCAGCGTAGCGATGGGGGACAAATGCGATCATGGGCGGGTGCGGCGCGGCGGCCGTCCACAGCCTGTGGATAAAAACGTGGGATTACCAAAGCATGATTCCGGGAAGGAAGACCGGTTCTGACGATCCGGGCATGCCGGAACCGGCAGGCGGCTACCGTTCCGGACGTATCCTCCGGGAGGTCTTGTGGATCGTCGCCGCTTCCTCGCCGGCGTGGTCGCCGTCGCCGGGCCCTTCGCCGGGGTCGCCTGCGCCGGGGCCCGCGGCGGCCTCCGTCCCGCGGCCGGCTACGGGCCGCTGAAGCCGGTCGCCGACCTGCGCGACGGCAAGGTACGCCTGCACCTCCCCGACGGTTTCCGCTACCGCTCGTTCAGCGCCGCGGGCGAGAAGTTCTCCGACGGGAGCACGGTCCCCGGCCGGCACGACGGCATGGCGGCCTTCGCCGGCCCCAAGGGCGGCACGATCCTCGTACGCAACCACGAGGTCGCCGGCCCGGTCGGCGCGTTCGGCGACAAGGACGCCGCCTACGACCCCATGGCGGGCGGCGGCACCTCGACCCTGCACGTCACCGGCCACGGCGAGGTGCTCAGGAGCGGCCCCTCGCTCAACGGCACCATGATGAACTGCTCCGGCGGCCCGATGCCCTGGCGGGCCTGGGTGAGCTGCGAGGAGACGGTCAACGGCCCCGACGTGGGCAACGACCCGTCCGGCGGCGACAACAGCAGGCTCACGCGCCGGCACGGCTACCTGTTCGAGGTGCCGGTCGACGGGGTCGCGAGCGCGCGACCGATCAGGTCGGCCGGCCGCTTCCCGCACGAGTCGGCCGCCTTCGACCCCTCCACCGGCGCCGTCTACCTCACCGAGGACAACTTCTCCTTCCCCTCCGGCTTCTACCGTTACCTGCCGCCCAGGCACCCGATGCGGGAGGGCCGGCTGCTCGACGGCGGCAGGCTCCAGATGCTCGCCGTCGACGGGGTGAAGCGCGCCGACCTGTCGCGCGGGCAGCGGGCGGGGGCCTCCTACGCCACACGCTGGGTGGACATCGACGACCCCGACCCGCGCTTCACCGGCAGGCCGCCGTACGAGGAGGCGGTCCAGGCGGTGGGGCGGCAGGGGCGCGCGGAGGGCGCGGCGATCTTCGCCAGGCTGGAGGGCGCGGTGTTCCACCAGGGCGTCGTGTACTTCGTCTCCACCCAGGGCGGGGCGACCGCGCCGGGTGACCCGCCGCCTTCCGGGTTCGGCGACGGGCGGGGGCAGGTGTGGGCGTACGAGACGTGGAGCGGGCGGCTCAGGCTCGTCCACGAGTCGCCGCGCTCGTCGGTGCTCGACCTGCCCGACAACGTGACCGTCAGCCGGCGCGGCACGCTGGTGCTCTGCGAGGACGGCGACGGCGACAACTACCTGCGCGGCCTCACCAGGACGGGCGAGATCTTCGACTTCTGCCGCCTCCACCCGATCCCGGACGATCCGGGCGCCGAGTTCGCCGGCTCGACGTTCGGGCCGGGCGGGCTGACGCTCTTCGTGAACGTCCAGGCCAAGCGGGGTCGCTCGTTCGCCATCTGGGGGCCGTGGGAACGCGGCCTGTTCTGAGTAGCCTGGGACGATGATCCTGGGTATCGGAGTGGACATCGTCGACATCGCCCGCTTCGAGGCGGCTCTCGAACGTACACCGCAGCTGCGCGAGCGGCTGTTCACCGACATCGAGCGGCCCCTGCCGACGCATTCGCTGGCCGCCAGGTTCGCCGCCAAGGAGGCGGTGGCCAAGGCGCTCGGCGCGCCCAGGGGGCTCGGTCACCTGGAGGCCGAGGTGCGCTGCGACGAGCTGGGCAAGCCGGAGCTGCACGTGTCGGGCAAGGTCGCCGACGTGGCGTACGGCCTCGGGGTCAAGCGCTGGCACCTGTCGCTCAGCCATGACGGGGGCGTCGCCGTGGCCTACGTGATCGCGGAGGGATAACTTCGGATCATGCGCGCGAGGCAGTGCCGTCCCGTGGAGGAGCGGCGGGAGCGAAGCGACCGGAGCGGGGGAAGGCGGCACATGGAGGCCGGGCAGCCGAACGGGGTGAGGCCATGAAGACCGCCTACACCGCCGACCAGATCCGGGGCGCCGAGCGCACGCTGATGGCGCGCCTGCCCGAGGGCGCCCTCATGCAGCGGGCCGCCCACGGCCTGGCCGCCGCCTGCGCCGACCTGCTTGGGCGGGTGTACGGCGCCCGCGTCGTGCTCCTGGTCGGCAGCGGCGACAACGGCGGCGACGCCCTCTATGCCGGCGAACGCCTGGCCCGCCGGGGAGCCCGGGTGGCGGCGGTCCTGGCCGGCTCCAGGACGCACGAGGCCGGCCTGCGCGCCTTCCTGCACGCCGGAGGCCGCGTCGCCGGCCAGGACGCCGTCGCGGACGCCGACCTGATCGTCGACGGGCTGGTCGGCATCGGCGCCACGGGCGCGCTGCGCGAGCCGTACGCCCGGCTGGCCGAAGAGGCGAACGCGGCCCACGGCACGATCGTCGCGGTCGACGTGCCGAGCGGCGTCGAGGCGAGCACCGGGCAGGTCGCGGGCGCGGCGGTGCGGGCACGGGTCACGGTGACGATGGGGGCGTACAAGACGGGCCTGCTGGTCGATCCCGGAGCCGCGCACACGGGCAGGGTCGAGCTGGTCGACATCGGGCTGGGCCCCTTCCTGCCCGATCCGGACGTGGCGGCGCCGACCCGCGCGGACGTGGAGGACCTGCTGCCCAGGCCCGGCAACGAGTCCGACAAATACCGCAGAGGCGTGCTCGGGGTGGCCGCGGGCAGCGACCTGTACACCGGCGCGGCCGTGCTGGCCGTGGGCGGCGCGCTGCGGGCGGGCGCGGGCATGGTCCGCTACGCGGGCACCCACGAGCCGGTCCAGCAGGTGCGCGCGCACTGGCCGGAAGCGGTGATCACCCCGCTCGACCGGCCGTCCATCGAGGACGTCGGCCGCGTCCAGGCGTGGCTGCTCGGCCCGGGGCTCGGCACCGGCGACTGGGCGCACGAGCTGGCCGCCCGCGTGCTGGCCTCCGACGTCCCCGTGCTGATCGACGCCGACGGGCTCACGCTGGTGGCCCGCGACCGGTCGTTGCTGCGCCGGCGGGCGCCCGTGCTGATCACGCCGCACGCGGGCGAGCTGTCGCGGCTGATCGGCGTGAGCCGTGAGGAGATCGAGGCCGCCCGGCTGGAGCACGCCCGCAGGGCCGCCGCCGAGCTGGGCGTGACCGTGCTGCTCAAGGGCTCGACCACGGTGGTGGCCGAGGAGGCCAGGCCGGTCCGCGTCAACGAGACCGGCACGTCCTGGCTGGCCACCGGGGGCACCGGCGACGTGCTGTCGGGCGTGGCGGGCGCGCTGCTGGCCCAGGGGCTGTGCTGTTACGACGCGGGCTCCGTCGGCGCGTACGTGCACGGGCTGGCCGGACGGCTGGCCGCCCGCGGCGCCCCGCTCACCGCCGCCGGGGTGGCGGCGGCCGTCCCGGAGGCGATCCGCTCCGTCCACGGCGAACCCCGCCCCTGAGCGGCGCGAACCGCGCTCGACCACCCGTCCGAGCTGACACACTGGAGAGATGTACTCCTCGATGGCCACCCCCGCCGAGGCGCGGGTCGACCTGTCCGCGATCAGGCACAACGTGGCCCTGCTGAAGGAGCGGGCGGGCGGCGCCGAGCTGATGGGGGCCGTCAAGGCCGACGCCTACGGCCACGGGCTGGTGCCCTCGGCCAGGGCCGTCCTTGAGGGCGGCGCGTCCAGGCTGGGCACGGCGTTCGTCGCCGAGGCGCTGGCGCTGCGCGAAGGCGGCGTCACCGCGCCCGTCCTGGCCTGGCTGATCACCCCCGGCGAGCCCCTCGACCGGGCCGTCGCGGAGGACATCGAGCTGTCGGCGGCCCACGAGGGCGTGCTCGGCGAGATCGCCGCCGCCGCCCGCCGCGCGGGCCGCCCGGCCAAGGTCCACCTGGAGGCCGACACCGGCATGTGCAGGGGCGGCGCGCCGCTGGCCACCTGGCCGGGCCTGCTGAGCAGGGCGCTGGAGCTGCGGGCCGAGGGCGTCGTCGAGATCGTCGGCCTGTGGTCCCACTTCGCCTGCGCCGACGTCCCCGGCCATCCGTCGGTCGGTCAGCAGGTGGAGGCGTACGAGAGCGCGCTGAAGCTGGCCGAGCAGGCGGGGGCCGCCGGGTCGTCGGTGATCAGGCACCTGTCCAACTCGGCCGCCGTCCTGACCCTGCCCGCCGCCCGCTTCGACGTGGTCAGGCCGGGCATCGCCATGTACGGCCTGAGCCCCGTGCCCGAGCTGGGCGACTTCGGGCTGCGTCCGGCCATGACCCTGACGGCCAGGATCGCGCTCGTCAAGCGGGTCCCGGAGGAGTCGGGGGTCTCCTACGGCCACCTCTATGTCACCGACCGCGAGACCACCCTCGGCCTCGTGCCGCTCGGCTACGCCGACGGCATACTCCGGCACGCGACGGGAAGAGCCGAGGTGCTGGCGGGCGGGCGCCGCCGGACGGTGGCGGGCCGGGTGTGCATGGACCAGTTCGTGATCGACGTCGGCGACGACCCCTTGTCGCCGGGCGACGAGGTCGTGCTGTTCGGTCCCGGCGACGGGGGCGAGCCGACCGCCCAGGAATGGGCGGATACCCTCGGCACGATCACGCATGAGATCGTGACCAGGATCGGTTCCCGGGTGCCACGGGTCCACCAGCATGTGACGACGAGCACTCCGGAGCGGCCATGAGCGGAGAAGGATCGGGGACATGACGACGACGACAACACGGCGGCGCAGGGTCGGGATCGCCGGCGCGATCGTCGGAGCGGCGTCGGCCGGTGTCGCGGCGGCGGCGCTGGCCAAGCGCTACGCGGTCGGCCGGATCAGGCTGCGGCACGACGAGGAGGCCAGCGAGCCGTTCGGCGAGCTGCGCGGCAGGGAGCGCACGCTCGTCACCTCCGACGGGGTGGCGCTGCACGTCGAGATCGACGGCCCCGAAGACGCGCCGCTGACGATCGTGATGTGCCACGGCTACTGCCTCAACCTCGAATCGTGGCACTACCAGCGCAAGGACCTGCGCGAGAACTACCGCCTGGTGTTGTGGGACATCCGCTCCCACGGCCGGTCGCAGCGCGGCACGGCCGACGACAGCACGATCGACCGGCTGGGCCAGGACCTCGCCGAGGTGATCGAGGAGTTCGTGCCCGGCCCGTGCGTGGTGGTCGGCCACTCGATGGGCGGCATGACGATCATGGCGCTGGCCGACAGCCACCCTGAGCTGTTCGGCGGGAAGATCCGGGCGGCCGCGCTCATCGCGACCTCGGCGGGCAAGCTGGCCGAGCTGACGCTGGGGCTGCCGGCGATGGTGTCCAAGGCCGTGCACAAGGTGGCGCCGTCCACGGTGTCGCTGCTCGGCAGGAAGGGCTCGCTGGTCGACAAGACCCGGCACGCGGGCAGCGACATCGCCTTCCTGATCACCCGCTACATGGGCTTCGGCGACTCCGCGAACGTGAGCCCGACCGTGGTCGACTTCGCCGAGTCGATGATCAGGCAGACCCCCACCGAGGTGTTCGCCGCCTTCTACCCGGCCCTGATGAACCACGACAAGCTGTCCGCGCTGCACGTCCTCGACCCGGTCCCGACCGCCATCGTCTACGGTGAGCGCGACTGGCTGACCCCGCCCGACCACAGCAGGGCCATCGCGGCGGCGCTGCCCAAGGCGCAGGTCACCGAGATCCCCGACACCTCCCACCTGATCCAGCTGGAACGCCCGGGGATCGTCAACGACGC
Source organism: Nonomuraea sp. NPDC047529 (assembly GCF_040642995.1). Lineage (NCBI taxonomy): Bacteria > Bacillati > Actinomycetota > Actinomycetes > Streptosporangiales > Streptosporangiaceae > Nonomuraea > Nonomuraea sp. NPDC047529. The sequence goes on along the minus strand of NZ_JBEYTJ010000031.1, from coordinate 80,015 downwards.
GCTGCGCGACCTGATCAAGCGAGTGGAGTTGTAGTGCGACTGGCGACAGCGGAGGACATGCGGGCCTACGGCGCCCGCCTGGCGGCCCACCTGCGGCCCGGAGACCTGATCGTGCTGTCCGGCCCGCTCGGCGCGGGCAAGACCACGCTGGTCCAGGGCATCGCCGAAGGTCTCAAGGTACGCGGGCCGATCACCTCGCCCACCTTCGTGATCGCCAGGGTGCACCCGTCGTTGCGGCAGGGCCCGCCCCTGGTGCACGCCGACGCCTACCGGCTCGGCGGCGACCTGGAGGTCGACGACCTCGACCTCGACGCCTCGCTGGAGGAGTCGGTCACCGTGGTCGAGTGGGGCGAGGGCCTGGTCGAGGGGCTGGCCGAAGACCGGCTGGAGATCCACATCGACCGCGAGACCGGCGACGACGCCCGCCTGGTGACCCTGCGCGGGGTGGGCGACCGGTGGGCCGACACGCCGTCTGATCCGGCCTAAGGCTAAAACGTCCGTCAATTCCTGGCAAAGCTGGCACCCTTGACGTACCTGTCCGAAGACATAAATCATGATCGTTGGTCAGGGATTTGCCCAGAATTTCTGGGTATCAGGAGGGGCGACATCCACTTTTTTGGTGGATGCTGGGTGCAAGACGGCAAAGTGGGGTGCGGCGGTGCTCAGGGTCAGGCGAGTCGCGTACGCGGGTGCCATCATGGTGGTCGGGCTGACCGGGTGTGCGGCCTCGGCCGAGACCACACCGACAGCCACACCGACGGCCACACCGACGGCCACAGCCACCACGTCCACCACCGCCACCACGACGGCGACGACCACGGCGACGGCCACGCCGGCCGCCAAGAGGCCGAGCATCGCGGTCCAGCTCAACCCCGACCGGGTCACCGCGGGCGAGACGTCCAAGGTGTGGATCCTGGCCAACTGCCCGGTGCCCTCCGGCGGTCCGGCCCACACCGGCACCGCGACCTCGAAGGCGTTCATCAACGGCGTCCCGCTCAACCCCGTGCCGGCCGGATCGGCCTCGCCGACCGCGACCGGCACCCCGGCCAACGGCTCGCCCTGGGTCCGGGGTGAGGCGACGGTCTCGGGCACGGTCAAGCGCGGCTCCTACACCGTCGACGTCAAGTGCGACGGCACCAACGACGTCGGCAAGGCCACGATCAAGGTGGTCAGGGCCGAGGCCGAGCCGACCGGCGTGCCGACCAAGGCGCCCAGGGCCGGCGGCGGCGGCACCTTCGGCCGCGACGTCGACGACGAGTCCTCGATCCCGCTGGGCCCGGCCGGCGCGCTGGTCGCCCTGGTCCTCGTCGGAGGCGCGGTCGTGGTGGCCAAGCGGCGCAGCCGGGCGTGACGGATGGCACGTCCGGGTCGGGTGGTGCTCGCGGGCGCCGTCACGGGCCTGCTGCTGGTCGCCTTCGGCAAGAGCATGCAGAACTCCTCCACTCCCGCGGCGAGCGTGGTGCCCAAGAGCATCGACATCCCCTCGCTCGACCTTGAGGCCCCGCTGATGAAGCTCGGGCTGAGCAAGGACGGCGAGGTCGAGCTGCCGCCGTACGAGAAGCCGAAGGTGGCCGGCTGGTACAGCGGCAGCGCGGTGCCCGGCGAGAAGGGCGCCTCGGTGATCATCGGCCACGTCGACACCAAGACCGCCCCCGCCGTGTTCTACAAGCTCAGGCAGTTGCGCAAGGGCGAGACCGTCAAGGTGGAACGCAGCGACGGCAAGGTCGTCAGCTTCAAGGTGGACGCCATCGAGCAGGTCTCCAAGGACAGCTTCCCGGCCCGCCGCGTGTACGTCGACGACGGGCTCAAGCTGGTGACCTGCGGCGGCAAGTTCGACTCCGCCAAGGGCGAATACGTCGACAACATCATCGTCTACGCCTCCAAGGCTTGATCATGGAGGTATGAGCACAGACAACAACCCGCCGGCGTCCGGCTCCCGTGTGCCCTGGGAAGAGGTCCACCCGCTGGTGCGCGAGGCGGTCGAGGGCTTCCTCGGCGACCAGGTCGTGGAGGCCGTCACCCAGGAGGGCGGCTTCTCCCCGGCGGCCGCCGTGCGCCTGCGGACGAGCGACGGACGGCGCGTGTTCGTCAAGGCCGTCGGCCCCGAGCCCAACCCCGACAGCGTGCGCATCTACCGCTCCGAGCTCAGGAACGCCGCCGCGCTGCCCGAGTCCGTCCCCGCGCCGAAACTGCTGACGGCGTTCGAGCTGGAGGGCTGGGTGGCGCTGGTCTTCGAGGACATCGAGGCCGTGCATCCCGCGATGCCCTGGCGGCGCGACGAGCTCGACCGGGTGCTCACGGCCGTGAAGGAGATGGCCGCCGCGCTCACCCCGTCGCCGATCGAGGCGCCCACGATCGGGGAGGTCATGGACAAGTCCTTCCGAGGCTGGCGCACCCTCCTCGCCGAGGACGCCGCCGAGGACGCCGCCGAGGACGCCGCCGAGGACGCCGCCGGGGACGCCGCCGGGCTCGACCCGTGGGCGGCGCGCCACCTGGCCGAGCTGGCCGAGCTGGAGTCCGGCTGGGCGACGGCGGCGGCCGGCGACACCCTGGTCCACGCCGACGTGCGGGCCGACAACGTCATGCTCACGCCCGACCGCGTCTACGTGGTCGACTGGCCGTGGGCCTGCCTGGCCGCGCCCTGGTACGACCAGGTGGCCATGCTGCCGTCGGTCGGCATGCAGGGCGGTCCCGCCCCGCACGAGCTGTTCGACGATCCCGACCCGGCGGTCACCGCGGTCATCGCGGCCATCACCGGCTACTTCGTCCGGCAGGGCCGATTGCCGGATCCGCCGGGGCTGCCCACGCTCAGGGCGTTCCAGCGGGCGCAGGGAGTGGTCGCCCTCGACTGGCTGAAACGGCGTACCGGCTGGGTGTGACCCGTCCGGCGGGTAGGCTAAACAGTCGTGCTGGTCCTGGCCTTTGATACCGCGACGCCCGCCGTCACCGCCGCCCTCCACGACGGTGAGCGGGTGCTCGCCGAGTCCACGACGATCGACGCCCGCCGCCACGGCGAGCTGCTCGTCCCCACCATCGAACGCGTGCTGACCGAGTCGGGCGCCGCCCTGCGTGACGTGACGGCCATCGTCGCGGGCAGCGGCCCCGGGCCCTACACGGGCCTGCGCGTCGGTCTGATGACCGCGCAGGGGCTCGCGACGACGCTCGCCGTCCCCGCGTACGGCATCTGCACCCTCGACGCGGTCGCCTACGGCAGCAGGCTCGGCGAGCCGTTCCTGGCCGCCACCGACGCCCGGCGCAAGGAGGTGTTCTGGGCGCGCTACCAGGACATGCGCACCCGGATCGACGGCCCGTTCGTCGACCGGCCCGCCGACGTGCCCGTCGAGGGCCTGCCGGTGGTGGGCGCCGGCGGCGCGCTCTACCCCGACGTCCTGGGCGGCCACGACGCCCCGCCCTACCCCTACGCGGGGGCGCTGGCCGCGCTGGCCGCCGAACGGCTGGCCGCGGGCGTGCCGCTCGACCCGCCGCGGCCCATCTACCTGCGCAGGCCCGACGCCGTGGTGCCGGGCGCGCCCAAGAGGGTGACGGCGTGAGACTCCGGCCGATGACCGAGGCCGACCTGCCGGCGGTCATGGCGATCGAGCGGGCCATGTTCCCGCTCGACGCGTGGAGCGAGGGCATGATGCGCGGCGAGCTGGCCGACATGCCGCGTTCGCGCCACTACCTGGTGGCCCTGGCCGACGACGAGATCGTCGCCTACAGCGGCATCGCGGTCGCGGCCGACCAGGCCGACGTGCAGACCATCGCCGTGCTGGAGAAGCACCAGGGCACCGGCATCGGCAGCGCGATGCTGACCGAGCTGCTGGCCGAGGCGCGGCGCAGGGGAGCGCGCGAGATCTTCCTGGAGGTGCGCGCCGACAACCCGCGCGCCCAGGCCGTCTACCGGCATTTCGAGTTCGAGGAGATCGGCACCCGCCGCCGCTACTACGACGACGGCACCGACGCGATCATGATGAGAAGGAAGCTGGATGGCTGACGCACCCCTGGTCCTGGGCATCGAGACGTCGTGCGACGAGACCGGCATCGGCATCGTCAGAGGCCACACGCTCCTCGCCAACACCATCGCCTCCAGCATGGACGAGCACGCCAGGTACGGCGGCGTGGTGCCCGAGGTCGCCTCCCGCGCGCACCTGGAGGCCATGACGCCGACCGTTGAGGCGGCGCTGGCCGAGGCCGGGCTCAAGTTCTCCGACATCGACGCCATCGCCGTCACCGCCGGGCCGGGCCTGGCCGGTGCGCTGCTGGTGGGCGTGGCCGCCGCCAAGTCGTACGCGCTGGGCCTGGGCGTCCCGCTCTACGGCGTCAACCACCTGGCCGCCCACGTGGCCGTCGACCAGCTCGAACACGGGCCGCTGCCCAAGCCGTGCATCGCCATGCTGGTCTCGGGCGGTCACTCCTCGCTGCTGCTGGTGCCCGACGTGGCCGAAGACGTCATCTCGCTCGGCTCGACCGTCGACGACGCGGCCGGCGAGGCGTTCGACAAGGTGGCCCGGGTGCTCGGGCTGCCCTTCCCCGGTGGCCCGCACATCGACAGGGCCGCCCGCGAGGGCTCAGGCACCGCCGTGACCTTCCCGCGAGGCAAGATCGACGACGGCACGCTCGACTTCTCCTTCTCCGGGCTCAAGACCGCCGTCGCCCGCTGGGTGGAGGCGCGCGAGGCGTCCGGGCAGTCGATCCACGTGCCCGACGTGGCCGCGTCCTTCCAGGAGGCGGTGGTCGACGTGCTGACCCGCAAGGCGTTGCAGGCGTGCAAGAAGTACGACGTGCACGACCTGCTGATCGGCGGTGGCGTGGCGGCCAACTCGCGGCTGCGGGCGCTGGCCCAGGAGCGCTGCGACGCGGCGGGCGTGCGGCTGCGGGTGCCCCGGCCGGGGTTGTGCACCGACAACGGGGCCATGGTCGCCGCTCTGGGGTCCGATCTGGTGGCGGCGGGGGTCACGCCCTCGACCCTGGAGATCCCAGCGGACTCGTCGCTGCCGATCACGACGGTCCACGTCTGAGCCCTGGCGGGCCGGGAATGCCGGCGGTGCGGCGCGGGTGTGCCACACCGCCGGGGCGGCGTCAGTCTTTCGTCCTGGTGGGCCGGAGCAGGGCCTCGGCCAGCACCAGCATGGTCTCCTCCAGCGCGGCCAGCCGCTTGGTGAGGTCGTCGGTGGCGGGCTGCACGATGCCGCTGACCGTCTCGCTCAGCTCGTCGCGGTCGGGCCTGGAACGCACCAGCTCGGTCAGCGTGTCGGCGGCGGCCGACAGGCGGTCGGCCTGCGCGCCGGCCTGCGACTGGATCAGCTCGCCGACCCGCTCGGGGATGGCCAGGGCGGCCGGTAGCTGGCTGACCTGCTGGTTCATGGCCTGGATGCGGTCGTCGACCGACTCCAGGTGCTCGCCGGCCTGATCGGCGCGGGCGGCCAGGCCGTTGAGGTGGGTGTCGAGGCCGTTGAACCGGCTGTCGAGGCCGCTGAACTGCCCGTCGAGGGTGTCGAAGCGGGTGATGAGGTGCTCCTCGGCCTCGACCAGCCGCTCGTCGATCGACTCCATCTGGTTGTCGAGCTTGTTGAAGCGGCCCTCGCTGCGGACGGCGGTCTCGGTGAGGCGTTGGTCGGTGCCCGAGGCGCGCTCGTCGAGCGAGCCCAGGCGGCCGTCGAGGGCGTCGAAGCGGTCGTCGTGGCGGACCAGGTGGCCGTCGATGGTGCCCAGGCGCTTGCCGAGGCCGCCGAGCTGGCCGTCGACCGAGGTGAGGCGCTTGTCGACGCCGCTGATGCGGCCGTCGACGCCGTCGAGCCTGGTGTCGATGTCGGCCAGGCACTCGTCGGCCGACTCCAGCCGCCCGTCGAACCCGGTGAGCCGGGTGTCCAGCCCCAGGAGCCGGCCCTCGACCCGGTCGAGCCGGGAGTCGACGCCGTCGAGCCGCCCGCTGAGCCGCAGCTCGCTCTCCCCGAGCTGGACGGCGAGGTGTCGGTCGGCCTCGTCGAGGCGGGCGGTGAGCCGCTGCTCGACGTCGGACAGCCGGCCCGTGAGCCGCTGGTCGGCCTCGTCGAGCTGGGCGGCCAGGCGCTCGTCGGCGCGGTCGAGCCGCTCGTTCAGGCGGTGGGTCAGGCGCTCGTCGGTCTCGTCGAGCCGGCCCGCCAGGCGCTTGTCGGCCTCGTCGAGGCGGGCGGCGATGTGCAGGTCGGTGTCGTCGAGCCGGCCGGTCAGCCGCTGCTCGGCCGCGTCGATCTTGACCGCCACCTGCTGCGACGTGGCCGCGACGCTCTCGGCCAGCTCGCCGACCACGCCCTCGACCCGTTCGGTACGGCCGGACAGGTCGGCCACCGACTTGTCGAGCCGGGTGAAGCGGCTGGCCGCTGCCTCCATGCTGGAGTTGAGCTGCGTCAGCTTGGCGGCGAAGTCGGTCATGCCCTGCGTGATGCCGTCGGTGGTGTCGAGCACGGTCTGCAGGCGTTTGAGCGCCTCGTCGACGGCCTCGCCCACGGTGCCCAGATCCGCCCACAGGCTCGGCAGCTCGGCCACCGGCGCGACCCGGGCGTCGACATGGCCGATCTTCTCCCCGACGGCGTCGACGTGGTCGCGCACGGCCTCGACGTGCTGGGCCAGGCCCTCCGCCCACATCGGCGGCTTGGCGGTGATGTCGTCGAGCCGCCCGCTGACCGATTCGAGGGTGCCGCTCAGACCGCCGAGCTCGCGTTCGCGCACCTCGCGCAACAGCCACTCCATGCCTTCCAGCCGCTGGCGGATCTCGTCGAGCACGGCTCCCTGGGTGCGCTGCTCATAGACATGGTCCTGGGCGGCGCGCGCAAGGAGGTCTCGCATCCTCTCGGAGATGGCGGACTGGCCGCCTGCCTGCAGAAGGGTGGTGTGGTTGGAATGGTCCACCGAAAGGCTCCTTCGCTCGCCGACGGTCTGCCGCGCAGCGGTGGGATAGGTCCGGTTTGCAGATGAAAAGGCGAGTACGCGGGTTACCGCATAAGGGGGAGAACTCCCGCCCGCCCACCTTAGCCTTTCGATCAAGGTCCGGCAGGGCCACAGTGAAAGATCGTATTTAGCGGAAGAATGACCGCTTTGGTTTGTTCAGGCAGGTGAGATGGGGTTGCAGATGATAACCGAAGGCTTATCGAGAATGCGGGTCAGGATAATGACCACCGAGTTCTCGCCGGAAAGTCGGAGATCGGTTCGCAGGCGTTCGATGTCGACCGCCGACGCGCGTTTCTTGATGGTGACATTGCCGATCCGGCGTTCGCGCAGGGCCGCGCGGAGCTTTTTCAGCGAGAACGGCATGACCTCGTCCACCTCGTATCCGGCGGCCCAGGGGGTGTGTCTCGGCTCGTCGGCGGTGATGTAGGCGATCATGGGGTCGGCCAGGCGTCCGTCGATCATTTCGGCCACCTCGCCCACGAGGTGGGCCCGGATCGCGGCGCCGTCGGGCTCGTAGACGTAGCGGCCCATGGGGCCGACGGGGGCCTGCACGCCGGTGGCGGTCAGGGTGTGCCCGCCGGGGAGGAGGGTGGCGCGGCGGGCGAGGTCGGTGCCGTCGGCCGGACCGTTCTCTGGGCCGGTCCAGAGGGTGGCCTCCTTGACCTCGCCCTTCCAGGAGACCCATTCGGCCTCGGCGCCGTCGGGGATGAACTCGTACGGGATGCCGGGGGCGACCTTCAGGCAGGCCCGCGGGGCCCGCGCGACCATGTCGAGCACGACCGGCCAGGGCGGCGAGTAGGCCATCGGGTCGAACGTCCGGCCCTTGCCGCTGCGGCGGGCCGGGTCGGCGAACAGTGCGTCGTACTCCTCGGGCCGGACCCGCGCCGCGTCGCCCGCGCGCACCCGCACCCGGTCGGCCAGCCCGAGCGCGTCGGCGTTGGCCGTGGCCACGGCGACGGTCAGCGGGTCGAGGTCGACGGCGTCGACCTCGCAGCCGGCGCGGGCGAGCGCCAGGAGGTCGCCGCCGATCCCGCAGCAGGCGTCGATCACCCGGGCGCCGCCCATACGGCGGGCGCGGTGGTCGGCGACCTCCCGGCGGGTGGACTGTTCCAGGCCGTGCGGGGTGAAGTACATGACCGCGGCGTCCGCGCCGAACTTCGCCCTGGCGCGCTCGCGCAGCGCCGCCTGCGTGAGCGCGGCGGAGGTGAGCGCCGCGTCGTAGGTGCGGCGCAGCCTGGTCGCCGCCGCCACCGGATCAGTCCCGGTCAGCTCGGCGGCCTCGGCGAGCGCCCGCTGCCCGTGCGGGGTCAGCAGTTCGCCGAAGGCGTCGAGATCCATGTACGCACTCCGCTCTCGGGATCGCTCACAACTCGGGACGGCTCACAGGGTGGTGTCGCCCAGGGACACCAGGAGCGTGCGCAGCAGCCCGGCCAGGGCTCCGCGCTCCTCCTCCGACAGCCCGGCGAGCAGCCGCTCCTCGTTGGCGGCGTGCAGGACGAGCATCTCGTCGGCGACCCTCCTGCCCTCGTCGGTGAGGGCGACCAGCGTCATGCGGCGGTTGTGCGGCGCGGGCCAGCGGTGGACGAGGCCGCGCCGGACCAGGTGGTCCATCCGGTTGGTGAGCGCGCCGGGGCTGACCATGGCGGAGGAGGACAGGTCCTTCATGCACATGGCGTCGGCGCCGCTGCGCAGCAGCGTGGCCAGCATGTCGAACTCCCACGCCTCCAGGCCGTGCTCGGCGAGGAAGTCCTTCACGCCGCGCTCCAGCAGGCGCGAGGCCCGTGAGACCCGGCCGATCACGCCCATCGGGGACACGTCGACGTCGGGCCGTGTCCGTGCCCACTGTCCGAGTATCGCGTCGACCGCGTCATCCACGGGGATCACCCTACCAAAGCTTCGACGTTGAAATGTTCAGGGTCGTGCGGTAGTGTCCACGACGTCGAAATGTTCAACATGGAAATGTTCGAGGTAGGTTCATCATGAAGGTGCTGGTGCTGGGCGCGACAGGTTACATCGGCGGCGCTGTGGTCGAGCGGCTGGCCGATCAGGGGCACGAGGTGGCCGTCCTGGTGCGGCCCGCCGCCGACGGGTCCAGGCGGGTGCCGGGCGTGGCGGACGAGCGCTACGGGGACCTGGCCGACACCGCCGCGCTGGCCGCCGCGATCACCCCGGACATCGACGCGATCGTGGTCGCCGCCCAGCTCGGCGGCGACAAGGAGGCCGACCTCGCCTCGATCGGCGTGCTCGTCGCGTCGGGCCGGAAGGTCGTCTTCACCAGCGGCGTGTGGGTGCTGGGAGCCACCGCCGAGGGGCACGAGGACAGCCCGGCCGACCCGATTCCGCTCGTGGCGTACCGGCACGAGATCGAGCGGCTGGTCACCGACGGCGGTGGCTCGGTGGTCCGGCCCGCCGTCGTCCACGGGCGCGGCGGGGGCATCCCCGCCCTGATGCGCGCGCAGGCCGCCGAGCGCGGCGCCGGCGTGTACGTCACCGCCGGCGGCGAGCCGCACACCTGGACGTTCGTGCACGTCGACGACCTGGCCGACCTCGTCGTCGTCGTCCTGGAGAGGGGCGGCGCCCGCGTCTACCACGGCATCAGCGAGGAGGCCGTGTCCGTCGCCGACGTGGCCGAGGCGGCGGCCCGGTCCGCGGGCGTCAAGCCGCAGGCCGAGCCCTGGCCGGTGGCCGAGGCGGCCCAGGTGCTGGGGGAAGGCTTCGCCGAGGCCCTGGCGCTCGGCCAGCGCGTCAGCGCGACACGCACGCGCGCCGAGCTCGGCTGGAACCCCTCCCGGCCCGGTGTCGTCGCCGATCTGGTGGAGGGCTCCTACGTCTGATCGCTCTGAGCAGACGCGTTCGTGTTGACTGTCAAGGCCCTCTTGCATATGTTTCCTGTTGGCACTCTCACCTTGAGAGTGCCAACGTGCGACGAGGCAGGTCTGACACCCGCGACGGCAGGCCCCGCTGGTCGCCTCTTCTAGATCATTCAAATCTGAAGGGGAGGTCCGATCGTGACGACCGCCACCAAGGTTCCCGTTAAGCCGCTCGGCGACCGCATTGTGGTTCAGCCGCTTGAGGCAGAGCAGACCACCGCTTCCGGTCTGGTCATCCCGGACACCGCCAAGGAGAAGCCGCAGGAGGGCAAGGTCCTCGCGGTGGGCCCCGGCAACTGGGATGAGGACGGCGACAAGCGCATTCCGCTCGACGTCTCCGAGGGCGACGTCGTCCTCTACAGCAAGTACGGCGGCACCGAGGTCAAGTACGGCGGCGAGGAGTACCTCGTGCTCTCCGCCCGCGACGTTCTCGCGATCATCGAGAAGTAGGCCGGTTGTGTCGAGCCCCGGGCGCTCTTGAGGGCCCGGGGCTTTCGACGCCAGGAGAGGACTTTCAGCATGGCGAAGATCCTGCAGTTCGACGAGGACGCCCGCCGCGCGCTTGAGCGCGGTGTCAACGCCCTCGCGGACGCCGTGAAGGTAACCCTCGGCCCGCGTGGCCGTAACGTCGTCATCGACAAGAAGTTCGGTGCGCCGACGATCACGAACGACGGTGTGACCATCGCTCGTGAGATCGAGCTGGAGGAGCGCTACGAGAACCTCGGCGCCCAGCTCGCCAAGGAAGTAGCCACCAAGACCAACGACATCGCGGGCGACGGCACCACCACCGCCACCGTGCTGGCCCAGGCCATGGTCCGCGAGGGCCTGCGCAACGTGGCCGCCGGCGCCTCGCCGCTGTCGCTCAAGCGTGGCATCGACAAGGCCGCCAAGGAGATCAGCGACCGGCTGCTGGCCAGCGCTCGCGAGGTGGGCGACAAGAAGGAGATCGCCAACGTCGCCACCATCTCCGCCCAGGACGCCAAGATCGGCGAGCTGATCGCCGAGGCGTTCGACAAGGTGGGCAAGGACGGTGTCCTCACCGTCGAAGAGTCCAACGCCATGGGCATGGAGCTCGAGTTCACCGAGGGCATGCAGTTCGACAAGGGCTACCTGTCGGCCTACATGGTGACCGACCCCGAGCGCATGGAGTCCGTCCTGGAGGACGCGTACATCCTGCTCACCCAGGGCAAGATCTCCTCCATCGCCGACTTCCTGCCGCTGCTGGAGAAGGTCGCCCAGACCAAGAAGCCGCTGCTCGTGGTCGCCGAGGACGTCGAGGGCGAGGCCCTGGCCGTCCTGGTCACCAACAAGATCCGCGGCACCTTCACCTCCGTGGCCGTCAAGGCCCCGGGCTTCGGTGACCGCCGCAAGGCGATGCTCCAGGACATGGCCATCCTCACCGGCGGCCAGGTCGTCAGCGAGGAGGTCGGCCTCAAGCTCGAGCACGTCGGCCTCGAGGTGCTCGGCACGGCCCGCCGCGTCGTCGTCACCAAGGACGCCACGACCATCGTCGACGGCGCCGGTGACCAGCAGGCGATCGAGGACCGCGTCAAGGAGATCAAGATTGCCATCGAGCAGTCCGACTCCGACTGGGACCGCGAGAAGCTGCAGGAGCGCCTGGCCAAGCTCGCCGGCGGTGTGTGCGTGCTGCGCGTCGGCGCCGCCACCGAGGTGGAGCTGAAGGAGAAGAAGCACCGTCTCGAGGACGCGATCTCCGCGACCCGCGCCGCGATCGAGGAGGGCATCGTCTCCGGCGGTGGCTCCGCCCTCATCCACGTGGGCAAGGAGCTCGACGACCTCGGCCTGACGGGCGACGAGGCCACCGGTGTCGGCGTCGTGCGCCGCGCGCTGGTCGAGCCGGCCCGCTGGATCGCCGAGAACGCCGGCCTTGAGGGCTACGTGGTGACCCACAAGGTCGCCGAGCTGCCCGCCGGCCAGGGCCTCAACGCCGCCACCGGCGAGTACGTCGACCTGGTCGCCCAGGGCGTCATCGACCCCGTCAAGGTGACGCGGTCCGCGGTGCAGAACGCGGCTTCGATCGCGGGCATGCTCCTGACGACCGAGGCGCTCGTGGTGGACAAGCCCGAGGAGGAGGCTCCGGCCGCCGGCCACGGCCACGGCCACGGTCACTGACCCGCCTGGTTCCCCCGCGCCTGTACGGCCCGCACCGGTTCCCTCCGGTGCGGGCCGTCGGCTTTCCCGCCCCCTCCGATTCCTCTGGACGCGGCCCGTCGGCTTCCTGGCCGTTCCTCACGCTCCGGTGCGGGGTGTCGGCCTTCCCGGCCCGTGCCGGCCCTTCCGGGGCTTCTGGGGCAGCCCGGAGGGGTTCGGGTGGGGCCGGAAATACGGTTGGGGCTCCTGGTGGCTGAGGGCATGCGGTGAGGAAAAGTGAGGGAAGAGGTGGATTATTGGAGTAAACCGGGAGTGGAGGTTAAGCGTCGGGGGCTGGCAATTGTCGTGCATTTCGGGTTATCAGGTGAAATATTATGTCAGCTCTTAAGGCTTAGTGTGGTCATTCGATTACTGGTAGTTATCGCCGCTTCAATGTGACCAATCCGTAGCCGTTCGCCATGGGGACAGGCCGGATCAGTGCGGGCATCATGCCTATCGTGAGCGAGGGAAGCGTCGCCGACGCCAAAATTGGGGTAAGGCTCGCGTCGAGACTTCCGGCACGAACGGATGACTCCGACCTAAGGGAACTGACGAGCCTCGCCGTGCAGGGAGATCGCAGTGCGATCGAATCTCTGCTCGGGGAGTTGCGTCCCATGGTGGTGCGGTATTGCCGCGCCAGGCTGGGCAGGGTTTCAGGGCAATATCACATTGCCGATGACGTAGCCCAGGAGGTGTGCATCGCGGTGTTGTCCGCGTTGCCGCGATACCGGGACATGGGGCGCCCTTTCGCGTCCTTCGTGTTCGGGATCGCCTCGCACAAGGTGGCCGACGCGCTGCGCAGCTCGGTGCGCTCGGCCGTGCCCACCCAGGACCTGCCTGACGGGCCCGACGACGGCCCGGGGCCCGAGGAGACGGTGGTCCGCTACATCGAGGTCGAGCACGCGCGCAGGCTGCTGGCCAGGCTGCCCGACAACCAGCGGGAGTTGCTGCTGTTGCGGGTGGTGTCGGGCCTGTCCGCCGAGGAGACCGGTAATGTACTCGGTATGTCACCAGGTGCGGTCCGCGTAGCCCAGCATCGGGCGCTGGCCAGGTTGCGGCAGATGGCCGAGCTGGAGTCGGCTTGACGCCGGAGGACGACGAGCTCCATGCGCTCCTCGAGGCCGACGACCTGCGTAAGACCGACGAGCTGCTCGACGCGGTCGCACAGGGCCGGGCGCGTGACTCGTCCGACCCTGCGGTGCGGTTGCTGGGCGCGCTACTGGACGATGTCTCGGAGGTCGATCAGCGGCGCTCCTCCGTGTCGATGACGCCGTCGACGTAGCCTCGGGCGTACTCCCAGCTGACGTAGTCGGCGGGGTCGGGGTGGAAGGCCGGCTCGTGCACCTGCGGCTGGCCTTTCTCGATCATCTGGCGAAGGTTGCCGCGCAGCAGCTCCCAGTCGAAGAAGTGCTGCTCGCCGCACTCGGGGCAGTCGAGCACCAGGCCCAGCACCCCCTGCGGTTCGAGCAGGGAGCGAAAGACCTCGACGTCTGCCAGGTCGGTGATGGCCTCGTCGCGCTCGGCCGCGGTGAGTGGCTCGGCGTCGTCGAGAGCGCCCATCGCCGAGGACGGGTCGTTCGGGTCGTCCGCGAACGGGTCGCGGGGGACGTCTTCCAGCACCTTCCCACCATATGACCGAAGCGGCCCCGGCGGAGAGTATTAGCTGAGCCATCCCCGTCTGGCGGCCTCCACGCCGGCGTGGAAGCGCGACTGCGCGCCCAGCTCGGCCATGGCGTCGGCGAACCTCGCGCGTACGGTCCGGACCGAGACGCCGAGCTGGCGGGCGATGGAGTCGTCGCACACGCCCTGCGCGGCCAGGCGCAGCACCTGGACCATCCCGTCGCCCCTGCGCCCCCAGGGCAGGGGCACGGCGCGGCCCCACAGCTCGTGGAACAGCGAGCGCAGCACGCCGACGACGATCGGCGTGCGCACCAGGTAGAAGTTGTAGGCGTGGTCGGGCAGGTTGCCGCCCCAGAGCGCGGGCAGGCCGGCGACCTCGGGCCCGGCCGTCATGAACCAGCTCGGCACCCGGTCGAGTGTGCGCACCTTGCCGCCGGTGTCGAGCAGGCGGGTGAGCTGTTCGCGTACGCCCGGCAGGCTCAGCGTGGAGACCGGGATGATCACCTGGACGGTAAGAAGCTGCCGTTTCTGCGCATCAATCCATGGGTCCGCAAATTTACGAACAAAATCTGCCATTGTGCGCTCGTCGGGGATTGCGGTCAACAACTCCATCGGCGGCGATTGCACGGCTATGCCGACGACGCTCTCGTAGAGCACGTCCGCGCCGTTCACCATCTCCACCGGAAATGTTCCGCTCTGATAATCGCGACCGGCGTCGTAGTCGTGGATCAGCCCGCGGATCGAGCCGAGCGCGGAATCGATCCGCCGGCTCTCCTCGGCCAGCCGGTCGAGCCGCTCGGCGATGACCCGGCCGAGCGCCGCCGCCGGGTGCCTGGCCAGGTACTCGCCGGACTGCTCGTCGACCACCCCCAGCTTGACCAGGTCGTCGAGCTGGCGTCCGACCTTCTCGACGGGGCCGTCCATAGCCTGGGCGAGATCGGTGCGCGTGGCTCTGTGCAGGCGCAGCAACGCCGTGTACAGGGCGGTCTGCGCCGGGTCGAGGCCCAGCGTCTCGAAGGGCTCTGCAACACGCCGAGGCTGGTTTCGCATTATGGGCGGCTCCGTCGGGGGGACACGGGCGTGCCGCGAGGATAACCCCCTGCCGCGTGCGTGTCCGGACCTTGCCCGGAATCATCGGCGGAACGTGCAACTTCGTGCAATTGCACGTTTTCACATTGCGCCGTGCCGCTGAGTGACGCAGGCTTTACCTAGCGTCGGCACCCTGAAGCGGGGCCTTGCGGCAGCCGCCATCAGGACGCGGAGGGGGGTTCGGTGGCGTGAACGCGCCGCGGGGCCTGGGTGCCGGTGGCCGGGGTATGGGGCGGATCACCGACCGTCCCATCCCCCGGCACTTTTGACGTTCCGGACGGCGAAGCCGGGAGGACGACGGACCCTGGGGGTCGTCGTCCTCCCGGCTTCGTTGCGTTTTGGAGGCAGGCCCTAGACTTAGGTCAATCAGCGCAGAGGTCAGGAGGGGGCCGAGGCATGTCCAAGTTCACCGAGATGGGTTTGACCTTCGACGACGTGCTGCTGGTGCCCGGCTACTCCGATCTCCAGCCAGGTGAGGCAGACACGGGGTCCCGCCTGTCACGGGACATCACGTTGTCCATCCCGCTCGTCTCCGCGGCCATGGACACCGTGACCGAGGCCCGCATGGCGGTCGCCATGGCGCGCCAGGGCGGCATCGGCATCCTTCACCGCAACCTGTCGGTCGAGGAGCAGGCCCAGCAGGTCGATCTGGTCAAGCGGTCCGAGGCCGGCATGGTGACCAACCCGGTCACCTGCAGCCCCGACGACACGCTGGCCGACGTCGAGCGGTTGTGCGCGACGTACCGGATCTCCGGGGTGCCGGTGACGGACGTGGCGGGCACGCTGGTCGGCATCGTGACCAACCGCGACATGCGTTTCGAGAGCGACCAGACCCGCCCCGTGCGCGAGGTCATGACCAAGATGCCGCTGGTCACCGCGCCGGTGGGGGTGTCGCGTGACGAGGCGTTCGCGCTGCTGCGGCAGAACAAGATCGAGAAGCTGCCCCTGGTCGACCCCGACGGCAGGCTGCGCGGCCTGATCACGGTCAAGGACTTCACCAAGAGCGAGCAGTACCCGCTGTCCACCAAGGACGCCGACGGCCGCCTGCTGGTCGGCGCGGCCGTGGGCGTGGGCGGCGACGCCGAGCTGCGGGCCAAGGCGCTGATCGAGGCCGGCGTCGACGTCGTCGTCGTCGACGTGGCCCACGGCCACTCCAAGGGGCTGGCCGACATGATCGCCAAGCTCAAGGCCAACAGCAAGGTCCAGGTCATCGGCGGCAACATCGCGACCAGGGCGGGCGCCCAGATGCTGGTCGACGCGGGCGCCGACGCGGTCAAGGTCGGCGTCGGCCCGGGCTCGATCTGTACCACCCGCGTGGTGGCCGGGGTGGGCGCGCCGCAGGTGACGGCCATCCACGAGGCGTCCAAGGCGTGCGGTCCCGCCGGGGTGCCGGTGATCGGCGACGGCGGCCTCCAGTACTCCGGCGACATCGTCAAGGCCATCGCGGCCGGCGCCGACACGGTCATGCTGGGCTCGCTGCTGGCCGGCTGCGAGGAGTCGCCGGGCGAGCTGATCTTCATCAACGGCAAGCAGTTCAAGTCGTACCGGGGCATGGGGTCGCTCGGCGCGGTGCGCAACCGCGAGCGCGGCGGCACCTCCTTCAGCAAGGACCGCTACGCGCAGGCCGACGTCGGCGGCGAGGACAAGTACATCCCCGAGGGCATCGAGGGGCAGGTGCCCTACCGCGGGCCGGTCGCGGCCGTCGCCCACCAGCTCATCGGCGGGCTGCGCCAGGGCATGTGGTACGCCGGCTGCCGCACGATCACGCAGATGCACACCGACTGCGAGCTCATGCCGATCACGGCAGCGGGCCTCAAGGAGAGCCACCCCCACGACATCCAGATGACCGTGGAAGCTCCGAACTATCACAGAAGGTAAGTTCATGACTCAGCAGGTGGAGATCGGCCGGGGCAAGACCGGGCGGAGGGCGTACGCGCTCGACGAGATCGGGCTCGTGCCCTCGCGACGCACCCGTGACCCGGAAGAGGTGTCGATCGCCTGGCAGATCGACGCCTACCGGTTCGAGCTGCCCGTCGTCGTCGCCCCCATGGACAGCGTGGTCTCGCCCGCCACCGCGATCGAGATCGGCCGGCTCGGCGGCCTGGCCCCGCTCGACCTCGAAGGGCTCTGGACGCGTTACGAGGACCCGTCCCCTCTGCTGGAGGAGTGCGCCGCCCTCGACGCCGCGGCCGCGACCCGCCGGCTCCAGGAGATCTACGACGCGCCGATCAAGGAAGAGCTGATCGGGCGCCGCATCGAGGAGATCCGGGCGTCCGGGGTGACGACGGCCGTCCGCCTGTCGCCGCAGCGCACGGTCCAGTACCACAAGGCCGTGATCGACGCCGGGGTGGACATCTTCGTCATCCGCGGCACCACCGTCTCGGCCGAGCACGTCTCGGGCCGCGCCGAGCCGCTCAACCTCAAGCAGTTCATCTACGAGCTCGACGTGCCGGTCATCGTGGGCGGCTGCGCCACGTACACCGCGGCGCTGCACCTGATGCGCACCGGCGCGGCGGGCGTGCTGGTCGGCTTCGGCGGCGGCGCCTCGCACACCACCCGCAACGTGCTGGGCGTGGCCGTCCCGATGGCCACCGCGATCTCCGACGTGGCCGCGGCCCGCCGCGACTACATGGACGAGTCCGGCGGCCGGTACGTCCACGTGATCGCCGACGGCGGCATGGGCACCTCGGGCGACATCGCCAAGGCCATCGCGTGCGGGGCCGACGCCGTCATGGTGGGCTCGCCGCTGGCCAGGGCGTCCGAGGCCCCCGGGCACGGCTTCCACTGGGGCTCCGAGGCCCACCACCCCGACCTGCCGCGCGGCCGCCGCGTGGAGTTCGGCCAGGTCGGGACGCTGGAGCAGATCCTCCACGGCCCCTCCAGCGTGGCCGACGGCTCGATGAACCTGATGGGCGCCCTCAAGCGCACGATGGCCTCCACCGGCTACTCCGACATCAAGGAGTTCCAGCGGGTCGAGGTCGTGGTCGCGCCGATCCAGCGCTGACCGACGTCCGCGACGGCTCCCGGGGGTTGCGACCTCCGGGAGCCGAGTGTTCTTCCGGCGGGCGCCGTGTCGATTCCGGGGGCCGCCGTTCGTTCAGGACATGCACAGGGACGCCCGTCACGGCGAGGTGGTTGCAGAATGTCCGACCGGGACGATCAGGTGGAACGCGCCTTCCGGGAGGAGTACGGCCGGGCGGTGGCCGTGCTCGTCCGCGCGTTCGGCGACATCGACGTCGCCGAGGAGGCGGTGCAGGAGGCGTTCGCGGTGGCGGCGCGGCAGTGGCCGCAGGCGGGCCCGCCGCCGAGCCCCGCCGGCTGGATCATCACGACCGCCAGGAACCGGGCCGTCGACCGGTTGCGCAAGGAGTCCGGCCGCCACGACAGGCACGTGCAGGCGGCGCTGCTGCACGCCCGGGACGAGCCCGCCGAGGAGGGGCCCGTGCGGGACGACCGGCTCCGGCTGATCTTCACCTGCTGCCATCCGGCGCTCGCCCCGCACGCGCGGGTGGCGCTCACGTTGCGGCTGCTCGGCGGGCTGACCACGGACGAGATCGCGCACGCGTTCCTGGTGCCGGCGGCGACCATGGCCCAGCGGCTGGTCAGGGCCAAGAACAAGATCCGGCAGGCGGGGATCCCGTACCGGGTGCCGGCGGCGGCGGATCTGCCGGACCGGCTGCGCGCGGTGCTGGCGGTCATCTATCTGATCTTCAACGAGGGGTACACGGCCAGTTCGGGCGAGCGGCTGGTCCGGGAGGACCTGTGCGCGGAGGCCGTCCGGCTCGGGCGGCTGCTCGCCGAGCTGATGCCGGACGAGCCCGAGGTGTGGGGCCTGCTAGCGCTGATGTTGCTGATCGAGGCGCGCAGGCCGGCGCGGACCGCGGGCGGGGAGCTGGTGCCGCTGGCCGAGCAGGACCGCGCGCTCTGGGACCGCGCGCTGGTCGAGGAGGGGCAGGACATCGTGCGGCGCTGCCTGGGGTGGGGGCGGCCGGGGCCGTACCAGGTGCAGGCCGCGATCAACGCCGTGCACGGCGACGCGCCGAGCGTGGGGGAGACCGACTGGGGGCAGATCGTCCAGCTTTATGACCTGCTGCTGACGTTCACGCCGGGGCCGGTCGTGGCGTTGCACCGCGCGGTGGCGGTGGCCGAGGTGGACGGGCCTGAGGCGGGGCTGACGCTGGTCGAGGGGCTGGAGGTGACAGGCTATTACCTGTTCCACGCCGTACGGGCCGACCTGCTGCGACGGCTGGGACGCGACGGGGAGGCGGCACGGGCGTACGACGAGGCGATCGCCTGCGCGGGCAACGAGGTCGAGCGGGAGTTCCTGCGCCGCAGACGCGCGACGTTGAGGGGGACGTGAAGGTGGACCGGGTGTGTGTGGTCACAGGGGCCAATCGGGGGATCGGGCTGGAGGTGGTCAAGCAGCTCGCGGCGGCCGGCGACACCGTCGTGCTGACCGCCAGGGACGAGCACAAGGCCCGCGACGCCGCGGCGGGCATCCCCGGCGACGTGCTGGCGCGCCGGCTCGACGTCGCCGACGAGCGGTCGGCGGCAGGGCTGGCGCGGGAGCTGGAGTCGACTCATGGGCGGGTCGACGTGCTGGTCAACAACGCCGCCATCCATTACGACACCTGGCAGCGGGCCTGCGACGCGGACCTGGGCGTGGTGTCGGAGGCGCTGGAGACGAACCTGCTGGGCGCCTGGCGGGTCACCCTCGCACTGCTGCCGCTGTTGCGCGCCGGCGCGCACGGGCGGATCGTCAACGTCTCCAGCGAGGTCGGCTCGCTGGCCTCGATGGGGGGTGGCACGCCCGCGTACACGGTGTCGAAGACGGCGCTGAACGCGCTGACGAAGATGCTCGCGGCCGAGCTGCGCGGCGACGGCATCCTGGTCAACGCCGTCTGCCCGGGCTGGGTGGCGACCGACATGGGCGGCCCGGGCGGGCGGCCGGTCGCCGAGGGCGCGCGGAGCGTGTTGTGGGCGGCGGATCTGTCCGACGGCGGGCCGACCGGTGGGTTCTTCCGCGACGGGGTGCCGCTGCCGTGGTGATCAGCGGGTGTAGGTCATGAGGACCACACCGCCCTCGAACGGTCGGGTGCCGGTCAGGGTGAACGTGGTCGGCCGGAACGCCCCGTCGAACGCGGAGACGCCCGCTCCGGCCACCACCGGGTAGGACTTGATGATCAGCTCGTCGATCTCGGGCAGCAGGGCCGCGGCCAGCTTGCCGCCGCCGCAGAGCCAGATGTCGAGGCCGTCCTCCTGCTTCAGGCGGCGCACCAGGGCGAGCGGGTCGCTCTCGACCAGCTCGACGGCCGGGTCGTCGATCTTGCCGATCGTGCTGGACACGACGTACTGGCGCAGGTGGGCGTACGGGCTGGTGATGCCGACGTCGAGCGCCGGCTGGTAGGTGCCGCGGCCCATCAGGAGGGTGTCGAAGCGCTGGTTGGGCGCGTCGAGGCCGATCTGGGCCCTGATGTGCGTCGGCACGGCCTCGGGGACCTCGCCGTTGATGTAGCCCATCAGGGCGTCGCTCACGGGATAGAAGTCCACCTCGTGACCGGGGCCGGCGATGTAACCGTCGATGGAGACGCCGACGTAGTAGACAAGCTTGCGCATACGTAACTCCGTTTGAAGTACTATGAGTGAAGTGGTCACACCGTAGTACTACAGATGGAGTGGTGTCAACGTGGTTCGACAGAACCTGGCCAGGCGGGCGGCGCTCGTCGACGCCGCGATCGAGGTGCTGGCCGCCGAGGGTGCCCGCGGCCTGACCTTCCGCGCGGTCGACGCGCAGGCCGGGGTGCCGACGGGCACGGCCTCCAACTACTTCGCCAGCCGGGACGAGCTCTTCACCCAGGCCGGCGGCCGGATCTACGAGCGGCTCCAGCCGGACGCGCAGACCATCGCCGAGAGCCTGTCCGGCCCCCGCGACCGGGAGCGCGTGGTGCGGCTCATGATCGAGCTGGTCGACCGGATCTCGGCGTTCAGGCCGGGCTACCTGGCGCTGCTGGAGCTGCGGCTGGAGGCCACCAGGCGGCCGGAGCTGCGGGCCGTGCTGACCGAGCGCATCCGCGCCGACGTCGAGGCCAACGTCGGCTACCACCTGGAGTCGGGGCTGCCCGGCGACGCCACCAGCGTGGAGCTGCTCTACCTGGCGATGAACTGGCTGGTGGTCGAACGGCTCACGCTGCCCGACGTGTTCGGCGAGGACAAGATCCGCGAGCTCGTACGGCAGGCGGTCGAGCGTATCCTGCCGTAGCATGGCCGATCTTGTGCACACCCATCTCCTCGACTTCGACGGAGACGTCGTCACCAAGCGCTACATCGACGGCAAGCCGGGCGCGGCCGAGCGCGAGTGGCGGGCGCTCACCCTGCTGGCCGAGCACGCGCCGGGCCTGTCACCGCGGCCGATCGCCTTCGAGGCCGGCGTCGTGCGCATGACCAGGATCGACGGCGTGCCGCTGCGCGGCCTGGCCGCCGAGGAGTCGCCCCTGGCCGCCATGGCCGCGGCGCTCACCGAGCTGTACGAGGCCGTCCCGTCGGGCGTGCTCCAGGCCGTCCCGGTCCGTCCGTGGCAGATCGAGGCGGTCAGCGACTGGGTCAGGGAACGGGCGGCCGCCTGGCGGCCCCGCGACCCGCTGGCCGACCGCGCGGTCGAGGAGGGCGTGCGCTGGCTGGAGGCCTGGCGTCCCGGTGAGGCGGGGGTGCGGCCGGCGTTCGGGGCGGGGGACGGCAACCTGGCGAACTTCCTGTGGGACGGCGTCCGCGTGCGCATCGTCGACTTCGAGGACTCCGGCCGTAGCGACCTGGCCCACGAGCTGGCCGAGCTGTCCGAGCACGTCTCGATGTGGGTGGACGGCGAGGTGGAGATCGCCCGCCGGTTCGAGCTGAGCGGGCCGGAGGAACGCCGGCTGCGCGACTGCCGCAGGCTGCAGAGCCTGGTCTGGCTGTTCCTGCTCTCGCACGACAGCCCGCGCAATCCCCCCGGCACCTTCGCTCGTCAGGTCGAGAGGGTGCTGCGATCATTGGGCGCATGAGACTGGCGCAGGAGGCCGACAGGGCCGCCGTCGAACAACTCGTCCACGACGCCTACCAGCCCTGGGCCGAGATCATCGGCACGCGGCCGCTGCCCATGGAGGCCGACTACCCGGCCCTCATCGCCGCGGGCCGGGTGCACGTCACCGACGGCCTCGAAGGGCTCGTCGTGCTCATCCCCGAGGAGGGCGCGCTGCTGGTCGACAACGTCGCGGTCCGGCCCGACCTGCACGGCAGGGGCATCGGCCGCGGCCTGCTGGCCTACGCCGAGCAGGAGGCCGCCCGGCTCGGCCTGCCCGCCCTGCGCCTCTACACCAACGTCAAGATGGCCTCGAACATCGCGCTCTACACCTCGCTCGGCTACGTCGAGACCGGCCGGGTCGATCTCGAAGGCCGCTCGGCCGTGCGGATGCGCAAGGAGCTCAGCCGGTGAGCACGCCCAGCAGGTGACTCACCTCGCGGGCCACGGCGTCGCGGCCCGCGTTGAGGTATTTGCGGGAGTCGACCACCCGCTCGTCGTGGGCCAGGTAGTCGCGTACGGCCCGGGTGAACGCCTTGTTCAGGTGGGTGGCGATATTGATCTTCTTCATGCCGTTGCGCACGGCCTCGCGCAGCACGTCGTCGGGCACGCCGGACGAGCCGTGCAGCACCAGCGGCACCGGCACCGCCGCCCGCAGCTCGGCGATGAGCTCCAGGTCGAGCACGGCGTCCTTGGTGGTCATGGCGTGCGAGGTGCCGACGGCCACGGCGAGCGCGTCGACGCCGGTCCTGGCGACGTAGTCGACCGCCTCGTGGGGCTTGGTGCGGGCGCCGGGCGCGTGCACGCCGTCCTTGCCGCCGACCTCGCCGAGCTCGGCCTCCAGCCAGACGCCGCGCTCGTGGCACCAGGCCGCGACCTCGGCCGTGGCGGCCACGTTCTCCTCGTCGGGCAGGGCGGAGGCGTCGTACATGACCGAGCCGAGGCCCAGCGACACCGCCTCCTCCACCAGCGCGCGGTCGGTGGCGTGGTCGAGGTGGACCGCGACCGGCACCTCCGCGCGGCGCGCGACGGCCAGCGCGGCCAGCGCGACGGGCTCCAGAGCGCCGTGGTAGCGCACGCAGTTCTCGCTGATCTGCAGCACGACCGGCAGGCCGAGCGCCTCCGCGCCGGCCACGATGGCGGTGGCGTGCTCCAGCTGGATCACGTTGAACGCGCCCACCCCAGCGGGGGACTGCCGGACGATGTCGCCGATTCCGGCGAGGGCCATGACGAGCTCCTTACGTGATGATGATCTGGGGGTGTATGTCGGCGTAGACCTCGCCGTCGAAGTCGCCGGCGACCGGCGCGGCGACGGCCGCCGCGCCCAGCGCCGCGGCCCGCCGCAGCCTGTCGGGCCACGGGGAGCCCTCGACCAGGCCCAGTGCCAGCCCCGCGACCAGCGAGTCGCCGGCCCCGGTCGGGTTCCCCTGGACGGTGTACGGCATCCGCGCCCGGAAGGTGCCCTCGCCCGTCACCGCGAGCAGCCCGTCGGCGCCCATGGAGACGACCACGGCCTCGGCCCCCCGCTCGCGCAGCGCGTGGGCGCCCTCCTCGGGGGTGCCGCCGGGGACGGCCCTGGCCAGCTCCTCGGCGTTGGGCTTGACGACGGACGGGCGCCCCTCCGGCGCGTGGCGCAGCGGGTCGCCGTCGGCGTCGACGATGGCCGGCACGCCCGCGCCGGCCGCGAGGGAGGCCAGGGTCGCGTAGACGTCGGCCGGCACGCCGCGGGGCAGGCTGCCGGAGATGACCACGGCCTCGGCGCCGGCCAGCAGCGACGTGTAGTGCTCCGTGAACGCCGCCAGCTCGGCCGCCGTGACCTCGGGGCCGGGCTCGTTGAACAACGTGGCGCCGCCCGGCTCGGAGACCACCAGCGTGGTGCGGGAGTCGGCGGCGACGCCGGTCAGGGCGGCGGGCAGGCCGGCGGCCCGCAGGTCGTGCTCGATCGCCTGCCCGGTGGGCCCGCCCGTCAGCCCCGTGACCAGGACCTCCTGGCCGAGGGCCGCCAGCACGCGGGCCACGTTGACGCCCTTGCCGCCGGCGCGCCGGTGGACGGCGCCGACCCGGTTGACGCCGTCCCAGGTGACGGACGGGACCTCGTAGGTCACGTCGAGCGCGGCGTTGAGCGTCACGGTGATGATCATCAGGGCTCCGTGATCCAGTCGCCGTTCTTCATCACGCCGTCGACCTCCAGCTCGCCGGAGAGCACGACCAGGTCGGCGGCCTTGCCGACGGCGATCGAGCCGATCTCCTCGGCCAGGCCGAGCACCCGCGCGGGGGTCAGAGAGGCCACCTGGACCGCGTCGGGCAGCGACATGCCCAGCTCCCGCACGCCGCGGCGGAAGGCGGCGTCCATGGTGAGGGTGGAGCCCGCGATCGAGCCGCCCTCGACCAGCCTGGCCACGCCGTCGCTCACGCGCACCCGCATGGGGCCGAGCACGTAGTCGCCGTCGCCGAGGCCCGTGGCCGCCATCGCGTCGGTGATCAGTACCGTACGGCCGGGGCCGGCCACCTCGTAGGCCAGGCGCAACATCGCCGCGTGCACGTGGACGCCGTCGTTGACCAGCTCGACCGTCACCCGCTCGTCCTCCAGCAGGGCGGCGATCGGGCCGGGCGCGCGGTGGCCGAGCTGCGGCATCGCGTTGTAGAGGTGGGTGGCGACGGTGGCGCCCGCCTCGATGGCGGCGATCGCCTGGTCGTAGTCGGCGTCACTGTGGCCGAGCGCCGCGATCAGGCCCTCGCCGACGGCCGTGCGGATCATGTCGAGGCCGCCGGGCAGCTCGGCGGCGACGGTGACCATGCGCGCGTGCCCGCGCGCGGCCTTGACCAGCCCGGACAGCTCCTGCGGCGACGGCTCGCGCAGCAGGGAGGGGTCGTGCGCGCCGCAACGCGCCTTGGCGATGTACGGCCCCTCGAAGTGGATGCCCGCCAGCAGCCCCTCCTCGCACAGCTCGGCCAGCGAGGAGGCGGCCCTGGACAGCCCGTCGAGCGCGTCGGTGACCAGGCTGGCCATCATCGTGGTCGTGCCGTGCCGCCGGTGCAGGGCCACGGCGTCGCGTGCCTTGTCCTGGTCGCCGGTCGGGAACGACCCGCCCGCGCCGCCGTGGTTGTGGATGTCGACGAACCCGGGGACGACGTGCCGCCCCCCGAGGCTCAGGCCGGGGCTGGGCGCCGATCCGTGGCCGACATGCGTGATGCGGCCGTCTTCGATGGTCAGCCATCCTTCGTGCACCCCTTCGGGGGTCACGATCCGGGCGTCGGCGAGAGTAAGGCTCATGAAGAAAGGATCACAGATCGCGTGAGGTGCATGGGCTCGTCGGGGTTCAGCCCACGGGCGAAGGCCCGCGCGACCGCCACCCGCTGGGCGCGCACCAGCTCGGCCATGGGGTCGAGGCCGCTCTCGACGAACGTGCCGCCGGTCGCCTCGACCTGCTCGCGCAGGCCCTCGGGGGCGGTGCCGAGCATCCAGGTGACGCGGCCGGGGCCCGCGATGCTGATCGGGCCGTGCCGGTACTCCATCGCCGGGTACGCCTCCGTCCACGACCGCGACGCCTCGCGCATCTTCAGCGCGGCCTCCTGGGCCAGGCCGACCGACCAGCCGCTGCCGAGGAAGCTGAACTGCTCGGCCTCGATCAGCTCGGCGGGCAGCGGCTCGGCCAGGGCCCGCTCGGCGTCGGCGATCGCGCCCGTGAGGTCCTCGCCGAGGCTGGCGCGGAGCATGGCGAGCTGGGTGGTGGCGAAGCGGGTCTGCACGACCGAGGTCTCGTCGGCGTAGTCGAGCACGACGACCTCGTCGGCGGCCGTCATGACCGGCGTCTTCGGGTCGGCGGTGATGGCCGTGGTGCGGGCGTTCGTCCTGGACAGCAGCTCCAGGACCTCGGTCGTGGTGCCGGAGCGGGTCAGCGCGAGCACCCGGTCGTACGAGCGGCCGACCGGCGCCTCGGAGGCGGCGAACGCGTCGGTCTCGCCCTGCCCGGCCCGCTCGCGCAGCGTGGCGTAGGCCATCGCGATGAACCACGACGTGCCGCAGCCGATGACGGCCACCCGCTCGCCGGGCTGGGGCAGCGCGCCGGCGGGCACATCGGCCACGGCACGCCGCCAGCAGGACGGCTGGGACTCGATCTCGGCTTCGGTATGGGTGGTCACCGCGTTCCTCCCCGTAGTTGTTTGTTTCTGCCTTTTTTATACAGTAAAAGCGCATCTTTGTGCAGTGGTCGCTCAGACCTGTCCGTCTGTGCCACGCTTGATCCTGTCCGGATCTCATTGGAGGCTTCGTGTCCCGCTACGATCGCTGGAACGCCATCCTGGAGCTGCTCGCGCAGGAGGGCCGGCTGTCGGTGGAGGAGGCGGCCGAGGCGCTCGACGTCTCCACCGCCACGATCCGGCGGGATCTCGACCAGCTCGCCCAGCAGCAGATGCTCATGCGCACCCGCGGCGGAGCCGTCACCCAGAGCGTCAGCTACGACCTGCCGCTGCGCTACAAGACCGCCAGGCACGCCGACGAGAAGCACCGCATCGCCGCCGCGGCGGCCGGCCTGGTCACCCCGGGGGCCGTGGTCGGCCTCAACGGCGGCACCACGACCTCCGAGCTGGCCCGCACCCTCGCCACGCTGTCCACGCTGGAGAGCGGGTTCACGATCGTCACCAACGCCCTGAACATCGCCGCCGAGCTGACCGTGCGGCAGCACGTCAAGATCGTGGTCACCGGCGGGGTGGCCAGGCAGCAGTCGTACGAGCTGATCGGGCCGCTGGCCTCGGGCGTGCTCGAACAGGTCACCCTCGACGTGGCCTTCCTCGGCGTCGACGCGATCGACGTCGACCTCGGCGCCTCGGCCCACCACGAGGGCGAGGCCAGCGTGAACAACCTGCTGATCAGCCGGGCCGCCCAGGTCGTCGTGGTGGCCGACTCCTCCAAGGTGGGCCGGCGGGCCTTCTCCCGCATCTGCCCGATCGAGCAGATCGACACGCTGGTCACCGACGCCCGGCTCTCCGACGAGCTCACCGGCCGGCTCACCGACGCGGGCGTCAAGGTCGTACGCGCCTGAATCCGTCCGGCGTTACATGGAACCGGGCGTACGGGTAGGTACTGACCGCAGACGACCCATGGGGGGATGATGACGGCTGGTAGGAGTGTGGCCCGGCTCGGGCCGGCCGAGCGCGCGGCGGCGCTGGCGGAGATGTCCGCCCAGGAGTTCGACGTGGTCGTGGTCGGCGGCGGCGTGGTGGGGGCCGGGACCGCGCTCGACGCCGCGACCAGAGGGCTCGACGTGGCCCTGCTGGAGGCCCGTGACTTCGCCTCCGGCACCTCCTCGCGCTCGTCCAAGCTCATCCACGGCGGCCTGCGCTACCTGGAGCAGCTCAACTTCGAGCTGGTGCGCGAGGCCTTGCAGGAGCGGGCCCTGCTGCTCCAGCGCCTGGCCCCGCACCTCGTCCGGCCGGTGCCGTTCCTGTTCCCGATGACCCATTTCGGGTGGGAGCGTCCATACGTGGGGGCCGGGGTGGCGCTCTACGACACGCTCGGCTTCGCCTCCGGGCTCACCCGCGGGGTGCCGGGCCATCGGCATCTGTCCAGGTCACGGGCGTTGCGGTTGGCCCCGGCGCTGAAGAAGAGCGCCTTCACCGGCGCCGTCCAGTACTGGGACGCCCAGGTCGACGACGCCCGCTACGTGATGACCATGCTGCGCACCGCCGCCACCTACGGCGCCCGGGTCGCGCCGCGTGCCCAGGTGGTCGGGTTCCTGCGGGAGGGCGAGCGGGTCACCGGCGTGCGGGCGCGCGACCTGGAGACCGGCGCGGAGTTCGACGTACGCGCCCAGCAGGTCGTCAACGCCACCGGCGTGTGGACCGACGACATCCAGGAGCTGGTCGGCGGGCGCGGCCAGATCCACGTACGGGCCTCCAAGGGCATCCACCTGCTGGTGCCGCGCGACCGCATCCACTCCAGCACCGGCGTCATCCTGCGCACGGAGAAGTCGGTGCTGTTCGTGATCCCGTGGGGCCGCCACTGGATCATCGGCACCACCGACACCGAATGGACGCTCGACAAGGGCCACCCGGCGGCCTCCCGTACCGACATCGACTACCTGCTCGACCACGTCAACGAGGTGCTGGCGGTGCCGCTGACCCGCGACGACGTCGAGGGCGTCTACGCCGGGCTGCGGCCGCTGCTGTCGGGGGAGTCCGACCAGACGTCGCAGTTGTCGCGCGAGCACGTCGTGGCGCATCCGGTGCCGGGGCTGGTGATGATCGCCGGCGGGAAGTACACGACGTACCGGGTCATGGCGCGCGACGCGGTGGACGCGGTGGCGCACGGGCTCGACCAGCGGGTGCCGCGCTCGTGCACCGACCGCGTGCCGCTGGCCGGGGCCGAGGGCTACCAGGCGCTGTGGAACTCCCGCTACCGCCTCGCCCACACCTCGGGCCTGCACGTCGCCCGGATCGAGCACCTGCTCCAGCGCTACGGCTCGCTCATCGACGAGGTGCTGGTGCTGGTCGAGGGCGATCCGTCTCTGGGCAGGCCGCTGGCCGGGGCCGACGACTACCTGCGGGCCGAGATCGTCTACGCCGCCACCCACGAGGGCGCCAGGCACCTCAACGACGTGCTGACCAGGCGGACGCACATCTCCATCGAGACCTTCCACCGCGGGCTGGCCGTGGCCCAGGAGGCCGCCGAGCTGCTGGCCGGGCCGCTCGGCTGGGACGCCGAGCAGGTCAAGCGGGAGGTGGAGTACTACACCAAGCGCGTCGAGGCCGAGCGGCGCTCGCAGGAGCAGGACTCCGACCAGGAGGCCGACGCCATCCGGCTGGGCGCGCCCGAGATCGTGCCCGTCGTCGCGCCGGAGCGCGGGTGACCGTCCCGGCGGACCGGTCACCCGCCCTCGCGAGGGGCCGCGGGGGTCAGCGCAGCGCGATCCACCCCTGACGGGCCAGAGTCGTGGCGTCGTTGACCTGGAGGCCGTCCCAGGACAGCGTCCAGAGGGCGTCGCCGATGATGATCGAACGCTGGATGCCGGGCTGGTAGGCGTAGTCCTCGGCCTGGTGCGTCGGGTGCTTGATCATGCCGAGCTTCGTCACGGCCGAGTCGTCGATCTTCAGCACCAGCGCGCCCGACTCCTTGGGGGTCATCAGCGGGATCACCGACAGGCCGGTCTTGGGCCAGTACAGGAACGCGTGCGGGTCCCACTCGGCCTCGGAGCCCGCCTCCTTCTGGAAGAGCTGCGACAGCCTGCGCGGGGCGGCCGGGTCGCTGACGTCGAACAGCGAGACCTGCGTGCCGAGCGTCCTGCCCTTGTCGCTGGCCTCCTGGCCGATGCCGATCAGCCGGCCGTCGGCGCCCGGGTGCAGGTACGCCGAGTAGCCGGTGATCTTCAGCTCGCCGGTCACCTTGGGGGCGGCCGGGTCGCGCAGGTCGAGCGTGTAGAGCGGGTCCACCTGCTTGAACGTCACGCAGTAGCCCACTGGGCCGATGAACCTGACCGAATAGATGCGCTCGCCCCGGCCGAGGCCGCCGACCTCGCCGACCTTGGCCATGGTGTCGGCGGCGAGCACGTACACGCTGCTGGCGCTGTCCTTGCCGTCGGTGGAGGTGAGGGTGGTGGCGACGCGGAGGTGGCCTTCGTACTCCGACAGCGAGTACTGGTTCAGCAGGCGGCCGGGGACCTTGCCGGAGGCCACGTACGTGGGAGCGCCGGGGGCGCCGATGTCGAACCGGTGGACCTCGGTCTCCTCGGGCGGGGCCGTCGGAGTGGGGTCGGGGGCGGGCTCGGACGTGGCGGGCGTGGCGGGCGCGGACGTGGCGGACGTGGCGGGCGTGGCGGGGGCGCTGCTGGTGACCGCCGGTTCGGCCGGGCCGGTGGTCACGGCCGGGTCGCTCGGCGTGGGCTCGACGGCCGGGGCCCCGTCGGTGGCCGTCGGCACGGGCTCGACGGGCATCGGTTCGGTGACCATCGGGAACCACCAGCGGGGGTTGCTGGCGACGTACAGGCTCTTGCCGCTGCCGTAGACGGTGTCGCCGTCGGCGGCCAGGCTGATGGGCTCGGTGCCGGTCGCGGCGACGTCCTGGGCCAGGTCGATGGTGTGGACGGTCAGCAGCGAGGTGCCGGTGTAGTCGGCGGGGTGGCTGACCCGCTCGCACTTGACCGTGTCCTTCTTGACCGCGCCGGACCCGCTGGTGATCTCGACCGTGGGCAGCCAGGCGGTGAGCGGCGCCTGCCGTACGACGGCCTGGTTGGCCTTCTTGCGGTCGGCCTCGGTGGTGTCCGGGCTCTTGGGCTCGGGGAAGGTGATGTCGGGCTGGCTGCGGGTGACGAGCCGGACCGTGGAGCCGATCATCCGGGCGTCCACGTACGAGCCCTGCGCCCGGATCGTGCTGAGCACCTTCGGCTGCCCGGCCAGGTCGACCACGACGTAGCGGGTCTCGCCGGGCGGCGCGAAGCGCTTGAGCATGATGTCGCCGCCGCGGAACAGCACCAGCGCGCGGTCGCCGGACAGCAGCAGGTCGGCGGGGGCGAAGGTCGGCTCGTCCTTCTTGGTGAGCTTGAGCGACGCGGTGACCTTCTTGGTCGCGGTGTCGATGATCCGCAGGTTGCCGTCCACGACCGTGACGATCCGGTTGCCGTCGGTCTTGATCAGGTCGGGCTCGTCCACGCCCGCCTCGTGCACGTTCGTGGTGGAGTGCTCAGGGGTGTCGGAGGTGGTCTTCGCCCTCGCGGTGGTGGCGGTGTCCTCCATGTACATGATCTGCGGGCCGCCGAAGCCCCAGGGGCCGACGTTCTCCGCGGCGTGCTCCCGCAGGCCCGACAGCATGTCGTCGCAACTGTCGTAGGCGACCAGGCGGACGGCGTCGAGCGTGACCTTCGGCACGGGCGCCTGGCCCGTCGCCGCCGAGGTGCAGGCCGCCGTGACCGTGGCGAGGGCCGCGGCGGTCACGGCCGTACGGATCAGCGTCTTCATGACCTCCTTGACGGCTGCGCGGGCCGGATGGTTCAGGAGCCCTTGGCCGGGTTGGCGGTGAAGACCGGGCTGAAGTCCACGTCGCCGGGCACGTCGAGGATCCTGCGCAGGAGGGTGCCCTTGAAGTCGACGACCTGGATCTCGTCCTTGGTGTTGTTGTCCTGTTCCCAGCAGTAGAGGCGGCTGTCGTCGTACCAGCCGAGCACCTTGTCGCAGTCGGAGGTGAACTTGTGCGTGCGGTCGCCCGACTCGGTGTCCCACACGCAGGTGTCGCCGTCGCTGCCGTTGGGGCAGGTGGACAGGAACGACTCGCCCGAGGGGGAGAAGATGTCCTGGGTGCCGGCGGGCAGCGTGCCGATCGAGCGCACGTCGCGCGTGGCCTTGCCGGCGGCGTCGAAGAAGCGCAGGTTGCGGTTCTTCTCGGGGCCGAAGACGTTGACCACGCCCTGGCCCTCGCCGTCCCAGCCGAAGGCGGTCTTGCGGACGGCGGTGTCGTCCACCATGACGATCCTGGCCTTCTTCGTGGCGACGTCCACGATGACGAAGCCCGGGTAGGTCCAGGTCTCGCCGCTCTTCCGCTCGATGTTGAGCAGGATCTTCGAGCCGTCCTCGGACCAGCCGCGGATGCTGGCGATCAGCGGGCCGCGGACGGTCTTGATCGTGGTGCGCTCGCCCGTCTGGCGGTCGCTGACGATGATGTAGTCGTAGTTGTCGTCGGTGTACTTGCGGCCCCGGGTGGCCAGGTAGCGGCCGCCTGGGGAGACGTTCGACTCCCAGTTGCCGGCGTACTTGCGGAACGGGCCGCGCAGCGAGTCCCTGGCGTGGTCGATCCAGTCGTCCTTCTTCTTGTCGTAGATCTCGTACGAGGTCAGGACGATGGCGTCGGAGGTGTTCTCGTACAGGCCGATCGCGGCGCCGGGCAGCGCCTGGCGCGGGCCCTCCTTGGGGACGGAGACCTCGGCGACCGACGGCGCGACCGACGGCGAGACGGTCGGGAGGCTCCGGTCGGACGGCTGGGCGGACGCGGGGGGCGTGCGGCCGTCGTCGGCGGCCACGGTCCCCCTGTCGTTGGCGATGAGCACGGCGAGCCCGGCCAGCACGAGTAAGGCGACGCCCAGCGTGACCCCGATGACCAGCGGTGCCCTGCTCTTCCTGGCCGGGTGCCCGGGGTGCACGTTCGGGTGGGTGGGCTGCGCGTACGGTCCGGCCGGACGCCACTGCTGCTGCGGGTACGGCTGCGGGCCCCCGGGCACGGGCCCGGTCATCGGCCCCGGCGGCGGCCCTTGATGCGGTCCCTGGAAGGGCCCCTGCGGGGGCGCGGTCATCGGTCCGGGCCGGGGAGGCCCGGCCGGGACGGCTTCGGCGGCGGCCGCCGCGAGGATCGGCGAGTTCGCCGGCATCGGGTGCTGGAGCAGGCGCATGATCACCTGCTCGGCCGTCGGCCGCTGCGCCGGGTCCTTGGCCAGGCACGCGGCCACCACGTCACGCAGCGCGCCGTCGAGCACGCCCAGGTCGGGCTGCTGGTTGAGGACCCGGTTGATCACGGCGGGCATGGTGTCGCTGCCGAACGGCGCCCGCCCCGACGCCGCGTAGACCATCGCGCTCGCCCAGGAGAACATGTCGGCCGCCGGCCCGACGGTGTGGCCCATGATCTGCTCGGGCGGCATGTACGACGGCGTGCCCACGACCATGCTGCTGATCGTCGAGGTGGCGTTGAGCGCCCGCGCGATGCCGAAGTCGATCACCCGCGGGCCGTCGGCGCCCAGGATGACGTTGGCGGGCTTGAAGTCGCGATGGACGATGCCGGCCTGGTGGATCGCGGCCAGCGCGGTCGCGGTGCCGATGGCCAGCCGGTGCAGCGTGGACCCGGTGCGCGGCCCCTCCTCCTGCACCACCCGCTGCAGCGACGGCCCTTCGATGAACTCGCTGACGATGAACGGCCGCTCCTGCTCGACGCCGGTGCCGAGGACGGCCGCGGTGCAGAACGGCGCCACCTGCTGGGCCACCTGGACCTCGCGCAGGAACCGTTCGACGCTCACGTCGTCGCCGGACAGGTCGGGACGCAGCCATTTGACGGCGACGTGCGTGCCGGAATGATCTTTCGCGAGGTAGACGACGCCCTGGCCGCCCTCGCCAAGCCTGCCGAGGAGATCCATGCCGGCCAGACTCGCCGGATCTCCCGGGCGTAGCGGAGCGAACGATGGCATAAGAGGATTCTGACCCCACCCCGCGAATCCGCAAAAACTACCCGCCGGTAGCCAAGCGGAATATCCTTCTGGCATGCACGTCACGTCCAGCGGCAAGACCCGGCAGATCACCGCCCCCTTCACCGGCGAGCCGCTCGCCGAGCTGCCCATTTCCACGGCCGACGACGTACGCCTGGCCTACGAGCGAGCCAGGGCCGCCCAGGCCGAGTGGGCGGCCAGGCCCGCCGCGGCGCGGGCCAGGCCCTTCCTGCTGCTGCACGACGCCATCCTCGACCGCAGGGACGAGATCCTCGACATCGTCCAGGACGAGACCGGCAAGGCCCGCAAGCACGCCTTCGAGGAGGTGCTCGACGTCGCCGGGTGCAGCCTCTACTACGCGCGGCGGGCCCCCGGCCTGCTCGGGCCGCGCGGCCGCAAGGGCATCTTCCCCGGCGCCACCCGCGTGGCCGAGCTGCGCCAGCCCAAGGGCGTGGTCGCGCTGATCTCCCCGTGGAACTACCCGCTCTCCCTGGGCGTGACCGACGCCGTGCCCGCGCTGCTGGCCGGCAACGCGCTGGTGCACAAGCCGGACACCCAGACCGCCATGTCCACGTTGTGGACCATCGACCTGCTGGCCGAGCTGGGCATGCCGCGCGAGATCTGGCAGGTCGTGCTGGGCGAGCCCGCCGAGATCGGCGACGCGCTGCTCGACGACGCCGACTACGTCGCGTTCACCGGGTCGACCAGGGGCGGCAGGAAGATCGCCGAGGAGGCGGCCAAGCGGCTCATCGGCTGCTCGCTGGAGCTCGGCGGCAAGAACCCGATGGTGGTGCTCGCCGACGCCGACCTGGCGCTCGCCGTCCAGGGGGCGATCAGGGCCTGCTTCACCAACGCGGGCCAGCTCTGCCTGTCCATCGAGCGGCTGTACGTGCACGCGTCCGTGTTCGACGACTTCGCCGCGCGCCTGGTCAAGCAGGTCGGGAACCTCAAGCTCGGCGCGGGCCACGACTGGTCGGTCCAGATGGGCTCGCTCACCTCGCGACGCCAGCTCGACGCGGTCAGCGCCCACGTGGACGACGCCGTGGCCAAGGGCGCGACCGTGCTGACCGGCGGGCGGGCCAGACCCGACCTCGGCCCGCTGTTCTACGAGCCGACCGTGCTCACCGGCGTGCGCGACGACATGGACCTGTGCCGCAACGAGACGTTCGGGCCGGTGGTCGCCCTCTACTCCTTCACCTCGGAGGAGGAGGCGGTCGAGCTGGCCAACGACACCATCTACGGCCTGAACGCCTCCATCTGGACCACCGACCTGGCCCGCGGCCGCGCCCTGGCCGCCCGCGTCAAGGCCGGCACGGTCAACATCAACGAGGGGTACGGCTCGGCCTACGCCTCCTACGACGCGCCCATGGGCGGCATGAAGGCGTCCGGTCTCGGCCGCCGGCACGGCGCGGAGGGCCTGCTGCGGTACACCGAGTCCAAGACCGTGGCCTCGCAGGCGTCCTGGCTGGGCTTCGAGCCGCCCTTCGACCTGACGTACGAGACGTGGGCCGACGTCCTGGCCGGCACCCTCAAGACGATGCGGAAGCTGCGGATCAAGTGACGTTCGACGTACTGGTCATCGGCTCGGGGTTCGGCGGCAGCGTATCGGCGCTGCGGCTGAGCGAGAAGGGGTACAAGGTCGGCGTGCTGGAGGCGGGCCGCCGCTTCGACGAGTCCACGCTGCCGGCCACGTCGTGGAAGCTGCGCGACTTCCTGTGGGCGCCCTGGCTCGGCATGAAGGGCATCCAGCGCATCCACGTGCTGCGCGGCGAACGCGGCACCGGCGTGATGGTGCTGGCCGGAGCCGGGGTGGGCGGCGGCTCGCTGGTCTACGCCAACACCCTCTACGAGCCGCTCGACCCCTTCTTCCGGGACCCGCAGTGGGCCGGCATCACCGACTGGAAGTCGGAGCTGGCCCCCCACTACGACCAGGCCAAACGCATGCTCGGCGCGGTCACGAACCCCACCTTCACCCGCGCCGACGACATCATGCGCAGGGTCGCCGACAAGATGGGCGTCGGCGACACCTTCCACCTGGCCCCGGTGGGCGTCTACTTCGGCGAGGACGGCGTCGACCCGTACTTCGGCGGCGCGGGCCCTGAGCGGCGCGGCTGCATCGAGTGCGGGCAGTGCATGACGGGCTGCCGCCACGGCGCCAAGAACACGCTGGTCAAGAACTACCTCCACCTGGCCGAGCAGGCGGGGGCCCGGGTCTACCCGGAGTGCACGGTCACCTCGGTGCGTCCGCTGCCCTCCGGCGGCTACCGGGTCGTCGCCCGCCGGACCGGGTCGGCGCTGCGCCGCCGTTCGTTCACGGCCAAGCAGGTGATCTTCGCGGCCGGCACGTACGGCACCCAGCGCCTGCTGCACAAGCTGCGCGCCACCGGCGACCTGCCCCGCCTGTCGCCCAGGCTCGGCACGCTGACCAGGACCAACTCCGAGGCCCTGCTCGGCTTCGAACGCACCTCGGCGGGCGGCGAGAAGCTCAACAAGGGCGTGGCCATCACCTCCTCCATCCACCCCGACGCCGAGACCCACATCGAGCCCGTGCGCTACGGCGACGGCTCCAACGCCATGGGCCTGCTCCGCACCCTGCTCGTGGACGGCGGCCAGTCCCGCTGGCGCGGCCTGCTCCGGGAGGTCGCCGCGCGGCCCATGGAGGCGCTGCGCCTGCTCGACCTGCGCCGCTGGTCGGAACGGACCGTCATCGCGCTGGTCATGCAGGCCAAGGACAACTCGATCACCATCCGGCGCACCCGCTGGGGCCTGCGGTCGGCCCGCGGCCACGGCGAGCCCAACCCGACCTGGATCCCGGCCGGGCACGAGGCCGTACGGCACGCGGCGGCCGAGATCGGCGGGGTGCCCGGCGGCACCTGGCTCGACCTGTTCGACATCCCGACCACGGCCCACTTCCTCGGCGGCTGCGTGATCGGCGACTCGCCCGAGACCGGCGTGATCGACGCCTACCACCGCGTCCACGGCCACGAGGGGCTGCACGTGGTGGACGGCTCGGCGGTGTCGGCCAACCTGGGGGTGAACCCGTCGCTCACCATCACCGCGCAGGCCGAACGGGCCATGTCCCTGTGGCCCAACGCGGGCGACCCCGACCCCAGGCCCGCCCCGGGCGCGCCGTACGTGCGGCTGCCCCCGGTGGCGCCCCGCAGTCCGGCCGTGCCGGAGCGGGCTCCGGGCGCACTGCGTCTGTATACACTGTAAACGTGAGTGAGCGAGGGACGGCGGCGCGCATCGAGGCCGTGGCCCGGCGCATCCTGCTGGAGGAGGGCGCCGAGGCCGTCAGCATGCGGCGCGTGGGCGAGGCCGTGGGCGTCACCGCCATGGCCATCTACCGGCACTTCCCCAACAGGGAGGCCCTGCTGCGTGCCGTCGCCGACGCCGCCGCCCGCGAGCTGGCCGAGGCGTGGGCCCGCCGGCCCCGGACGGGCGGCCTGGAGGAACGCGTGAGGGCGGCGCTCGACGACTTTCTCGACTTCGCGCTCGGCAGCCCCCACCTGTACCACTTCCTGATCTCCGACGCCTGGGCGCGGGCCCGCCGCTTCCCCGACGACTTCCACGACGGCCAGGGCCCGCCGTTCAGCGTGGTCGTGGCGCTGGTCGAGGAGGGCATGCGCACGGGCGTGCTGCGCGAGGACGACCCGCTGGAGACCACGCTCGCGGTCACGGCGAGCACCCAGGGCCTGGTCCAGCAGTACCTGAGCGGCCGGATGGGCATGGCGGAGCCCGACTTCCGCGCGCTCTGCCATCGCACGCTGACCCGGGTGCTCGACGGCCTGCGGAATAAACCCGCCGTGCCGCCGTGTCGTTGACGGACATGAAGATTCGTTACGCCGGTGGTCCTACCGCCGTCATCGAGCTGGGCGGCGTGCGGCTGCTGGTCGACCCCACCTTCGACGCGCCGGGCGACCACCCGGTCGGCGCCAGGGTGCTCAAGAAGACGGCCGGCCCCGCCTTCGCCCCTGACGAGGTGGGCCCGGTGGACGCCGTGCTGCTCTCGCACGACCAGCACCCCGACAACCTGGACAATGCGGGCCGTGCGCTCCTCGCCACGGTGCCGCTGGCGCTGTCCACCGCGTCGGCGGCCGAGCGGGTGGGCGAGCCGGTGCGCGCCCTGCCCAACTGGAGCGAGACCGAGGTCGGCCCGGTGCGGGTGACCGGCGTGCCCGCCCAGCACGGCCCCGACGGGACCGAGCACCTGACGGGCGAGGTCACCGGCTTCGTGCTGAGCGGCGAGGGCCTGCCCACCGTCTACGTGAGCGGCGACAACGCCTCGCTCGACGTCGTACGGGCCGTGGCCGCCAGGTTCCCCCAGATCGACGTGGCGCTGCTGTTCGCCGGCGGCGCGCGCACCCCGCTGGTGGACGGCTTCCTGACGCTGACCAGCGAGGACGCCGTCACCGCCGCCGACATCCTGGGCGCGCGGCACGTCGTCCCGCTGCACTTCGAGCAGTGGGCGCACTTCACGCAGGGCCGCGACACGCTGGAGAAGGCGTTCGCGGGGCTCGGCGAGCGGTTCGTGCTGCTCGCCCCTGGCGAACAGGTGGAGCTTTCCTGACCTCGTCCTGACATGGTGGTCCGGTGAGCTGGAGCACGCGCGCGCTCGACGCGCTGGCCGCCGGGCCCCCCACCAGGCTGATCGACTTCCCCGTCCGGGTCCCGGGCGTGCGCCTGCTGCTGAAGGACGAGTCCGGCCAGCCGACGGGCAGCCTGCGGCACCGGCACGCCAGGGCCCTGTTCCGGCAGGCGGTGCTCGACGGCCTGGTCACCGAGGGCACTACCGTGGTCGAGGCCACCGGCGGCAACGCGGCGGTCGCGCAGGCGTGGTTCGCCCGGCGGCTCGGCCTGCCCTATGTCGTGGTCATGCCGGGGAGGCACGACCCGGCGCGGGCTCGCGCGGTGGAGGCGCTCGGCGGCGAGTGCCGGTTCGTCACGCCGCCGCTGGCCATCTACGACGCGGCCAGGCGGATCGGCGGCCACTTCCTCGACCAGTTCGGCCGGGCCGCGCCGCACGACCTGGCCGAGGAGCTGTTCGCCCAGGTCCGTCCCGACTGGGTGGTGACGGGCGCGGGCACGGGCGCGACCTCGGCCACGCTGGGGGCCGTGGCCGGGCAGTTCGGCTGCCGGGTGGCCGTCGCCGATCCCGACAATTCCGCGTACTTCCCGGGCTGGACGCTCGACGTGCCCGACTACGCCACCGGCATGCCCTCGCGGATCGAGGGCGTCGGCCGTCCGCGCGTGGAGCCGGGGTTCCGGCCCGACCTGGTCGATCTGGTGGTCCCGGTGCCCGACGCGGCGAGCGTGGCGGGGGCCCGGCTCATCAGGGAGGTCACCGGGCTGCCGGTGGGCGGCTCGTCCGGCACCGCGCTGTGGGCCGCGCTCGACCTGGCCGCGCGCATGCGGGCCAGGGGCGAGACCGGCACGGTCGTCTCGCTGGTGGGCGACGCGGCCGACCGGCACCTGGCGACCTACCACGACGACGCCTGGGCCGCCGCCAAGGGCCTCGACGTCGCCGCACGCCTCACCGAGCTGCGGAAGCGGGTCTGATCCAGCCCTCCAGCCCCGCCAGGAAGTCCTCGAACAGGTGGCGGTGGATCGTGTGCTCGGCCCCCGCGACCACGCGCACCTCGAACCCCTTGCCCCGCAACTCCTCCTGGAACGCCGGCGGCACCAGGAGACTCGGGTCGGCCACCTGCACCAGCGACGGCACGACGGGCGCGGGCGTGAAGTCCATGCCGGACGCCTCGACGAGCGACAGCGCCGACCCGCGGTCCCAGCGTGCGAGCATCTCGACCTCGACCGCCACCTCCTCGGCCGAGAAGCCGGGGTGCAGAGCGGCGATCAGCTCGCCGGTCTCGTCGGTGAACTCCGCCATCGACTCCAGGGCGCCGCTCTCCGGCGTCGGCAGGCGGAAGGCCGGATCGGAGTAGATCGCCCGTACGGGCATGAGCCGTTCGACGGCGAGGCCGAGCGTGAGACCGCCGAGCGAGTGCCCGATGGCCAGCTCGGGGTGCGCGGGCACCGACTCCGCCAGCGACGAGGCGAACAGCTCGGGCGGATAGGCGTCGGCGCGGGGGCTCTCGCCGTGGCCGGGCAGATCGACGGCGATGACCCGGTAGCCGCGCGCGGCCAGCTCGGGGCCCACCCGCCACCAGCAGCGCGAGTCGGCCATGATGCCGTGGACGAGGACGGCCAGGCGGTCGCCCGAGCCCCATTCACGAGTGTGCAGCTTCATGCGGCAGCCTCTCCAGATTATACGTATAAGCAGTTGATACCATCCACCCCGTGAACACGACAAGGGGGGACCGCCCGCCGACCAGCGTCGACGTGGCCAGGGCCGCGGGAGTCTCACAGGCCACGGTCTCCTACGTGCTCACCGACAACCCCCACGCCCGCGTGAGCGAGGAGACCCGCAGGCGGGTCCGCGACGCCGCCGCCCGGTTGGGCTACGTGCCCGACGCCGCCGCCCGCACGCTGCGTACGGGCCGCAGCGGCATCGTGCTCATGCCGCTGTCGCGGGCCAGGGTGGGCCGGCTGGCGCAGCAGGTGTTCGACGAGCTGGAGGAGGAGTTCAGGGCCCGCGGCTACACCCTCGTCCAGTACGGCGAGCGCACCCTCAAGGGCGTGGCGGCGGCCAGGAGCTGGCTCGCCCTGCGGCCCTCGGCCGTCATCGTCGAGGCCGCGCGGCTGACCAGGCCCGCCGTGGACCTGCTGCACGCCTCGGGCGTCCGGGCCGTCGTCGGCCTGTCCGACCAGCCCTCGCCCCTGGTGCCGGCCGTGGTGTTCGACCACCGGGCCCTCGGTGCCGCGGCCGCCCGCCACCTGGTCGAACGGGGGAGCCGGCGGCTGGCGGCCGTCGTGCCCCGGGAGGAGGGCGTCGACGCCATGGGACGGGCCCGGCTGGCGGGGGTGCGGGAGGTCGTTCCCGGGGCCGCGCGCATCGACCTGGCCTTCTCCGAGGAGGAGGCGGGGCGGATCGTCCGCGCGGGCGACCTGCCCGACGGCGTCTTCGCCTACAACGACGAGTACGCGATGTTGCTGATCAGCGCGTTGCAGGACGCCGGTCTGCGGGTCCCCGAGGACGTCGCCGTCGTCGGCGCCGACGACTTGCCGATCTGCACGCTCATGCGGCCCCGGCTGACCAGCGTGCACTTCGACGCCACCGCGAGCCCGGCCGACCTGGCGGGCGAGGTCGACGGGATCGTCCGAGGAGAGCGGCCGTCCGTGGCCGGCGAGGTCGTCGCCCGGTTCGAGCCCCGGCTGGTGATCAGGGCCAGCGCCTGAGGTGCGTAACGAGTTGGACGCGCGTCTTGTCAGCCCTTCCCGTGCGACCTACAGTCCAGAGCAATCGTCGGTGATACGTATCATCACTGCTCGGAAAGGTCCCCCCATGGCTGAAGTTCTGAGCGGCGCGCACAGGGACACCCGGCGGCTCGGGCCGCTCCACCTGACGCTTCCGCTGGCCAACGTCGCCGTCATGTTCCTGTGGATGAGCGTGGGCGCGTTCGTCCTGCCCGTGCACGTGCAGCGCATCACCGGCGTCAACGACGTGGCCGCGCTGGGCCTGGCCAACTCGATCGGCCCGCTCATGGCCACCCTCGCCAACCCCGTCTTCGGCCAGATCTCCGACCGGACCAGGTCACGCTTCGGCCGCCGCTCGCCGTGGATACTCGGTTGCGTCCTGCTCGGCGTGCTCGCCCTGTTCGCGCAGGCCAACGCGGGCAGCGTGCTCATGCTCGGCATCAGCTGGGCGGGCGTGCAGACCATCATGAACGGCTACCAGGCCGCCATGACCGCGATCCTGCCCGACCGGGTCCCGCCGAGCCGGTACGGCACCTACTCCGGCCTGTTCGGGCTCGGCACGCCGCTGGCCACCATCGCGGCGTCGATCATGTTCGTCGTGTTCCCGCAGTTGGCCGCCGGCGGGGCGTACTACGTGGCGATGGTGCTGCTGCTGGTCGCGGCGGTGCTGGTCGTGGTCGCGACGCCGGACACGTCCTCGGTGGGGATGGCGCGCGAGCCGTTCGGCCTGAGGGCGTTCCTGGCCGGGTTCGTACGCCCGCTGAAGAGCCCGGACTTCACCTGGGCCTTCGTGTCCCGCTTCGGCGTCATGCTCGGATATTTCGTCATCTTCACCTTCAACCTCTTCCTCCTTGAGGACTTCATCAAGATCCCCAAGGGCGAGGTGGTCGCCACGATGGGCCTGCTGATGCTTACGGGCCAGGCCGCCACGCTGCTCGCGGTGCTCGTGATCGGCCCGATCTCCGACCGCCTCGGCCGCTTCCGGCTGTTCGCGCTCGTCGCCGGACTGTCCTCGGCGGTGTTCCTGGGCATCCCGCTGGTGATGCCGACGTTCGAGGGCATGATCGTCTACAACGTCGCGCACGGCATCGCGTTCGGCGTCTACCTGGCCGTGGACATGGCCCTGGTGGCGAAGGTGCTGCCGGACCCCGACGACGCGGGCAAGGACATGGGCGTCATCAACATCGCCAACGCCGGGCCGCAGATCCTGGCGCCCGCCCTCGCCGCCGTCGTGGTGGGGACGGGCGGCTACCCGGCGCTGTTCGTCGTGGGCATCGTGATCTCGCTGGTCGGCTCCGTCGGGGTCCTCAGGATCAGGGCCGTGCGCTAGCGTCGGCGACATGACAGAACTTGACCCCAGATTGCGCGCGATCACCGACTTGATGGTGTCCGAGGCGCGCGAAGGGGGCGGCAGGCACGAGTACGACGGCCAGATCCAGGACCTGTCTCCCGAGGGCGTAC
Organism: Nonomuraea sp. NPDC047529; assembly: GCF_040642995.1. NCBI lineage: Bacteria > Bacillati > Actinomycetota > Actinomycetes > Streptosporangiales > Streptosporangiaceae > Nonomuraea > Nonomuraea sp. NPDC047529. The sequence goes on along the minus strand of NZ_JBEYTJ010000031.1, from coordinate 38,355 downwards.
GGGCCGGTCTGGAGCGCCTGGGCAAGGGCGAGGCGCCGGCCGACCCGCACGACGCCGAGCACCTGCAGATCTTCGAGGAGACCATGCGCGCCCAGCTCGGCGAGCTGGAGCTGCACCGCAGGAACCCGCTGATCCACCTGTCCAACCTCGACCTGGCCTGCTACGACCGCGACTACGGCCCCGAGGCCGAGCGCGCCGCCGCCAAGGCCGCCCACCTGGCGCAGTGGCCGGCCGCCGTGGACGCCGCGATCGCCTCGCTCGACCAGGTCGCGGCGCCGGTCGCCACGTCCCTGCTGGGCGCGGTGAAGGGCCTGGCCGCGGGCATCACCGACGAGGCCGCGATCGAGGCCCACGGCAGGCTCGTGGCCCACGTCGCGCGGGCCGCCGCCGAGGGCGACCCCGACGCGGCGCTCGGCGGCGCGGCCCTGGTCAAGCTCATGAGCAGCGCCGAGGGCCTGCCGGTCGACCTGGGCAGGCTGGCCGAGCGCGCCGACGCCGAACGCGACCGGCTCATGGGGCTGCTCGCCGAGTCCTGCGCGAAGCTCGGACGCTCCGAACCGCCCCTCGACGTCGTACGCGAGCTGGTCAAGGACCACCCCGACGCCGACGGCGTGATCGAGGCGGCCAGGATCGGCACCGAACAGGCCATCGCCTTCACCCGCGAGAAGGACCTCGTGCCCTACCACGACGGCGAGTGCCTGGTCGGGCTGGCGCCGGAGTCGCGCCGCTGGGCCATGGCCATGATGGCGTGGAACTCGCCGGGCGAGCCCGAAGGGCCCTCCTGGTACCACATCACCCCGCCGGACGCGTCCTGGAGCGAGCGCGACCAGGAGGAGTGGCTGGAGGTCTTCAGCGCCACCACGCTGCCCGCCATCAACGTGCACGAGGTGGCCCCCGGCCACTTCTCGCACGCCCGCGCGCTGCGCCGGGCCCCCTCGGACGTGCGGCGGCTGCTGCAGTCGATGGCCTTCGTCGAAGGCTGGGCGCACTACGCCGAGGAGTTGTGCGTCGAGGAGGGCTTCGCGCCCGACGACCCGCGCTTCGAGATCGGCGTCTGGGTGGAGGCCCTGATCCGGGTCACCCGGCTGGCCTGCGCGATCGGCGTGCACACCGGGCAGATGACGGTCGAGGAGGGCGCCAGGCGCTTCGAGTCCGACACCCACCTGGCCGGTCCCGCCGCGCTGTCGGAGGCCCGCCGCGCCTCCTTCGACCCGACGTACGGCCGCTACACCTGGGGCAAGCTGCTCATCCTCGACCTGCGCGAGCAGGCACGCGAGCAGTGGGGGGCGGGCTTCACGCTCCAGCGCTTCCACAAGGCGCTGTTCGACCTCGGCTCGCCGCCCCTGGGTTTGCTCGGCGCGATCCTGTAGCGTCGGGGGGACCGAGCGAGCGCTAGGGAGGTTCAGGCGGTGCGTGAACTGTCCGGCAAGGTCGCGGTGGTGACGGGCGCGGCCAGCGGCATCGGCAGGGCCCTGGCCGTCCGGTTCGCCGCCGAGGGCATGGCGTTGATGCTGGCCGACGTCGACCCCGGCGGGCTGGCCGGGACGGCCGCGCTCGCGGAGAAGGCGTCCGCCGGGCCGGGCGAGGTGCTCACGCAGGTCACCGACGTCTCCGACGCGGCCGCCGTGCGGCACCTGGCCGACCGGAGCTTCGGCGAGCTGGGCGCGGTGCACGTGCTGTGCAACAACGCCGGCGTCTACCAGGGCGGTCACATGTGGACCAGGACCGCCGAGGACTTCGCCTGGCTGCTCGGCGTGAACCTGTGGGGCGTGCTGCACGGCGTGCACGCGTTCGTGCCGCGCATGATCCGGCAGGACACCGAGGGGCACGTCGTCAACACCGTGTCCGTGGCCGGGCTGCTCGCCGCGCCGGGCGCGGGCGGCTACGCGATCACCAAGTACGCCGCGCTGGCCGCCTCCCAGTCGCTCGCCCAGGACCTCGCCACCGTGGGCTCCAAGCTCCGCGTGACCGCGCTCTGCCCCGGCGCGGTCCGGACGCGGATCGACGACTCCGACCGCTCCCGCCCGGCCGACCTGGTCACCACCCCGACGGACGACGAGTCGGCCGCCCGAGAGGCCGTCGCGGCGGCCATGGCGCGCGGCGTCGAGCCCGCCGAGGTCGCCGCCCTCGTCGTCCGGGCCATCCACGAGGAACGTTTCCTCGTGCTGACCCACCCCGAGTTCGGCGACCGCCTGCGCAGGCAGACCGAGCTCCTGCTGGCCGGCGACCTGCCCGGCGCTACCAGCGGCGCTCGTGGACCAGCACGCTCACCACGCTCCCACGCCGGGGATTGACCAGCAGCCGGACGAAGTCGCCCGGCAGCACGTCCTGGTAGAACCGCTCCTTGGCCCGGTAGGCCGGCGCCCGCTCCGAGGTGCCGTCGTGCACCGCCACGTAACAGGTGCGCGAGGAGGACAGGTCGTCGCCGTGCTCGGTCACGATCCAGCGCTTGACCACCCGGCCCTCGACCTCCTGCCGCTTGGCCGCGCCGCCGTCGCGGGGCGCGGGCTCGACCAGGACGCCGCGCCACTCGTCGCCGGTGAAGATCCACTCCTGTCGCGGGTCCACCGGCGCGGGCTCGGGCCCGGCGACCTCGCGGCCGAGCGGCGTCAGCAGGAAGCCGCGCCCGCCCAGCAGCAGCGCGGTCCCGGCCACGAACGCCCCCGCCGTGGCGATCCAGCCGGGCCACGACACGCCCGCCTGGGAGATGGTGACGTACCAGGGGACGGCGAGCGTGGCGGCCAGCAGCAGCGGCACGAGCATGCTCTGCCAGCGCCGCCGGGCCAGCCCGAGGTCGATGGCGCTCTGCCGCACCAGGGGCACGAACTCGGCGTCGAGGTCGCCGCTGTCCGGCATCACAGCGACGACCGGCGCCTGCGGCGCTCCCGCCAGCCGCGCGGCCATCCGGTCGAGCACCCACCGCTCGTACGGCCACAACTGCCCCTCGCCGTTCGCGGAGAGCGTGAGCCGGTCGCCCCGGATCGTCAGGAACCCGCGCCTGGCCAGGTCGAAGACCGTGGCGTGGAAGACCTCGCCGGCGCGCAGCCCGCGTAAGAGCTCGACGACGGACGGCGGCGCCTGGGGAGCAGGGACGGGCGGGGGAGAGGCGGCCCGGCGCGTCGTCAACCCGAACGCGGCGGCCAGCGCGGCGGCCCACACGACCCACGCCAAGGCCGGCCAGACAAGATCCACCGTTCTGTGTTAGCACGAGTGCGGGTGTGAGGCCAGGCGTAATACCCGAGGCCGATACAATGAAGGCACCGCATTTCGCCTTTGGGGGGTTCTCACGGTGTCTGAATTCGACACAGTGCTGGTGGTCGACTTCGGCGCACAGTACGCGCAGCTCATCGCCAGGCGGGTGCGCGAGTGCCACGTCTACTCCGAGATCGTGCCCTCGACGATGCCCGTCGAGGAGATGATGGCCAAGAAGCCCAAGGCGATCATCCTGTCCGGCGGCCCGTCCTCGGTCTACGCCGAAGGCGCGCCGCCCGTGCCGCACGGCCTGTTCTCGACCGGCGTGCCCACGTTCGGCATCTGTTACGGCTTCCAGGCCATGGCCCAGGCGCTGGGCGGCGAGGTCGCCCGCACGGGCGTCGCCGAATACGGCGGCACCGCGCTCCAGGTGCTCGACGAGGGCGTCATCTTCCAGGGGCTGCCCGCCGCGCAGACGGTCTGGATGTCCCACGGCGACAGCGTGGCCGCGGCCCCCGAGGGCTTCGCGGTGACCGCGTCCACGAGCGAGACGCCGGTCGCCGCCTTCGAGCACCCCGAGCGCGGCCTCTACGGCGTGCAGTTCCACCCCGAGGTGCTCCACTCCGAGCACGGTCAGGCCGTGCTCAAGCACTTCCTCGACGCGGCCGGCTGCCGTCCGTCCTGGACGATGCTCAACATCGTCGAAGACTCCGTCGAGTCCGTGCGCCGCCAGGTCGGCGACGGCCGCGCCATCTGCGCGCTGTCGGGCGGCGTCGACTCCGCGGTGGCCGCCGCGATCGTCCAGCGGGCCATCGGCGACCGGCTCACCTGCGTCTTCGTCGACCACGGGCTGCTGCGCAAGGGCGAGGCCGAGCAGGTCGAGCGCGACTTCGTGGCCGTCACGGGCGTCAAGCTGCGCGTCGTCGACGCCTCCGACCGCTTCCTGAAGGCGCTGGAGGGCGTCACCGACCCGGAGGAGAAGCGGAAGATCATCGGCCGCGAGTTCATCCGCGTCTTCGAGGACGAGCAGCGCGCCATCATGGCCGACGGCCCGGTCGACTTCCTGGTCCAGGGCACTCTCTACCCCGACGTCGTCGAGTCCGGCGGCGGCACGGGCACCGCCAACATCAAGTCCCACCACAACGTCGGCGGCCTGCCGGAAGACCTCCAGTTCAAGCTGGTCGAGCCGCTGCGCGCGCTGTTCAAGGACGAGGTCCGCAGGGCCGGCGAAGAGCTGGGCCTGCCGCCCGCCATGGTCTGGCGGCAGCCGTTCCCGGGCCCGGGGCTCGGCATCCGCATCGTGGGCGAGGTCACCCGCGACCGCCTGGCGCTGCTGCGCGAGGCCGACGCCATCGCCCGCGAAGAGCTCTCCCGCGCCGGCCTCGACCGGCAGATCTGGCAGTGCCCGGTGGTGCTGCTGGCCGACGTGCGTTCGGTGGGCGTGCAGGGCGACGGCCGCACCTACGGCCACCCGGTCGTGCTGCGGCCCGTGACCTCCGAGGACGCGATGACGGCCGACTGGGCGCGGGTGCCCTACGACGTCCTGTCGCGCATCTCCACCCGCATCACCAACGAGGTACGCGAGGTCAACCGGGTGGTCGTCGACGTGACGAGCAAGCCCCCGGGCACCATCGAGTGGGAGTGACGCCGTTGTGCTGACGGTCCGGGCCGGCTTCGGTCCGGACCGTTCGCATGTCCGGCCATGAGCGGTTAATGCAGGTCAGAGCATTGGTTATGGTGGAAAGAGGTCGATTCGCCGTGCCCGCCGGATCCTGGCCCGTGACGATTGCTCAGCCCGTGGACGCATACCGGAAAGTTTTCTGGGAAAAGTCGGTGAGTTTGGGCCAAATCTTGGCCGGAGTGGGCAGTGGGGCACCTGAGGCGTCGATTCGCTAGAGCTCGGTGCCGGTGACGAAGGGTGCAATTGCCAACATGGCCCATGCGAGTGAGGATGACCGGCAGCCGTTGGTGTTGCTCGTGGAGGACGATCCGCAGGATGCGCTGATCGTCCAGGCGCTGCTGGAGGACAGCGGCCTCGCCGTGCGGCTGGAGTGGGCGCGCTCGGTCGACGAGGCGCGCAGGGCGCTGGCCCGGCTGCGTCCCCAGTGCGTGCTGCTCGACCTCGGCCTGCCCGACTCCTACGAGTTCTCCGCGTTGTCGTCGGTGCTGGAGGAGGCCGGGGACGCCGCCGTCGTCGTGCTGACCGGCCTGGCCGAAGAGGGCGCGGGCCTCGCCGCGGTGACCGCCGGAGCCCAGGACTACCTGGTCAAAGGCCGGGTCGAGGCCGAATGGCTGGGCCGCACCCTGCGCTACGCCATCCAGCGCAAGCAGGCCGAGCAGGCGGCCGTGGCGCTGCACACCGAGCGCATGCGGGCCAAGGAGAACGCCCGCCTGGAGCGCGGCCTGCTGCCGTCGCCGCTGCTGCAGCAGATGCCGCTGGAGGTCGCCTCCCGCTACCGGGCCAGCCGCGGGTCGTCCACGCTGGGCGGCGACTTCTTCGACGTCGTCGAGACCGACGACAAGGTCGTGCACGCGGTGATCGGCGACGTGTGCGGCCACGGACCCGACGAGGCCGCGCTCGGCGTCTGCCTGCGCATCGCCTGGCGCGCGCTGGTGCTCAACGGCGTGACCGGCGTCCCCCTGCTGCGCCAGCTCGAACGCATCCTCCTGGCCGAACGGGCCGGCTCGGAGATCTTCGTCACGATGTCCACCGTCGTCCTGGAGCCCGACCGGCACACCATGCGCGTCTGGCGCGCCGGGCATCCCGGCCTGCTGCTGCACACGGCCGACTCGGTACTCCTCGCCGACCCCCGCCAGGGGCCCGCGCTCGGCCTGCCCATCGAGGCCGATTGGGAGGAGGACCTGCTGGAGCTGCCCGAGGGCGGCGGCGTGACGCTCTACACCGACGGCCTCTTCGAGCGACGGCTGCCGGGGGAGGCGCCGCGGTGGCTGGGCGAGGAGGGCCTGTTGGAGCTGTCCCACCGGTGGACCGGCCTCGGCAGCGAGGCCCTGCTCGACGCGATCCTCGCCGACGTCGAGGCGGCCTCCGTCCACGACGCGACGGCCGACGACGTCGCCGTCGTGCACCTGCGCTGGAAAGACGAATCGTGAGCGGACAGGCGTCCGTGCCGGAGAGGCGGGCCGTGCACAAGGTTTCCCGTACGCGGGCGGATGAGCAGGGCTGGCGGCGGCTGACCGTGCACGGCTGGTTCGTGCTGATGATCGCGGCCGTGTCGGTCCTGGTGGTCACCTGCGTCGTGGTCGCCACCGTGATGCTCGACCGCACCGCCCGGCTGTCGGACCAGGTCATCCTGCGCATCTCGCCGGCCAGGATCGAGGCCGCCCAGTTGCGCAGCACGCTCATCGACCAGGAGACCGGCGTACGCGGCTTCCTGCTGACCGGCAACGAGGACTTTCTTGAGCCGTACACGGCGGGCGTGGAGGCCGAGCGGCGCAGCCGCGAACGCATCGCCGCGCTCATCGGCGACCGTCCGGAGCTGAAGGGCGAGCTGCAGGCCGTCAGCGACACGGCGGCCGCCTGGCGGCGCGACTACGCCGAGCCGCTCACCGCCGACAAGCGGGCCGACGGCGTCATCTCCGCGAGCCGCATCGAGAGCGGCAAGCACGCCTTCGACGAGATCAGGGCGCTGCTCGACCGGCAGGACGACCGGCTGGCCAAGACCCGCCAGCGCGCCCAGGAGGAGCTGGCGCGGGTCGAGCAGGTGCGCAACCTGGCCTTCGTCATCATGCTGATCCTGTTCCTGCTGGCCGGCGTCGCGATGGCGGTCCTGCTGCGGCGGGCGATCGGCCGTCCGCTCGACGAGCTGCGCGAAGCCGCCCGCGACATCGCCGGCGGCGACTTCGACCGGGTCATCCCCGTCAGCGGGCCGGCCGACATCCGCGAGGTCGCGCGGGACGTGGAGTCGATGCGCACGAAGATCGTCTTCGCCCTCGACGAGTCCCGCAAGCAGCACGTCCTGCTGCGCGAGCAGGCGGCGGGCCTCGACGCCCAGGCCGAGGAGCTGCGGCGGTCGAACGCCGAGCTGGAGCAGTTCGCCTACGTCGCCTCCCACGACCTCCAGGAGCCGCTGCGCAAGATCGCCACGTTCTGCCAGCTGCTCCAGAAGCGCTACGGCGACGTGCTCGACGAGCGCGGCGTCCAGTACATCCACTTCGCCGTCGACGGCGCCACCCGCATGCAGGTCCTGATCAACGACCTGCTCACCTTCTCCCGCGTCGGCCGCCTGTACGACGACCGCAAGCCGGTCGAGCTGGAGGAGTCGCTCGACAAGGCACTGGTGGACCTGTCGACGGTGATCGAGGAGACCGGCGCCGAGATCGAGCGGCCCGACCCGCTGCCGAACGTGATCGGCGACCCCACGATGCTCGGCATGCTCTGGCAGAACCTCGTCGGCAACGCGCTGAAGTTCCGCGCCCCCGACCGCGCACCCCGCGTCCGGATCACCTGCGAGCAGCGGGAGAAGGAGTGGCTGTTCTCGGTCACCGACAACGGCATCGGCGTGGACGCCGAGTTCGCCGATAAGATCTTCGTCATCTTCCAGCGCCTGCACAGCCGGGAGGCGTACAGCGGCACCGGCATCGGCCTGGCGATGTGCAAGAAGATCGTGGAGAACCACGGCGGTACGATCTGGCTCGACACCGGCCACACCGAGGGAGCCCGGATCAGCTTCACCCTGCCCGCCGTCACCGACGAAGGAGCACCCGAATGACCGTCCAGCCCATCGAAGTGCTCCTGGTGGAGGACGATCCCGGTGACGAGCTCATCACCCGCGAGGCGTTCGAGGACAACAAGATCCGCAACAACCTCCACGTCGTGCGCGACGGCCTGGAGGCGCTCGACTTCATCTACCAGCGCGGTGCGCACGTCGGCGCGCCCCGGCCCGACCTCGTCCTGCTCGACCTCAACCTGCCCAAGTACGACGGGCGGCAGGTGCTGGAGAAGATCAAGGGCGATCCGGAGCTGCGGGCGATCCCGGTCGTCGTCCTGACCACCTCCTCGGCCGAGGAGGACATCCTGCGCAGCTACAAGCTGTTCGCCAACGCGTACGTGACCAAGCCCGTGGACCTGGAGCAGTTCATGGCCGTCATCCGGCAGATCGACGAGTTCTTCGTCACCGTGGTGCGGCTGCCCGGCCGTACCCGGCTGCCCGACGGCCAGGATCTGGCCTAGCCGCCTTCCGCGGCGGGCGTGGCCCGGCGGCGCAGCGCCCGCCACGCCCACCTGGCCGCGGCGAGCAGCAGCCGTCCGACGCTCCCGACGAGCAGCGGCACCAGCAGCAGCCCGACGAAGATCGGCGTGGCCATGTACCGGAAGTCCTGCGCCGAGATGTTGGCCAGCACGGCGAGCTGCTGCCCGGCCACGACCGCCGCCACCCCGAGCACATAGCGGTTGCGCAGGGCCAGCGCCCCGAGCGCCACCGCCGCGTACGACAGGTAGGCCCACGACGCCCCCCGCCACAACACCCAGTCCCACTCCGGGGCCAGCGCCCCCGTCAGCCACGGCTCGGCCACCTGGTTCAGCTCGGCCGACAGCGGCCGGAGCGAGAACACCCCACGACCGGCGAAGTCCGGCACCTTGCCGGGCCCCACGTACGTGTCGGCGGTGGGCCGCCGGGAGAACCGGTACGTCATCCCGCCCACCACGAACGGGTCCTGCACCGGGCTCCACGCGATCGCCCCCCGGCACAACCGGGCGTCGACGATCATCCCGGGCTCGCTGGTCAGCAGCCGTTTCCACAGGTCGAGCAGCTCGGTCGCGTGCGCGTCGGCGGCCTGCCAGCTGAAGTCGCGGCGCCAGATGAGCAGGTTGACCGTGGCGCAGGTGCCGCCCTCCCACCACCTGGTGAGCGGCGCGACCGAGGTCATGAGCGCCTTGTCCTGCTCGGTGAACAGCTCAGGACGCTCCCTGAACGCCACCGCCACGTCGGCGAAGGCCGTGTGGTAGACGTACGTGCTGGACGGCGGCGTGATGCCGAACCGCGGGAACAGCAGGTTGGTGAGCAGCAGTGGCACGGCGGCCGCCACCGTGCCGACGAGCGCGAGGCGTACCCGTCGCGTGGCGACGACCACCAGCAGGACGACGACGGCGATGCCCACGACGAGGAAGCCGTTCGCGCGGAAGAGCCCGAGCAGCGTCATGAGCACGCCGAGCCCGGCCAGGGAGACCCGCCGGCGCGCGGCCATGCGCGCGCAGACCCCCGCGATCATGATCGCGCAGATCGTGAACGGCACGTCCTTCCACAGCGTGACCGTGAACGCCCCGACCGTCGGCGTCACCGGCGCCAGCACCGCCACCAGCGTCGTGGCCCACCGCGGCGCCCCCGACGCCCCGAGCGACCGCGCCAGATAGGTCAGCGCCCCCGCCATCGCCGTGGTCTGGGCGAACGAGACCGCCCCGAGGTCACCGGTCTTGGTGAAGCTCAGCCACAGCAGCGCGTCGTAGGCCACCGAATGATCGCTCATCCACGGCCCGACGACCGTGTGGCTGAGATAGAGCACCGAGTCGCGGCTGAACAGCCCGGGGTAGTAGGCCGCCCACCAGCAGGCGAGCACCGCCTGGATGATCAGGAAGGTCGCGAGCGCGCCCCACGGCCTGGGACGCGCTACGGCACCGACACTCTCCATGGCTCCAGCACTTCGGAGGGAGGCGTGCTCAGAAGTAGCTCACTCCGGACTCCGGCACCTTGCCGCGCAACAGCGTCGGGACGGTGACGAGGGTGTAGCCCTGCTTCTTGAGCTCCTTGAGGATCTCAGGCATCGCCTTGACGGTCTGCGGGACCGTGTCGTGCATGAGGATGACGCCGTCGCGCTTGGCCAGCTTGAGCACCGTCGCCTTGATCTTCTTGGCGTCGCGCAGCTTCCAGTCGAGGGTGGTGCCCGTCCACAGGATCTCGGCGAGGTCCTGCTGGTCGGCCATCCGCAGCACGCGCTCGTCGGTGTGTCCGTAGGGCGGGCGGTACATCTTCGGCCGGCGACCCGTGGCGTCCTCGATGAGGGCCTGCGTGGTGCGCAGCTCCTCGATGATGTCGTCGTCGCGCAGCGTCGGCAGCGAGGGGTGCGAGTAGGTGTGGTCGCCGATCGCGTGCCCCTCGGCGGCCTCCTGCCGAGCCAGCGCCGGACGCCGCTCGACCTGCTTGCCGACGAGGAAGAAGGTGGCCTTGGCCCCTTCCTTCCTGAGCACCTTGAGGAGCGTCGCCGTGTGCTCGCTCGGGCCGTCGTCGAAGGTCAGCGCCAGGCACTTGAGCCGGGCACAGTCGATCTTCGGGGCGGCGGCCGCGGGCGTGGCGGTCAGGGCCAGAGTGGCCGCGAGGAGGGCGTGAATCACCACAGGCGACAGCCTAGAACCATCCGGGCCCGCCCGTGCGCGCGGACATCGACTTGAGACCTGCGCCCTGGCTCGCGGCCTGCTCCGGCATGGGACCTTCCGCAAGCTTGGGACCCGCCCTCGATCCGGCTCCGGCGTGGGACCCGCCCTCGGCCCGGCTCCGGCAGCCCCCGCGCCTACCGCCCCAGCCTGGCCCGCAGGAAGAGCGTCACACCCTTCAGTGACCTGACCGGCAGATACCGCTCGGCGCGCACCACCATCGACAGGCCCGCGTTGACCACCGCGGGCGTCCGCTGCAGGTCGCTGCCCTGCGACCGCCGCCGGTGCCGGGCCACGAGCGGGCGCAGCAGCACGTTCCAGCTCCACAGCCGGTCCACCTTCAGCCCGGCCTTCTCCACCACGACGGTCAACGTGTCGCGGCCGTAGCGGCGTACGTGCCCCACGGCGTCGTCGTGCGCCGACCACAGCGCCATGTCGCACGGGACGGCGATCAGCGCGTGCCCGCCGGGCGCCAGCACCCGGGCGATCTCCTCGGTGACGAGATGATCCTCGTGGATGTGTTCGAGCACGTCGAACGCGGTCACCAGGTCCATGCTCGACGTCTCGAACGGCAACGCCCGCGCGTCGGCGTGCACGGCCTTGAGCCCGCGCTCCCTGGCCACCTCGACCGCCGTCTCGCAGTAGTCCGTCGCGGTGGCGTCCCAGCCCGCCTCGACCAGCACCCGGGTGTTCCCGCCGCCGGCCGCGCCGACGTCGAGGGCCCGCCCGGGACGGCCGAGCTCGCGCAGCTCCCTGCGGAGGATCGCGCGCCGCTCCCGGTACCACCAGTGGGTGTCCTCCAGGTCGAGCAGCCGACGGATTTCAGTGGTTTCCATGTACCTGGTTCCTTGTGCGGGAGAAGACCCAGCGGTCCAGTGCGGTGAAGCGGATCAGGGTGAGCAGTCCGTACGTGGCGACCACCGCGCTCATCTCCATCAGCCGCCCGGCCCCCGGAGAGACGCTGCGCAGCCCGAGCACGGCGGAGGTGGTCAGGAGGTAGTTGGCCACGAAGAGCAGCGCCGCCCGGAAGTGCATCGCGGTACGCCGCCCGCCCAGCCGGTTGAACGTCCACCGCCGGTTGGCCTCGGTGTTGACGAACCCGGTGAGCACGAGCGCGCCCAGGTTGGCCGGCGCGGGCGCCCAGACACCGCGCAACGGCAGGTAGATGAGCGCGTACAGCAGGACGGAGAACACGCCGATCGCGGCGAACGAGGCGAACTTCGCCAGCGTCACCGCCCTCGGCCGGGCGACCACCGCGTCGGGATGCGTGGGCGTGAGTTCCGAACGCGTCACCTCGACCTCGGCCCGGCCCATCGACATCGACCAGGCGACCCTGGCCAGCCCCTTCAGGTCGTCGATCGCGGTCCTGACCACCCGGACGCGCGAGTCGGTGTCCTCGATCCAGTCGACCGGCACCTCGTGCACGCGCAGGCCGTTGTGCTCGGCCAGCAGCAGCAGCTCGGTGTCGAAGAACCACGCGTCGTCCTCGATCTTGTCCATGAGCGGCCTGACCACGTCGGTCCTGGCCGCCTTGAACCCGCACTGCGCGTCGCTGAACCTGACCCCGAACCCGTACCGGAGCAGCGCGTTGTAGCTGCGCGAGACCACCTCGCGCCTGATCGAGCGCAGGGTGCGGGCGCTGTGCGCGAGCCGGGTGCCGATGGCGATCTCGGAATGCCCGCTCGCCACCGCCGCGACCAGCGGGAACAGCGCGCCGAGGTCGGTGGACAGATCGACGTCCATGTACGCGACGATGTCGGCCGGGCTCTCCCGCCAGGCCGCCTTGAGCGCGGCTCCCCGGCCCCGGATGTCGAGCCTGCGGGCGTGCACCCGCTCGTGCTCGGCGGCCAGCCCGGTGGCGATGTTCCAGGTGTCGTCGGTGCTGCCGTTGTCCACGACCGTGATGCGCCACGGCAGCGGGAACCTGTCCTCCAGGAACCCGGCCAGCGTGCGCACGCAGCCCGGCAGCGCCCGCTCCTCGTTGAGCACCGGGATGACGATGTCGACGGCCGCCAGGCCGGCCGAGGTGTCCAGGACGTTGGGGCTAGGGTCCATGGCGGCGCGCGTGTCCATAGAGTTCCCTGATCGCTTGTGGCGGTAGGTTCACGGAAATGGTGCTGGGGGCGTCCAGCGGGGCGCGTGCCGTTTCTCGTCACCATTCCATGAACGGGGACAAGCTTTACCCGGCTGTGAGCTCGTACACGGAGGAGTCGGCGTTGCGGAAGCGCAGTTCGGCGTATTTCCCCAACGCCGGATCATTGCCGGTGAACAGCCATTTGACGCCGTATTTCTGCCGGAGCCTGCGGACGTTCGCGGCCGACGGCTCGCGGAAGGCCGCGTCGTTGTCCGCCAGCCTGGCCTGGTCGGCGAACGGCACCTGGAGGTAGGGGGTCACGAACAGCTCGGCGCGCGACAGCGTGCTCTCGGCGTACGCCCAGCCCTCGACCAGCACCCGGCGCTCGGTGAACCCCGACACCCAGAAGTGCCTGCTGTCGCACGTACGGCGGGGCGCCGGGTTGCGGCAGTGCAGGTCGGTGGCGACCACGTCGCCGGGCGAGGAATGGTCGCGCAGCCACCGCCCGGCCTCCAGCGCCCCGGCCGGGATCAGCCGCTCGCGCTCCCACGACTCGGGCGCGACGTGCACGACCACCTCCCGCAGCGAGGTCGGCACGGCGTACCCCGCCAGCAGCGCCACCACCGCCAGCGAGAACCCCTTCCGCCGGAACGCCAGCACCACCACGGCCACCGCCGCGAGCACCAGGTACGGCACCATCACCCGCACCAGCGTCTCGCCCGGCGGCTCCAGCCGCGCGGCCACGACGGCCACCGCGACCCCCAGCCCGGCCAGGCCCGCGACCACCGCCCACGGCACCCGCCGCCGATCCATGGCCGCCGTCACCCCGCACACCGCGGCCACCGACAGGTACGGCCGCACCCCTTCGAGGAAGTAGAGCTGCGCGTCGGAGGGATGGCCGAGCACCATGATCGCGCCGATGCCCGCCAGCCCGATCCCGACCGGCAACAACACCGCGGGGTCCAGCAGCCGCGCCTTCAGCCCCGCCACGCCGCCCCACACGCAGACCAGGCAGAACAGGTGGACGCCGGCGAACACCAGCACCGGCCCCCACGGCTCGGCGGCCAGCGCGGGCGGCTGCACGTCCGCCACCACCCCCCACAACGTGCGCATTGTGGCGAACGGCGCCACCACCGTGCCCTGCGCCCCCCGCCCGAACACCACGAACTGCGCGATCAGCAGGCACCCGAACGTGATCGCCGTCGGCACCACCCACTCCAGCCGCGGCCGCCGGTCCACCGGCAACCGCACGACCAGCACGAACACCAGCCCGGCCAGCAGCATCGGCAGGAACGTCGCCTTCGCCCCGGTCAGCGCGAGCAGCAGCACGGCCACCGCCGCCCACCCCTTCGGCCGCATGGCGGTGAGCACCAGCACCACGGGCGCGAACAACAACGCGCCGAACGTCTGCGTCGGGCTGGCCCACGCGGTGAACATCGACCGCGAGGTGAACACCACGCCCTCCTGCAGCGCCGGGGCGAACAGGAAGTACGTGACGCCGACCGCCGCGACCCCCGCCCCCCACCGGCCGTCGAGCCGCCGCCCGAGCACCGCCACGAGCACGACCATCGCGAACGTCATCGGCAGCGTGGACAGCCGGTAGACCAGCGTCAGCGGCTCGATCCCGGTGACCCAGCTCGTGGCCGCCATCTCGGCGTAGACGAACCAGTGGTAGGACAGCCGCTCGCCCAGCACCGACGGCACCGTGGGCGGCACGTGGTTCCTGACCTCGCCGAGCAGGGCCAGGTGGTAGGGCATGTCGACGTACGCGTCGGTGATCGGCACCCGGTAGAGCGACCGGGCGCAGAAGGCCAGCAGGTAACCGGCGACCCCCGCCAGCGACCAGGCGCACCACCAGGGCATGCGTTCGCGTTCGGCCCGGCCCCGCCAGTGACGCCGCAACCGCGGCACCACGAGGAACGCCCCGACGACCGTGACGGGCCAGCCCAGCACGAGCAGCGGCAGGCCCGCCGCGCGGGCGGGGATGTAGGCCAGGACCTCGACCGCGTACCCGAGCGCCAGCCCGGCGGCCACGTCCTCGGCGAGCGTCCGTCCGCCGCCGGTGAGGGCCCGCCACAGCAACGTCCCCGGCAGCGCCACCCCGAGCCCGACGTACGCGGCGAAGGCCGCCAGGTCCCGTACCGAAACCCCACACCACAGCAGCACCCACACCGCCGCACCGAGCACGACCCCCGCCGGCACCCACCCCGACAGCTCCCGCCCCGGAAACCGGAGCCCCCGCCGCCCCGCCACCCCCTCCACCAGAACAACCGTCATCCCACCAACCCCCTACTCAACCAACCCCACAAACCCGACCCTCCCGCCGAGCCCCCAGCGAACGGGAAGGCACACCCGCTTCACCCCCGAACGACAACCCCAGGCAGCGGACCAGCCGTTCCACCCTCAACCGGCGGCCCCTCCCTCAGGACCCCCTCAGCACCAAGCGGCGGGACAGAGGGCGCGGGCGTCTCGGGTTCGGGGTGGTGTGCCTTCGAGTGGGGGGACGGCCGTCAGCAGTCGCCTGGCGGCAGGCGGAGAGAGCGTCGTCATCGGTGGCCCAGCCCCGTGCGCGGCCGGTTCGTCCGACAAGGGCTCATCTGACCACGGTCACCAGTCGCGTGAACTCGCCCGGCAGGTCGACCCCGTCCCACACCCGGTGGAAGCTCAACGCGCTCCCCACCGGCACCATGCGATCGACCCCACGCCCGGCGAGCCCCCGGGCCAGCTCCTCCAGCTCACCCAGCGAGAACCCGAAGTGCGTCAACGTCTGGTCTTTACGCTCGACCATCGGGATCAGCTCCGCCAGAGTCGACACCCGCGCGTGCGCGAAGGTGCCCGCACCCAGCCACCGCCGGGGCATGGCGGCCGCCGCCGCCAGCGTGACGTTGGCCAGCGCGTTGCCCCGGAACTCGATCAGGTCCACCAGCCCGTCGGCGGCCAGCCCGTAGACCGAGACCCGCTTCTCCACCGCCATCGCCGCGTCGACCTCCCACCCGCGCCCGGCCAGCACCCGCGACACCTGCTCGGTGAAGTCACCCCGCGCCGCCTCGCAGTCGCCGTCGGCCCCCACCCAGAACACCGTCCGGGGCGAGGAGCAGGCGGCCTGGTCGAACCAGTAGCTGTCGTTGACGAACCCCTCGGCCGCCGCCACCCGGGCCGCGCGCGGCGCGCACAGCCACGCCGCCGCGCTCACCACCGCGAACGACGACCGGTCGGGAAAGGTCAGGTCGCGGGCGTGCGGCGCGAGCGGATGGCGGCGCACCTCGCGTACGGTGTCGTCGCCGCCCCAGATCACCCGCAGGTCGCAGGCCGCCGAGAGACCTGCGGTGACGGCCTCGGCCCGCCGGTCGTAGGACACGATGCGCTGCGTGGCCGCCACCACCGGATCGGCGTCGGCCAGCGCCTCCCGCAGCGTGTCGATGATGACCTCGGCCACCGCCCCCGCGCGCGGCGACAGGCGGACGACGTTGCGGTTGCCCATCAGGGCCGACAGGGCCCAGGAGTAGACGAAGACGGTGTCGACGTTCGCGGGCGGCAGGTGGAAGACCAGGCCGCGCGGCACGCGTACGTGGGAGGTGCGCAGCCCTTCGAGGGTGCGGGCCAGCTCGCTGGGCCGCAGGAAGAACCCCAGCGAGCCCAGCTCGGGATGGCGGCGGGCCAGCGCGGGCCGCAGCAGGCGCTTGCCGAACGCCGCCAGGAACGCCCGCATCCGCTCGTCGCCCACCTCAAGGGGGACGCCCTGCCGCATCTGCGCGAGCAGGTCCTCGACGGCGACGGGCGAGGCGCCGGGCGGGAAGCGCACCACGACCCCGGCCGCGTCGCCCAGCCGCGGCATCCGGGCGGTGATCGATTGATCGGTCATCGGCCGCCCTGCCTGAACGTGTCGCTGCAACCGCGCGCCTCGGCCCTCGGCAGCCTGCCCAGTACGGTGAACCGCTTGCCCGGCCAGTGGCCGTCGTCGACGCCGTGCACCATGCCCAGGTCCTCCGTCAGCAGTGCGTGGCCGGGATAGGAGGTGGGCAGGGTGCTGACCACCTCGATCAGCCCCGGCACGCCGGGCGGGGCCTCCCGCCAGGTGTCGGGGTCGCGGATGACGACGTCGGCGAAGTCGGGGCAGTAGAGCCCGTCGCCGTCGGGGCCCTCCAGGAAGACCGTGCCGATCTGCTCGACCATGCCGTAGAAGTTGTGGACCCTGGTCAGCCCGCAGTCGGCCGCCAGCCGCCGGCGGAACCCGTCGTTGTCGACCGCTTGCTCGGCCAGCCGCTTCCAGCCGCCCGAGTGGATCAGCACCCCCTCGGACAGGTCGGCCCCCAGGTCGCGCAGGTAGAGCCAGACCATGAAGGTGAACCCGAAGATCAGGAACGGCTTCCTGCCGTGGCGGGCCAGGAACGCCTCGACGGCCTCCGCGTCGACCTCGCCCTGCTCGTCGAGGACGAAGGTGTGGTCTCTGCCGAAGTTCATCATCCCGAGCACCCCGGCTCCCCGGGCGCTCAGGGTCGGGTCGCGGACGACCGAGCGGCCGTCGACGATCAGCATCGGCAGCCGCCGCTCGCCCAGCACCGCCCGCAGGGTCGCGGCCAGCATGCGCGGCTGCGCGGCGGCAGCCTCCCGGTCGAGGTAGACCCGGCTCGGGCGCTGCCCGGTGGTGCCGCTGGAGGTCAGGACCCGGAACACCTCCTCGGACGGGACGCTGCGCAGCTCGTGCGTCTTGAACAGCCGCACCGGCAGCCACGGCAGGTCGACCACCCGCTCGTAGGGCGGACGGGAGTCGATCGCGTCGAGGATGCGCCGGTAGGGCGGGCACGCCCGCCGGTGCCGCTCGGTCAGCGCCGCCAGCTCCCCGGCCAGCACCGCCTCCCGCGCGGCGGCGTCGAGCGTGAACACACTCACCGCCCAGCCTCCCCCCACAACCCCCGAACACCCACCCCGACCAAGGGCAGCCGCATCGTCCACGCCTCCGGAACACCCACCCCGACCGTGGACAGCCCCATCACCCGGCCTCCGGGTTCGACTCCAGTGTCCGGTAGTCGATCTTGCCGGTGGGCAGCAGCGGCAGGCGTTCGACGGCGCGTACGTCGATGCCGCTCCAGTGCAGCCGCAGCTCGGCGCCCAGCCGGCGGGCCAGGTTGCGGCACCCGGCCGCGTCGAGCCCCTCCGCCCACACCGTCACCCGGTCGTCGCCGCTGGTCGCCGCGACCGGCACGGTGTCGCGCAGCAGGAGCTCGACGTCGTCGAGGTTGACCCGTACGCCGAAGATCTTGGCGATGCGCCTGAGCCGGCCGGTGATGTGGAGGAAGCCCTCGTCGTCGAGCCGGCCGAGGTCGCCGGTACGCAGCACCCCGCCCAGGTCGTCGCCCCTGGCCAGGTCGGCGGCGGTCTCGGCGTAGCCCATCATCACGTTGGGCCCGTGGTAGACGACCTCGCCGTCGTGGATCGCCAGCCGCCCGCCGGGGACGGCCTGCCCCGCCGAGCCCGGTTTGTCGGCGAGCCGGTCGGGCGGCAGGACGGCGATGCGGGCCGTGGCCTCCGTCTGCCCGTACATGACGAAGAAGCGATCGGCCTGGGTGGCGAACAGGGACACCAGCTCGGGATTGAGCCGCCCGCCCGCCTGGGTGAGCGTGCAGATCGTGGGATGCTCGGCGCGGTCGAAGCGGAGCCTGCGCAGCATCTCGTACTGGTAGGGGACGGCCGCGAGCGAGGTGCACTTGTGCTCGTCGAGGTGCGTCCAGAAGGAACGTTCGAGCAGCCCGGCCTCGGTCAGGACGACCGTCGCCCCCGCGTGGAGGTGGCTGTTGAGCACGGACAGGCCGTAGCTGTAGTGCAGCGGCAGGCTCGTGGGCGCGATCTCGCCGGGCATGATCGACAATGCCGAGGCGATGGCGGCGGCGTTGGCCGAGACCGCCTCGCGGGACAGCCGCACCAGCTTGGGGTTGCCCGTCGAGCCCGAGGTGGCCAGGAGCACGGCCAGGTCGGGATGCGGGTCGGGGGCCTGGCCGCGGGAGCCCGGCGGGCCGTCGGGCGCGTGGGTGAACCCCACCAGCGCCGCGGGCCGGAACCGGTTCACCAGGTCGGCCAGGGCCGCGGCCGACAGGTCGGGGTCGAGCAGCGCGATCGGCCTGCCGGTCTGCCAGGCGGCTAGATAGCGCAGCACGGACGCCAGGTTGTTGCGCATGCCGCAGAACAGCGGCCCCGGCCGCAGCCTGGACAGGGCGTCGGCCACGCGGCCGACGCGTCGCGTCAGCTCGTCGCCGCCCAGCCCCTCCTGGTCGCCGGCGACGACGAGCCGGGCCTGCCCGGACGGGAACATCACGGCACCAGCCCGCCGTCGACCCCGAGCACCTGGCCGGTGATGAACGACGCGCCGGGCGAGAGCAGGAAGGCGACCGCCTGGGCGACGTCGTCGGGCCTGCCGATGCGCCGGAGCGGGGTCGCCCAGATCGCCGTCTCGCGGGCCTCCGGCTGGAGCGTCTTCAGCATGTCGGTCTCGATGTAGCCGGGGGCCACGCCGTTGACCCTGATGCCGGTCGGGCCCATCTCCCTGGCGGCGGCCACGGTGAGCCCGATGACGGACGCCTTGGTCGCGGAGTAGGCCGCCTGGTTGGCGCCGCCCGCGCGGCCCATGAGCGAGGAGACCAGCACGACGGCCGGGCTCTGCCCGCGCAGCAGCAGCCGGAAGGCCAGTTGCAGCGTGTGGGCCGGGGCCAGGGCGTTGGTGCGGTAGAGCTCGTCGAGGGTCTCGGCGCGGGCCATGGCCAGCGGGCCGGACGCGTAGACGCCGGCGTTGACCACCAGGGCGTCGAGCCGCCCGTGGCGCTGGGCGATGTCGCGCATGTGACCGGCGACCGTGGCCCGGTCGGCGACGTCGCCGTGGACGGACCACGTCTGGCCGCCGGTCGCCGCGGCCACCTCGGCGGCGGCCTTGTCGGCGCGTTCGGCGTCGCGGCCGTGGAGGACGACGGTGTGGCCCGCCGCGGCCAGGGTGGTGGCGATGGCGCGGCCTATGCCCCTCGTCGACCCCGTGACCAGGGCGACGCGGGCCTCAGACCGCGGCTGCGCCGATTCCATGCTTCTCCAGCAGCTCGCCCGCCTTGGCGAACGAGCTCATGTCGATCATGTCGTCGGTGTCGATGATGACGGAGAACTCGTCCTCCATCGCCGCGATCAACGCCATGTGGGCCAGGGAGTCCCACTGGGGGATGCCGCGGTATTCGAGGCGGTCGACGTGTGTGTCGGCCGGCAGGTTGAGCGCCGTGCGGAAGACGGCCCGCAGGCGGTCGAGATGACTCATAATGTCTCACTCTCTGTCCTCAAGCCATGACGAAGTGTAGCGGTGATTGTGGTGGCAGGAGAAACCAAACCCCCGA
The DNA here is from genome assembly GCF_040642995.1 of Nonomuraea sp. NPDC047529. NCBI lineage: Bacteria > Bacillati > Actinomycetota > Actinomycetes > Streptosporangiales > Streptosporangiaceae > Nonomuraea > Nonomuraea sp. NPDC047529. The sequence goes on along the minus strand of NZ_JBEYTJ010000031.1, from coordinate 18,341 downwards.
CGTGAGTAATGGAAGCGTATAACGGCGCGTGGTCGTCGTTCGGGGCTGGGAATGTCCCAAGAGGCGCGCCAACCGCTACAGGGGGAATGATGGACGAATCCAATCACTGGTACGGGCACTCGCGCATTCTGGGCAGGTACTGCGACGTGCCGGACGAGACGCCGAAGCGAATCCAGGGCTTCCTTCAACACGGATGGAACTATCTCCACGGATTTCCCCCGAACGACCACTGGTGCAGCCCCGGATATCCCCGTTTCGTCTGGTCTGACGTGCTTCGTCGTCGAGGCTGGTCGATGGGCAGACGTGGCCACTATCTCATCGGCGCGCCCTGGATCTACCTCCTTCACCTGGAGCCGGATCTCGGCGTGGTCTCCGAGCGGAAGGGTACGATCTGGTATCCCTTTCATGGCTGGGAAAAGTCCTCCGTGATCGGGGACCACGCCCACCTCGCCGACGAAATCCGAAATGTCGAGACCGAACCGGTAACTGTCTGTCTATATTGGCTGGAATATGCGAATCCGGACATCCGGCGGGCGTACGAATCGAGGGGATTCAAGGTCATCTGTCACGGTGAGCGCGGCTCCCGGTGGGAGACCAAGGGGCGCGACTTCCTGCGCCGGCAGCTGATCCAGTTGCGGCGCCACCGCAGGGTGGCCTCCAACCGGCTCGGCAGCGCGCTGTTCTACGGCGCCTCGGTCGGCTGCGAGGTCGCCGTGTACGGAGACCCGATGCAGTACGAGGACGAGCGCCCCGAGTACGGCGGCACGGCGCGCCGCATGCGGCTCTGGCCCGAGCTGCACGGCACGCACGTCGATCCCGAGCTGGCCGCCGAGGTGGCGCGGCAGGAGCTGGGATTCGAACATCAGGCGACACCGGAGGAGCTACGGCGAATGTTCGGATGGAAGCGGGTGCCCGGAGGAGCGCCGGCAGGAGGAGGCGCGGCGGGAGCCGGGCGGCCCGAGCCATGGGCGAAGGCGACCGCCTCAGGGCGGCCGGTCCTGCTCCACGGGGTGACGTCATGAGCGAGCGCGTGAACGAGGCGCCCGACAACGTCCGCCTGATCGGCGGCGAGATGCTGCTGTGGTCGGACCTGTCCAACATGGCCGGCGTCACCGACTGGCGCGGCGCGGCCCTTGAGCTGGTCGGGCGGATGATCCCGGCGACCGGCCGGGTGCTGCTGGTCGGGCCGCATCCGCAGGTCCTGGTCGACGACGTGGTGGGCCGGGCGGGCGAGACGGCCGTGCTGCTGCGGTCCTACCCCGACGCCTGCGCCCTCGGCGAACGGCATCCGGAGCTCGCCGTCCACTGCGGGCGGCTCGACGTGTTCGACGCGGACGAGCCGTACGAGCTGGTGCTGGCGCTCGACGGGCTGCTGCGCACGCACTCGGCCGAGGCGCCGGCGGCGGCGTGGATCGAGTCGCTGCACGCGCTGTCCGCGCTCGTCGCGCCCGGCGGGCGGCTCGTGCTGGGCGTGCGCAACGACCTGGGCGTCGACCGGTTCATCGAGGCCAGGCCCGCCGACCGGGAGGGCGGCGACGACCAGTGGGCCCCCCACGGGTTCGACCCGAGCTACCCGAGCGGGCCCGGCGCGCTCGACGGCGCCCTTGAGGCGGCGGGGCTGAGCGTCGAGCGCTGTTACGCGGCCTATCCGGGGCGGCAGGCCCCCCGGGCGCTGCTGGCGCGCGAGGCGCTCGCCTTCGACCTGCCGGAGGCGGTCATGTTCCCGCTGAGCGCCAGGGGCGGCGACCGGATGCACGTGGCCGACCCGCTGCGGCTGACCCGGCTGGTGTTCCGGCACCGGTTGGGGGAGGAGCTGGCCCCGCTGTGGCTCGCGGTCGCCACCCGGCCCCCGACACCGGAGTCCGCCAACCGGAGCGCGGCCGGGCGGGCGCCGCAGGCCGAGGAGGCAGGCGCGCGAGCCCGCCGGCCGGAGACCGAGGGGGAAGGCGCCGAAACCCGGCAACCGGCGGCCGAGGGGGTGGTCGCGTTGCCGCTCGGGCTGATCGAGGAGGGGGCCGTCGTCCACGAGCTGACCAGGGCCGGTGTGCGGCGGTTGCCCGACGGCGAGGAGCGTCCCGTCCCGGCCGGCCGGGTGGTCGAGGAGATCCTGGTCGAGGCGTGCGCCCGCGAGGACACCAAGACCGTGCGCGAGCTGCTGTCGGCGCTGGCCGCCTGGCTGGAGGCCGACGGCGGCCCCTGCGTGACCGCCGACGGCCTGGTCCACGACGGCGAGCGGTTCGCCGCCATCGTCCAGACCGCCGCGCCGACCGTCCCGCCCGAGCCGCGTGTGGTGCTGTGCAGGATCCTGTGGCGGTTCGCCGTACGGCTGCTCGCGGCCGGCCACCACCACCCCTGGCCGTGGCCGCTGGAGGCCGACCAGCTCACGCTGACGCTCTGCGGCATGGCCGGCCGTCCCTGCGACCCGGGCGACCTCGACCTGGCCCGCAAGTTCGACGCCGAGCTGGGCCACCCGGCCGAGCAGGCCGACCCGCCCACCTACCGTGACCTGCTCGGCGCCCGAGACCGTCTGGCCGACCAGCTCACCGCAGCCCTGGCCAGGGTCTCCCGTCTGGAGACCAAGCTCTCCTACCGTGAGCGGGAGCTGGTCAGGGCCAGGTCCAAGCTGAGAAGGACCCAGCGCAAGACCGCCGCCTACCGGCGCACGCTCGGGTACCGCCTCTCCCGCCGTCTGGCCCGCCCGCGAAAGGTCGCCCGCAGGGTCATCCGACTGCTGTCCGGCTGACGAGCCGACGACAACGCTGAGGAGTGCATGTGCCGGTTCTTTCGGTGATCGTCCCGTTCCACAATGTCGAGAAGTACATCGGTCCCTGCCTGGACTCCATCTCCGCGCAGACGATGTCCGACCTGGAGGTCATCTGCGTCGACGACGGCAGTCGCGACGACGGCCGCGCCGAGGTCGAGTCCAGGCAGGCGGCCGATCCCCGGATCCGTCTCCTCAGGCAGCCCAACCAGGGCGTCGGACGGGCCCGCAACGTCGGCCTGACCCAGGCCACCGGCCGCTACCTGGCCTTCGTGGACGGCGACGACACCGTGCCGCGGGAGGCGTTCAAGCGGCTGGTGTCCTCGCTGGAGTCCACGGGCTCCGACCTGGCCTGCGGGAACGTCATGCGGCTCTACCGCAACCTGCTCATCCCCTCCTGGGCCCATCGGGAGGCGTTCGCGACGCCGGTGAGGCGTACCCACATCACCCGCCACCCGTTGCTGATCCGCGACCGCATGTTGTGGAACAAGGTCTACCGCCGGTCCTTCTGGGACCGGCTGGGCCTGAGCTTCCCCGAGCGCATGTACGAGGACCAGCCCGTCGCCATGGCCGCCCACGTGGGCGCCCGCTCGGTGGACGTGCTGTCCAAGGTCGTCTACCACTGGCGGCAGCGCGACGAGCCCGGCTCCTCGATCACCCAGCGCCGCCTGGAGGCGGGGAACCTGCGCGACCGGCTGCTGTCGGTGCTGCAGACCGCCGACCTGCTGGCCCGCGAGGCGCCGAAGCTCAAGCCCGACTTCGACCGCGACACGCTCGACATCGACATGACGGTGGCGGTCGAGGCGGCCGCCACGACGGGCGTCCGGCCCGAGCTGCTGGACCTGATGGTCCGCTACCTCGACGGCGTGTCCCGCGAGTGCTGGCGGAGCGTCCCGTTCGAGCACCGGATCCAGGTGCACCTGCTGCACCGGCGCCGGCTGGAGGAGCTGGCCGAGGTGTACGAGCAGGCCCGCGCGGGCCTGCTGCAACCGCGCGTCAGACCGGCGGGCCTGCTGCGCAGGCGCTGGTACGGCCGCCACCCGGCGATCCCCGCGCACCTGTCGGAGATCTCCGAGGCGCTGACCCTGACCGCCCGCCTGGTGTCGCTGGAGTGGCGCGACGGCGTGCTGACCGGCGCGGGCCGGGCCGCGCTCGGCCGCTTCGACGTTGGGGCGCTGCGCCGGGTGCGCCTGCGCGCCTGGCTGGCCGAACGCGCGACCGGCGAGGTCATCCACCTGTCGGAGGAGGACAGCGCCCCCGTCTGGGAGACCGTCGAGCTGGAGGAAGGCGTCGCGGCGCCCGAGCACGCCTTCCCGTTCGCCTTCGCCGTCGACCCCGCCGTGTTCACGCCCGCCCAGCTCGCCCGGCGCGGCCACTGGGAGCTGCGCGTGATGCTCAAGGGCCACGGGCTGAAGCTCGACGCCAAGGTGGCCGGGCCGCGCTGGCTGCCGCCGCCGGTGCCCGCGCCGCGCCGCAGGTCGGGCGTGTGGCTGGTGCCGGCGCGCAGCGCCAAGGGCGCCTGGGGGCTGCGGCTGCGGCACGCCCAGGCGCTCATCGGCGAGTGCCGCGTCGACGACGGCGACCTGGTGTTCTCGGGCCGGATCAACGACCTCGGCGACGGCGAGCCCGTGGTGCGGCTGCGGCGCAAGAGCGACGGCGAGGAGATGTACTTCCCCGTCGCGCTGGCCGGCCAGGACTTCTCCGCGCGGGTGCCGCTGGCCGGCATCGACGAGTGCGTGGGCCGCGAGTCGTGGTGGGAGGTGGTCATCGACCAGGGCCGGCCCATCCGCCCGCTCGTACGGCGGCCCGGGCGCCAGGTCGCCACCGTGGACGACCGGCGCTTCCTCATCGACCGCAGCGAGGACGGCTGCCTGCTGCTGGCCGAACGCTGACCGCCCGGGCCCTCAGGCGAGGATCGCGGCGAGGGTCTCGACGACGAGGTCCTGCTCGCCGTCGGTCAGGTCGGCGAACAGCGGCAGCGACAGCTCCTCGGCGTAGTACGCCTCCGCGCGCGGGCACAGCCCACGCCGGTATCCGAGGTCCTCGAACACCGGGTGCCAGTACGCCGGGATGTAGTTGACCTGCACGCCGATGCCCGCGGCCCGCATACGTTCGTAGACCTCGCGCCGGCGGCCGTCGCGCACCCTGACCGGGTAGAGGTGCCAGCTCGGCGTGACGTAGGCCCGCCGGCCGGGCAGCGTGAGGCCGGGCACGTCGCGCAGCAGCGTGTTGTACCGGGCGACCAGCTCGGCGCGGCGGGCGCGGAAGCGTTCGAGGCGGCGCAGCTGGCTGACGCCCAGGGCGCACAGCACGTCGGGCAGCCGGTAGTTGAGCCCGAACTCGTGCACCTCCTGGTGCCAGCCGCCGTGGCCGGGGTCGCGCTGCCCGGCCGGGTCGCGGACCAGGCCGTGGTCGCGGAAGCGGGCGGCCCGCTCGAACCGGCCGGGGTCGGCCACGGCCACCGCGCCGCCCTCGGCCGTCGTCACGGTCTTGGTCGGGAAGAACGAGAACGTCGTCAGGTCGGCCACCGACCCCACCGGCCGGTCCTTGTAGGACGCCCCGATCGAGTGCGCCGCGTCGGCCACCAGCACGGCGCCGGCCCGTTCGGCGAGCGTGCGCAGCTCGTCGTAGTCGGCGGGATGGCCCGCGTAGTCGACGCCCGTGATCGCCCGCGTCCGGTGCGTGACCAGCGCGTCGACCGAGTCGGGGTCGATGTTGCCGGTGTCGGGCTGGACGTCGGCGAAGGCCACCCGCGCGCCGCGCAGCGCGGCCGTGGCCGCCGTGGCGACGAAGGTGAGCGGCGAGGTGATCACCTCGTCACCCTGACCGACGCCGGCCGCCGCGTACGCGACGTGCAGCGCGGCCGTGCCGGACGTGACCGACACGCAGGGCACGCCGCCGGTCCACCGCGCCAGCTCGCTCTCGAACAGCCTGACCGCCGGACCTGTGGTCAGCCAGTCGCCGCGCAGCACCTCAGCCACCGCCTCGATGTCGGACTCGATGATGGACTGTCGTCCGTAGGGCAGCATCAGCCGGCCACCATGTCGCGCAGGTCGCGCACGGACAGCCACCGGTCGTTGGTGTCGGAGCGGTAGGAGAACCCCTCGGGCAGCAGCTCGCCGGTCTGCGGCGCCTGGTAGCCCCAGGTCGCGATCGTGGGCTGGACGACGTAGCGGTCGGCCAGGCGCAGGGTCCGGCGGCCGTCGTCGGCGCCGATCATCTCCTCGTGCAGCTTCTCGCCCGGCCTGATGCCGATCTCGTAGACCGGGCTGTCGGGGGCCAGCGCCTCGGCCAGGTCGGTGATGCGCATGCTGGGGATGCGCGGCACGTAGAGCTCGCCGCCCTGCATGAGGTCGAAGGAGTCGACCACGAACCGCACGGCCTGGTCGAGGGTGATCCAGAACCGGGTCATGCGCTTGTCGGTGATCGGCAGGCTGCCGCCCTGCTCGGCCAGGCGCAGGAAGAACGGCACCACCGAGCCCCTGCTGCCGACGACGTTGCCGTAGCGGACGACGGCGAAGCGGGTCTTGTGGGCGGCGGCGTAGTGGTTGGCCGAGACGAACAGCTTGTCGGCGACCAGCTTGGTGGCGCCGTAGAGGTTGATCGGGCTGGAGGCCTTGTCCGTGGACAGCGCGACGACCTTGCGCACGCCGCAGTCGATGGCCGCCTCGACCACGTTCTGGGACCCGGCGACGTTGGTGCGGACGTACTCGAACGGGTTGTACTCGGCGGTGTCGACCTGCTTGAGCGCGGCGGCGTGGACGACGTGGTCGACGCCGTGCATGGCGCGGGTGAGGCGGTCGCGGTCGCGTACGTCGCCGATGAACCAGCGCAGGCGTTCGTCGTCGCGGAAGAGCTGCTTGAGCTCGTACTGCTTGAGCTCGTCGCGGGAGAAGACCACCAGGCGGCGCACCCCGAGCGAGTCGAGCGCGTAACGGATGAACGCCTTGCCGAAGGACCCCGTTCCTCCCGTGATCAGAATGGACGATCCACTGAGAATGCTCACGCGGCCCCCTGAAATCGCGCTGACGAACTGTGGTCGTTCGAGCTGGCCGGTAGCATAGCGCGATCGGTCAACCACGTATGGTCACACAGGGGAATGTGGTTTTGATGCGTATTGTCGGAATCATCCAGGCTCGGATGGGCTCCACGCGGCTGCCCGGAAAGGTGCTGCGCGACCTCGGCGGACGTTCGGTCCTGGGGTGGGTGGTGCGCGCCGCGCGCGAGTCGCGGGCGCTCGACGACCTCGTGGTGGCCACGACGACGCAGGCCGCCGACGACGCGGTGGCGGCCGAGTGCGACCGGCTCGGCGTGGCCTGCCACCGGGGGCCCGTCGACGACGTGCTGACCCGGTTCATGGACGCGCTGGCCGGGCGGGAGGCCGAAACGGAAGCGGGGGCGGTGATGCGCTTCACGGCCGACTGCCCGCTGCTCGACCCCGTCGTGATCAGGGAGGCGGCGCTCGTCTTCCGCGCGGTCCCGGGCCTCGACTACCTCAGCACGAGCCTGGCCAGGACGCTGCCGCGCGGGCTCGACGTGGAGATCGTCGGCAGGGCGGCCCTGGAGCGCGCCGACGCCGAGGCCACCGGTTTCCACCGCGCCCATGTCACCTCCTACGTCTACGCGCACCCGGGCGAGTCGCGGCTGCTCGGCCTCGCCTACCAGCCCGCGGCCGACGACCTGCGGGTCACGCTCGACACCGACGACGACTGGCGGCTCATCGCCCGCGTGGTCGAGGAGCTGGGCGACGCCTGCGTCCCCGTCCGCACGCTGGTGGGCTGGCTGCGGGCGCGGCCGGAGGTCTGCGAGCTCAACGCCCACGTACGCCAGAAGGAGCTGCAGGACGCATGAGCGGGCGGGTGGGCGTGCGCTGCGACGCCGCGGCGGGGAGTGGGGCCGGACATCTCGTGCGGTGCGTGGCGCTGGCCGAGGAGCTGTGCGCGCGGGGCGTCGAGGTGGTCTTCCTCGGCACGGTCTCCGGTTCGGAATGGGCGATGGATCAACTCAGGAGCCGGGGTCTGCCGCTGGTGACCGCCCCCGCGCCGCCCGACCGGCTGGCCGCGCTGGCCTGCGAGCTGCGGCTCGACGCCGTGGTGCTGGACTCGTACGAGCTGCCCGAGGGCACCGGCGCGGCGCTGAGGGCGGCGGGCTTCCCGGTGCTGGCGATCGTCGACGGCGACCCGCTGGGCCAGGAGGCCGACCTCTACCTCGACCAGAACCTCGGCGCCGAGGACCGGCCCTTCCCGCTGCCCCGCGACTCCTGGCGGCTGGCGGGCACCCGGTACGCGCTGCTGCGTGACAGCGTCCGGGGCCGGCGCAGGGTGCGGGAGGCCGGGCCGGTGCCGCGGGTGCTCTGCTTCTTCGGCGGCACCGACAGCGCGGGCGTGGCCCCCGCCTGGGCCGAGGCGCTGGCGTGCACGGGCGTGCCGTTCCAGGCCACGCTGGTCAGCCCGGAGCCGTTCGAGGCGGGGGAGGGCATCACCGTCATCCCGCCCACCGACCGCCTGCCGGAGCTGATGGCCGCCGCCGACCTCGTGGTCACCGCCGCGGGCTCGGCCATCTGGGAGCTGCTCCACCTCGGCGTGCCCACGGCGCTGAGCTGGGTGGCCGACAACCAGCTCGTCGGCTACCGGGCGCTGGTGGGCCGGGGGGTGGCCGCCGGGCTGGGCCGGGTGGCCGACGCCGAGGCGGTCGGCGTGCTCGCCCGGCTGCTCGCCGACCCCGCGCTGCGCGAGGAGCACGGCAGGCGGGGCGGCGGGCTGGTCGACGGCAAGGGCAGGGAACGCGTCGCCGACGCCTTCCTCGACCTGTGGATCAGATGAGGTCCCAGGTCAACGGCGTGCCGAGGGGCGCGTCGCGGGTGAACCTGCGGCCCATCACCTCGTCGGCGGCGTCGGGGTGCAGGCCGCCGGCCGGGCGGATCGACCGCACGTTCTCCCCGGTCACCGGCTCGCCCGCGCGTACGTCGCGGACCACGTGAAGCGATCGGCGGAAGCGCAGCCCCTCGCGCTCGGACTCGCGCGGCCCGAGCACCGGGCGGCCCAGCGACTGCCAGGCCCGCTCGCTCTCCTCCACCAGCGCCGCCAGCTCGGGCGGCTCCAGCGAGAAGGCGGCGTCCACGCCGCCGTCGGCCCGCGACAACGTCACGTGTTTCTCGATCAGGCAGGCGCCCAGCGCGACCGCCGCCAGCGCCGCCCCGATGCCGGGGGTGTGGTCGGAGACGCCGACCTCGGCGCCGGTGAGCGCGGCCAGCAGCGGCAGCGAGCGCAGGTTGCTCTCGGCCGGGGAGGCGGGGTAGGAGGCGGTGCAGGACAGCACGGCGAGCTGCGTGCAGCCCGCCTGGCGGGCCGCCGTGGCCGCGGCCTCGATCTCGCCCGCCGTGGCCATGCCGGTGGAGATGATCAGCGGCTTGCCGGTGGACGCGGCCAGCCTGATCAGCGGCAGGTCCACGATCTCCGACGAGGCGATCTTGTACGCGGGCGCGTCGAGCTTCTCCAGCAGCTCCACGGCGGTGGGGTCGAAGGGCGCGGAGAAGGCCGCGAGGCCGTGCTCACGGGCCCGCTCGAAGATCGGCTCGTGCCACTCCCAGGGGGTGTGGGCGCGTTCGTACAGGCGGTAGAGGCTCTCGCCGCCCCACAGCGCGTGCCCGTCGCCCACGCGGAAGGCGGGGCCGTCGGCGTCGACGGTGATCGTGTCGGGCCGGTAGGTCTGCAGCTTCAGCGCGTGCGCCCCGCCGGCCGCCGCCGCGTCGACGATGGCCAGGGCCCGCTCCAGGCTCCCGTTGTGGTTGCCGGACATCTCGGCGATCACGAACGGCGGCCGGTCGGCCCCGATCGTCCGCCCTCCGATGGACATCATCCTTGCTCCTCCTTGGTCAGCTGGACGGCGACGACCTCGCGCGACACCCCGTCGACCGGCCTCCGGTAGGTCGCGACCTCGGTGAACCCGAAGCGCCTGTGCAGCCGCCGCACCGACTCGTTGTCGGCCAGCACCTCGCCGCGCAGGGTCGTCAGCCCGAGCGGGCCGAACGCGTGCTCGATGGCGGCCCGCTCCAGGCCCACCCACGCCCTCAGCACCGCGCCGGACCGTTCGAGGCCGTCGAGGTCGAGGTAGAAGCCCCAGGAGGCGCTGTCGCCGCCGAGGTCCGAGTACGTCACCACCCCGGCGCGGGCCCCGGCATGGTCGTAGATCAGCACCTGCCTGGTCGCGTCCGCACGGACGGCGGCCCACCAGCGGGCGTGCTCGTCGGCGGAGATCTCGTGGCCGGTGAAGCTGGTGGCGCGCACTCTCGGATGGTTGCGCCAGCGGCGCATCACGGGCAGATCATCGTCCCGGACGCATCTCAGCACCGTTCCCCCTACCATTCGTGCTCGACTCATTGCACAACGTAGCGGATTCCGGGTCGGGTAAAGAGCTCATCAGGGACAGGCATCGGGCGCGGAATCGGCGAGGCGGCCACGGCATGCTGCCCTCGACCGCCTTCCACGAAAGCCAAGGAGCGTCATGATCCCCCTGCTCAGTGTCATCGTCCCGGTCCACAATGTGGAGCCGTACCTGACGGAGTGCCTGAAATCGCTGGCCGCGCAGACCATGGAGGACTTCGAGGTCATCATGGTCGACGACGGCTCGGTCGACGGCAGCCGGCGGCTGGCCGACGACTTCGTGGCCCGCGACTCCCGCTTCACGCTGGTCGAGCAGCAGAACCTGGGGCCGGGGCCGGCGCGCAACGAGGGGATCGGCCGGGCCAGGGGCACCTATCTCGCCTTCGCCGACAGCGACGACGTCGTTCCGCCGCACGCGTACGAGGTGCTGATCGCCAAGCTCGGCGAGACCGGCTCCGACCTGGCCTGCGGCGCGGTCAGGCGCATGGTGGACGGCGTTCTGGAGGAGTCGATCCTGCACGAGCGGGTCTTCCGGCGGCCCGTGCTGTGCACCCACATCACCGACAAGAAGGTCCTGATCAGGGACCGTACGGTGTGGAACAAGGTCTACCGCGCCGACTTCTGGCGGCGGCACGGGCTGCGCTTCCCCGCCGGCATCTACGAGGACGTGCCGGTCGCCATGCAGGCCCACGTCCTGGCCACCAGCGTGGACATGGTGGACGACGTCGTCTACCACTGGCGCAGGCGCGACGAGGGGGAGACCTCGATCACACAACGCCGCTCGCAGCTGCCCAACCTGCACGAGCGCCTGACCGCCATCCGCTCGGTGCGCGCCTTCCTGGAGGACGGCGCGCCGGAGCTGCTGCCCGAGTTCGACGCGCTGGTGCTGGAGAAGGACATCGTCTTCCTGTTCCAGGCGCTGGAGGCGGCGCGGGAGGCGGGCCACGACCTGGTGCCGCTGCTGGGGCTGGCCGACGCCTGGCTGGACGAGCTGAGCCCCAGGGCCCTGGCCACCGCGCCCTCGCTGCGCCGCCTGGAGCTGCACCTGACCAGACGTGGCCTGATCGACCAGCTCCGCGCGGTACGCGATTTCCGCCGCAGCCGGCTGGACGGCACGCGGGTGCGCCCGCGCGGCTTCCGCACCGTCAACTGGTACGGCGACTACCCCTTCTTCCGGCAACGCCGCCGGCTCGGCATCCCCGACGACGTCTACGACGCCCGCGACGAGCTCAAGCTGATCGCCCGGGTGGACGACTGCGCCTGGACGGGCACCGAGTACCGGGTGCGCGGCGAGGTGTCCTTCCACCGGGTCGATCGCAAGGTCGGCAAGGTGAGCGTGTGGCTGAGCGACGGCCGCCGCAGAGTACCCCTGGAGGTCCGGCGTGCCGGCCGGTACGGCGTGAGCGTCGGCATCGACCCCAGGGTGCTCGAAGGCGGCGGCCCGGCCTGGCGGCTCATGGTCAAGGCGGAGACCCGTGGCCTCGTGCTCAAGGGCTGGTTCCGCGACGGAGACGCGCACGGTGCGTGGCGGTTTTCCCTGCAAGGTTGGTCAAGAAGCGGCATGGACATGCCCCAGTAGTTCCAGACAGTAATCGTCAGACGGCGGACCGTAGCCATGCTGGGATCCATGAGGACCTATTCGCTGGATGACGTCTACGAGACACGCAAGCGGAGAGACTCCTGGTGGACCGTGTATTTCGTGGACCCGGTCGCCTGCCGGGTCGCCCTTCCCGTCGCCAACCGCACCCGGATCACGCCCAATGGGCTCACGGTTTTCTCGCTGGTCCTCGGCATGGTGTCAGCGGCCTGCTTCGCGCTGGACCAGCTCGTCGCCGGCGCCCTGATGTTCTACCTGAGCTTCACGATCGACTGCGTGGACGGCAAGATCGCCCGGCTCAAGGGCACGGGGACGCCCTTCGGGCTCTGGCTGGACTACGTGGGGGACCGGGTCAGGGTCGTCCTGTGCGCCGGGGGGCTGGCGTACGGGCAGTACGTCCTGACGGAGGATGTCCGGTACGTGGTGCTCGGCGCGGCGGTGGCCGTGCTCGACCTGTTCAGGTACGTCAACGCCCCGCAGATGAAGCGGGTGCGCGAGGCCGTCAGGGAGGAGCGGGGGGAGCCGGAGCTGCCCGGCGAGGACACCGTCCCCCTGGACCGGGCGCCCGCGGACCTCGACCTGCGCATGCTTGTCGAGCGCGGCACGCGCCCCGGTGGTCGCAGGCGCCGGCTGCCTTCCTTCTTCAGGCGCCTCAACAGGTTCCTGGCCAGGCACCGGGTGCGTTCGCACCTGATCAGCGGCATCGAGTTCCATGCGGCGGTCTTCGTGATCGCGCCGCTCGCCGGCGTGTGGGCGCTGATCCCGCTCGCGGCGGCCGCCGGAGTCCTGCTGCTGGCCAACGAGATCTTCCTTGTCTACCGGATGTGGCTCTTCACGCGCAGGCACAGCGTGCCCTCCCAGGAGAGCCGAGAGCACGTTCTCGTCTAAGTTTTCGGGGGTTAATACGAAATGTCCGACCGGCCAGTCTTCGTCATTGGATGCCCGCGGTCCGGCACCACGATGCTCCAGCTCATGCTCCACTCGCACCCGCGCATGGCGGTGCCGCCGGAGACGCGCTTCCTCGTTCCCGCTTATTACCGGCGCCGCACATGGGGCGACCTGCGGGTCCCTCAGCGGCGCAAGGCACTGGCGCAGTGGATCGCGACCGACCGCAGCACGAAGTTCCGCGAGCTCAAGATCGACAAGGACGAGTTCATCCGGCAGGCCGTGGAGGGGCCGGGCTCGCTCGGCTCGGTCATCGGCACGGCCTTCCGCATGTACGCCGACCGCTTCGACAAGGCCCGCTGGGGCGACAAGAGGCCCAGCTACGTCAAGCAGACCGACCTGCTGTTGCGCCTCTTCCCCGACGCCCAGTTCATCCACCTGATCAGGGACGGCCGCGACTGCGTGGCCTCGCTGAAGGAGATGCCCTGGTACACGCTGGACTCCTTCCACGCCATCTCCACCTGGGCCGAGGCCATCGATGCCGGTGAGCGGCTGCGCCGCACGCTGCCCGACGACACCTACTACGAGCTGCGCTACGAAGACCTCACCGACGACCCGATGACCGAGATGAAGAAGCTCTGCCACTTCCTGGAGGAGGACTTCGCGCCGTCGATGATCTCCCCCCGCGAGGCGGCCGTGCAGGCGGTCCCGCAGCACAAGGTCTGGCACAGCAACACCCACCGCGAGGTCACCCGCAGCCGCGTCGGAAGCTGGGCCAACCGCCTGGACGACTGGGAGATCGCGCTGTGCGAGCACGTGCTCGGCGAGCGGCTCCGGGCCAACGGCTACGAGCTGACCGACGCGCCCAGGCCGGCCAAGGAGCACGTGACGGCCTGCCAGAAGACCATGCAGAAGCGCAAGGCCAGCCGTTCGCGCAAGGCCATGCGCGACCGCTTCAACCGGCTGCGCGAGCCCAGCCCGGTCGGCGCGCTGCTCACCTCCACGCAACAGACGCTGGCCGGCATCCCGCAGCAGCGTCCCGAGGTGACCGTCTAGCGCTCGATGTGCGCGAACAGGGACTCCCAGCGGTCCAGCACGTGGTCGAGGCGGAACGCCTCGGCCCGTGCCCGGGCGGCGGCCCCCAGCCGCCGCCGCTCCCGCGCCGACCCCATCAGCGCGGCCAGCTCGGCGGCGAACGCGTCCACGTCCCCCGGCGGCACCCGTACCGGGCCGGCCGAGCGGACGCCGCCCGACACGTCGAAGGCCACCGACGGCACACCGTGGGCGCACGCCTCCAGCAGCACCACCGGCAGGCCCTCGTGCTCGCTGGTCAGCGCCACCAGCGAGGCGTTCAGGTACTCCTCGCGCATGCGATGAGCGGGCACCAGGCCGCGGAAGACCACCCGGTCCGCGACGCCCTCCCCCGCCGCGTGCGCCCGTAGCCGCTCGCGTTCGGCGCCGTCGCCGATCAGGTGCAGCTCCCAGGGCGGCGGCGGCTCGGCGCGGGCGAACGCGCTGATCAGCCGGTCGAACCGCTTGACGCCCTCCAGCCGGCCCACGCCCAGCACCCGCGGCACGTCGAGCGCCGACGTCTCCTCGGGCCAGGCGCCCAGCGGGTTGGGCAGCGTCCAGGTGTTGGGCAGCAGCGCGTGCTCGGAGAAGGCCCAGGCGTCGTCCTCGCTGAGGAAGAGCGCCTGGTCGAGGTCGGGATAGTGCTTCCTGATCGAGGCCAGGTGCCAGCAGTCGCGGGCGTGGCCGTACGAGCCGTGGTACTGCCCGATCGAGCGGAACCCGGCGGGCAGCAGCCCCGCCATCCTGGTCACCACCGACGGCGAGGTCAGCACCGCGTACCCGGGGCGGACGTCGCGCAGCAGCTCCTTCACCCTGCGGTCGGCCAGCCGCCGGGCCAGCGGGCCCTGCGTGCCGAGCGGGCCGCCGACCACGTGCTGCCGGTAACGCGGCCGGTCCACGTAGCGGAAGGGCGTGGCGGCCCGGTGCAGGCCGACGACGTGCACCTCGTGGCCGCGTCCGGCCAGGCCCTGGGCCAGGGTGTGGGTGACCTGCTGGATGCCGCCGAGCGTGTCGGCGTCCAGGCAGGCGAAGACGACGGTCATCGCCTGCGCCCCTCGAAGAAGTCGTCCACGATGCGGGCGGAGGCGTCCCCCTGCTCGTCGGCGCACCACAGGGCGCGGAAGGCGGCGTACTTGGCGGCGAAGGCGGCGTGCACCTCGGGCAGGTTCCGCAGCACGTCCACCAGCTCCGCCGTGGTCGTCACGCACGGGCCGGGCGCGATGGCGGGCAGGTCGTGGTAGACGCCGCGTTCGGAGAGCCGGTAGTCGTCCCAGTCGTCGATGAGGAACACCATCGGCCTGCCGGTCACCGCGTAGTCGCACATCACGGACGAGTAGTCGGTCAGCAGCGCGTCCGAGGCCAGCATCAGGTCGTTGATCTCCGGATAGGACGCGGCCGGCCGGACGAAGTGCCTGAGCCGTTCGGGCGGGTCGTACTTCTCGACCGGATGCGTGCGCAGGACGACCACCCACTCGCCGGCCAGTTCCCTGGCCATGAGGTCCAGGTCGGCGCGTACCGAGCGGCCGCTCATCTTGTCCCGGTCGCGGTAGGTGGGCGCGTAGAGCAGGACCTTGCGCCCCGGCGGGATCTCCAGCCGGGCCCGCACGTCGCCGGTCGCCTCCGCCCGCACCAGCGCGTCGCAGCGCGGCGTGCCGCACCGGTAGACCTTGCCGTCGTAGCCGTTGGAGGGCAGGAACACCCGGGAGAACTCCGCGCTCGGCGAGACCAGCGCGTCCCAGCGGGCGACGGCGGCCCGCCACTGCTCGCGCGGCCGGTCGAAGTCGCCGCGCAGGTCGGGCGCGTCGAAGCCGATCGACTTGATGCCCTGCCCGTGCCAGGTCTGCAGGTAGCGGGTGCCGGGCGGCTTCGGGTAGTCCAGCGGGAAGCCGTGGCTGTCCACCCAGATCCCGGCGCGGGCCATCGTCCACAGGTAGCGCCAGCTTCCCCGGCGGACCAGCCGTGCGTCGGCGGGGAAGTTCTTGCGGCCCTTGGCGACCGACCAGACCGCCTCGATCGGCAGGCCGCGCCGCCGCACCTCCTCGTAGATGGCCCGGGGGCTGCCGTTGTAGCCCTTGCCGACGTCCGACTCGAACAGGGCGAGGTCGTCGCGCCGCGGCACCACCTTGATCAGCAGCTTGTACGCGCGCAGCTTGGCGCGCGGCGTGTTGAGCTTCAGCAGCAGCCGGCGGGCCCGCCGCAGCGCCGAGCGGACCCGCGAGTGCGTGCGCACGCACAGGTAGGCGGCATAGCCCTCGGCCTTCACCGTGCAGCCGGGCAGCTCGATCGGCTCCAGGTTGGGGTCGACGATCAGCCGGTCGGTGGTGACGTGGCCGTCGGAGCGGCGTCTGAAGCCGATGCGCGGGTCGCTCCTGCCACAGGGGGAGAAGACGACCTCGCTGACGTACCCGCCGTCGCCGGAGGGGACCGGCCGGATCGGCACGCGCTCCCCGCCCGCCTCCAGGAACGCCTCCCACTCGGGCGGCAGCACGCCGAACGGGTCGTAGGTGCGCACGATCATCCGCACCCGCTCGCCGTTCGTGGCCAGGCCGGTCACCTCGTGCCGCAGCCGGGAGTCGGTGTAGGGCAGCTCGGCCAGGCGCAGCGGGGTGATGTCCAGCCACGGCGCGGCCGTCGTGCCCCAGTACGTGCGCCCGTCCACCTGCACGGCCGCCCGCGGCGCGGCCCGGGGACCGGTCAGCGAGCCGGCCGCCACGCGCAGGTCGTCGATCCTGTCGTCCAGGATGAGCCGGCAGCAGACCCGGTCCATCGGCTCGATCCGGTCGAACACCTCGCCGGGGATCTCCTCCAGGTACGGCCGCACGACCGAGGCGAACTCCTTCACCCACACCAGGTCGCGCGCGGGCAGCGGGTTGAGGTAGACCCGCAGGTCCTGCCGCAGGAACCGGTACTGCCGGTGCGGGACCAGGTCCTCGGCGCCGTAGCCGCGCAGGATGTCGTCGCTCAGCCGGGCCGCGATCACCCGCTGCCGTACGTTGTCCATCTCGTCGATGCTGAGCGAGATCGACTCGTTCGAGGACGCCCGGTGCCAGTGGTAGACCACCCACGGGACGATCGCGAACCGGCGGGCCACGGCGTACAGCTCGGTGGCGAAGACGTGGTCCTCGTAGTGGATGTCCTCGGGGAAGCGCAGCACGTGGTCGCGCAGCCAGGCGACGTTGTAGAGCTTGTTGGTGCTGAAGGAGTCGAGGAACAGCTCGGGCTCCGCGCGGATGCCCTCGACCACCCGCCGCCGGGCGAACAGCGACGGATAGTACGGGCGCAGCCGCCCGTCCCGCTCGAACAGGCGGGAGATCTGCCCCGACACGAAGTCGGCCCCGGTGCGCTCGATCTCGGTGAGCAGGCTCTTGCACGCGTGCCTGGGCAGCTCGTCGTCGCTGTCGAGGAACATGGCGTACGGCGCCCTGGCGGCGTCGATCCCGTCGTTGCGCGGGGCTCCGCAGCCGCCGCTGTTGCTCTCCCTGCGCAGGTAGCGCACCCGCGGGTCCTCGGCCATGAGCCGCGCGGCGACCTCGGGCGTGCCGTCCGTGCTCGCGTCGTCGGAGATGATCACTTCGAGGTCGCGCAACGTCTGTCGCAGCACGGACCGCACGGCCCTGGGCAGGCGAGCAGCGTCGTTGTACGAGATCACGACAACGCTGCAGTCCGGCATCCCGACGTCCCCCCAGTAATGACCTGCGGGAATGGCACTTCCCCGGGACGGCGTGAAGTGACCGGACTTTATGTGGTTTTTGCTGAAAATCAGCGTATAAGGCGACGAATCACCCAGATGAGGATCGTGAGCGCCACCAGGCCGCCCGCGATCGGCGCGATCCGTTTGAGCAGCGGCTGCCCGGCGATCTCCAGCAGGTCGAGCGCCTCCTCGTCAGGGGTGCGCGAGGTGCGCAGCGTGCCCGAAGGCCGCACGTCCGGCTCGGGGGCGGGCACCGGGCTCAGGTGCCGCTCCTCTTCCTCCACCTGCGACTCCACGGGCGCGACCGGCACCTGCGGCACGACCGGCTCCTGGGGCGCGACCGGCTCCACCACGGGCTCGGAGAGCAGCTGGGCGAGGTTGCCGGCGAACCGGTCGATCAGCTTGGCCCCGACCTCGGCCATGACCCCGCGCCCGAACTGCGCCGGCCGCCCGGTCACGTTGAACGTCGTCTCCACGGCCACCGACGTGCGCCCCTCGGCCGGCGTCAGGCGTGCCCTGACCGTGGCCGATGCCGTGCCGGAGCCCCTGGCCTCCTTGCCCGACGCCTGGATCGTGAGCGTGTGGGCGTCTTTGTCGACGTCCTCGAAACTGGCCGAGCCCCGGTAGGTGACGGTGATCGGGCCGACCTTGACCTTCAGCCGGCCGGTGAACTCGTCGCCCTCGAAGATGTCGAGCGTCGCCCCGGGCAGGCAGGGCGCGACCCGTTCGACGTCGAGCAGCACCGCCCATGCCTGCTCGATCGGAACCGGGACAGTGAACTCGTGCTCGAACCGCATCGCCATCGATCCGCTCCTTCCGAGGTTGGTTGCGACACTACGTCGAGGCGGGGGGCCCCCCCAACAGCCGCCCCCCCCCCGAAAAACGGCGCCCCGCCGCCCAGGGCAGCCCCCGGGCCGCCAGCACGCGCGCGCCCTGGTGGGCGGGGGACGAGCT
>NZ_JBEYTJ010000030.1:0-128182 GCF_040642995.1 Nonomuraea sp. NPDC047529 | reverse complement strand
GCAGGAGGTGCATCAGTGAACTAAAGAGGTCGTAGCCGGGCGCGATGGCCGTCGGTCGCTACGTGGAGCGCAACGCGGGCGGACCCTGGTCAAGAAAGGGGTCTCTCACCCGCCGATGGGTACAACGTTAACCCAAGAAACGGACAAACGCAAACCAAACACCCCAAAACGGGCAGTGATCTACCTCTGAACCGTAAACCCCCGGCAAACAGCCTCAATCACCGTCAAAGCACACCGGGGTATGCGTATGCAAACGACAGGCAAGCCCCACCCATTCCCCTCATGACCTGGGCATACGTCGGGCGGCAGACGTCGGGCGGCCGGGTCACCGCTCGCGGTAGTCGGCCGCCACCCCCACGAGCGAGATCAGGCCGGCGGCGAACTCCATCGCCTCGGCGTGCCCCTCCTCGAACGGCGGCTGGAAGCCCACGCCCTCCCACGTCCGCGCCGCCGGGTTCCACAGGTCGGCGCCGACCTCGAAGTCCCAGCCGTAGATGCCGTGGTCGTACCAGAGCTCGTCGGCGGAGTTGCCGGCCGCCGAGTAGAGCACGTCGGTCACGGGGCCGGTCTGCTGCGGCCAGATCACCGTGCCGCGCTCGCCGGCGATGGCCTGCTCGATCGTCCGGGCCGAACGCATGAAGTACGCCTCCTCCTGGGCGCTCGGCCTGGGCAGCGCCACGCGGCCGTCGAGCTTGTACGCCCCGGGCGGCCACATGAAGTACCCGCCGTAGCTGTGCACGTTCATGGCGAACCGGATGTTGCGGTACGTCTCCGCCAGCCACATCACGTTGCGGCTCTCCGGCTCCGAATGCTCGGCCGGACCCGCGTACGTGCCGCTCTGGCAGTTGGCCGAGGCGCCGAAGTAGCCGTCCGACAGGGAGCCCACGGCGTAGTTGCGGTTGACGTCCACGCCCCAGGTGTTGCGCTGCGCCGGGTCGGACTGCGCGGCCGGGCAGTGGTTGGTCATGTTCTTCCGCTGGCCGTTGAAGTCGTAGAAGCTGTAGTTCGCGCCGTCGGGGTTGACCGTGGGGACGATGAAGATGTCGGTGCGCTGCAGCAGCTTGCGGGTGGCGGGGTCGCGGGCGTAGTTGCGCAGCAGCCGTTCGGCCGCCTCGACGGTGACCAGCGGCGCCACCCATTCCCTGGCGTGCTCCTGGGCGTAGGCCAGCACGCCGGTGCGCGAGCCGTCCCGGTGGACGCCGACACGCAGGGCCAGCACCCGCATGGGCTTGCGGGAGACGTCGGCGGGCGCCTTGAGCGAGTCGGTGAGCCGGGTGGCGGGGGCCGCGGCCATGACGCCCGCGCCCGGGTCGGTGCGGTACGTCGCGGCCTTCACACCGGTGCCCGCCGTGGCGTTGACCGCGGCGACGACCTGGGCGGCGGTGCTGACCGGCGTCCCTGAGCCGTCGGTGGCCAGGCTCACCGTGACCTGCTTGCCGTTCATGCTCACCTGCAGCGGCCGGTCCGGCGCGCCGGGGGCGGCCAGCTCGACGGACAGGTCGTTGCCGCCCTCGGAGCCGTAGGCGTCGGAGGTGACCACGACGGCGGCGCCGGGCGGCGTGCCGATCAGGGCCTGGGCGCGGCGGCGGTAGCCGTTGGTGAGGTTCGGCAGCGGGATGACGTCGGTGAGGGACGGGTAGCGCCGGTGCAGCGCCTGGATCCGCTCGTTGAGCTGGGCGGGCGGCATGTACTGGGTGACGAAGTCCTTCTGATAGCCCGGCGCCTGGTGGTCGGGGCGTTCGCCGTCGGGCCACTCCCGTACGCGGGCCTCGGCCTTGCCGCCCGTCGCCGAGGTGACCGTGACGCGCTGCGGCTCGACCGTCACCGGGGCCGGCGTGCTGAACTGGTGGCCCATGTAGACGCCGGCGTCCACGAACGGGACCATCGCGACCTGCCCAGTGGCGCCGCGGCGGCCCGTCCAGGTGACGGTGAGCGCGGCCGGCTCGCCCGCGCCGCTGCTCGCCTCGACCGACAGGAAGTACCCGTCGCGGGACTTGTACCAGACGGCCCGTTCGATGACGATCTGGTCCTGCGCGGCGGTGGCCGGAGCCTGCCGGGCCGCGGGCGGCGTGCCGGACGCCAGGCCCACGCCGAACGACCTCAGCTCGGCGAGCTTGCTCGCCGTGAGCACGGCGTCCACCTGGACGCTGCCGTCGGCCTGCGGACGGACCCGCTCGGTCAGGTCGGCGCCGGAGGCGACCAGCCGTTCCATCGCGGCCTTGTCGGGCACGGACAGCGTGACCAGCGAGGCGGGCTCGGGGTCGGCCGGCCCGGCCACCGCCGGCAGCGACGACGGCCCGGAGGCGAGGAACGTCGAGACGACGATCATCAGAATGACTGCGGACGCCCTCAAGCCACGCATTCGGCTCCTCCAGGATCACCGGTGTCCCGATCATTGAAAGCCGACTTGACCGAACCGGCAAGACCCAGTTTCACCGTCCGGCGGAGGCGGCGATCTCCCGGATCGCGGCGACGACGAGCTCCGGCTGCCGGTACTGCACGTAGTGCTCGGAGGTTCCGGCCACGACCACGCGGCCGCGCCTGGACCGGGCCGCCAACCGTCGGGCCTGGTCCAGGGCCTCCGGCGGCCCGCCGGAGGGGATGACGACCACGACCGGCG
Source organism: Nonomuraea sp. NPDC047529 (assembly GCF_040642995.1). NCBI lineage: Bacteria > Bacillati > Actinomycetota > Actinomycetes > Streptosporangiales > Streptosporangiaceae > Nonomuraea > Nonomuraea sp. NPDC047529. The sequence continues at coordinate 125,562 of NZ_JBEYTJ010000030.1, read as the reverse complement.
GCCCGCCCCGCTCGGCCGCCGCCGCGTCGGCGACCTCCCGCGCGCTGTCGAGCGAGGCCCACGCCTCGGCCCTGGCGGCGGCCATGCTGCCCGGCCCGTAGACGACGGGGGCGGCGGCGCGGCCCGCCGGGGTGGCGTCGCCGGGCACCAGGAGATCCCCCGCCAGCCGGAGCAGGCCGATCCTGGCCAGCGCCTGGTTGGCGGTGAGCTGGGCGGCCACCAGCGGCCTGGACACCCGCATGGCCGCCGCGGCCCCCTCGTCGGTGGCGTCGATCAGCACCGCGCCCACCGTGAGCTCCCGGTACCGGGCGGCGAACAGGCGGACGATCTCGCCGCCGTAGGAGTGCCCGGCCAGGACGTACGGGCCGGGCTCGCCCGCGGCGGCGAGCAGCGCGCGCAGTTCCGCCGCCGCCCGGCCCGCGGTGCGCGGCCCTGGGCCGTCCTCGCTCCAGGCGTAACCGGCCCGGTCGTAGGAGCACACGCGCAGCCCGGTGGACAGCCGCCGCTGGACCACCTCCCAGCTCGCGCCGGACTCGACCAGGCCCGCCTCCAGCACGACCACCGGGCCGCCGGAGCCCGTGCAGCGCAGGTGGAGGCGGTGGCCGCCGACGTCCACCAGACGGCCCGGCGGCGGGTAGCGCGCGGCGTCCCCGCGGCGGGCGGCGGTCTCGTAGCCGAGGCCCGCGCAGGCGACCGCCAGCGCCAGGCCGGCGAACCAGGTGAGCAGGCGGCGCGCTCTCACGATCATGTCCCCGAATCTAGGGACCGGGCCGCCGGGTTTCCTCGTCCTGGCGGGCGAACGCGGGCTGGGAGCAGGGTCCCGGGGCGCCGTCCTTCAGCGGGAGGAGGCCGCGCGGCAGGCGAGCTGGAGGGCCAGGCGCTGCCGGGGGTCGTCCAGGTCGGCCTGGAGCAGGGTCTCGATGCGGCGCACGTTCCTGCTGACGGCGTTGCGGTGCAGGTGCAGCTCCTCGGCGGCGCGGGCGGGCGAGCCGTTGTGGTCGAGGTAGGCGCGCAGGATGGCCAGGAGGTGAGCGGCCCGCTCGCCGCCGAGGTCGAGGATCGGCTGCAGCAGTTCCCTGACGGCGTGCTGGGCGGCGTCGGAGGCGTACCATTCCTCCAGCATCCGGTCGAGACCGGCCAGGTCGTAGGTGGCCAGCGGCAGGGAGCTGCGGCGCAGGGCCGTACGCGCCTCGGAGGCGGAGGTGCGCAGGCCGACCAGGCCCTGGTGGGCGGTGCTGACCCCGCAACGCAGCTCGGCGCCCGCCGGGCGGACCCGGTCCAGCAGACGGGCGGCGTCGCGCACCGCCTCCCGCAGGCCCGCCCTGCCCTGGTCGCGGCGCTGGCTGCGGACCACGATGAGCGCGTCCCCGGCGAGCGCGGCGTTCCAGGCGGCGCCGCCCAGCTCGCGGGCCGCGCGCACGGCCCGCGAGGCGACGGTCTCCAGCAGGGCGTAGCGTTCCTGGCCGCCGGCCGCCGGGTCGTCCGTGGCGGTGTCTCTCGCGCTGTCCGTCGGGGGTTCCAGGCGCAGGACGACGTGCCAGTCGTCGATCGGCAGGCCCAGGGCCCTGGCGCGGGGGGCCAGCTCCTGGGCCTGCTTCTCGGGGGCGACCAGCAGCTCGGTGAGGAGCTGGGCGCGGGACCGTCCGGGCAGCTCGTCGGACGGGCCCGCGGCGGCGGCCAGGACGGCGAGCCTGAGGACGATGCCGGCGGCCCGCTCGAAGTGCGTGCCGGCGGGGTCGTGCGCCCCGACGGCGAAGGCGCCGCCGTCGGCCTGGACGGGAAGGCCCAGGGCGGCCCCGGCCGCCTCGGCGATGCGCTCGGGAACGCCGCCCGCCCGGGCCACGGCCTCGGCGGCGCGCGCCGTACGGACCAGCGCCTCGGCGGCGTCGCCCGCGATGGCCCGGTCGATGGCCACCACCAGCTCCGCCAGGTCGCCGTCACCCGCCAGCAGCGCGACGCCGCCGCGTTCGGCCAGCGCGGCGGCGCTCCGGTCGACCGCGTTCCCGGTGCTCTCCGTGCTCTCCCCAACGCCCGCGGTGAGCACGAGCGCCACGGCGCCGGCCGCGGCGGCGTCGCGCAGCGCGACGTCGAGCCGGTAGCCGGCCGCCTGCCGCGAGGCCGCGCCCGTCAGGACCAGCACCGACCCCGGCGGCTGGCCCGCGATCAGGCCCAGGTCCTCGACCAGACGCACGCCCGAGGCCGCCGCCGGCGCGCCCGGCCCGGCCAGTGGGCGCAGCTCTTCCAGCAGGAACATGCCATCAGTGTGCCATCGGCACACGAAGCCCGCCAAAAAGGTGCTGCCGGAACATCCGGCTTTACCTGCGGCTTCGTAACCTCGTCAGCATGGACCTCGACACCGGGCTGTTGCCCGCCTTCGCCCGCGGCTGCGCCGTGCTCGGCTCGGGCGGCGGCGGCCCCGTGACCATCGCCCGCGCCGCGGCGCTGCAGGCGCTGGAGGACCACGGGCCGGTGCGCGTCGTCCAGCCCGCCGAGCTGGACCCCGAGCTGCTGGTCATGCCCGTGGGCACCGCGGGCTCCTCGGCCGTCATGTCCGAGCGCGTCGGCGGCACCGACGAGCCCGTCTACCTGCGCGACAAGATCGAGGAGCTGTACGGCGCGCCCGTCGGCGCGGTGCTGGCCAGCGAGATCGGCGGCGCGAACGGCTGCCTGGCGGTGGCCTGGGCGGCCCGCGTCGGGCTGCCGCTGGTGGACGCCGACGGCATGAGCCGCGCCTTCCCCCGCATGGACCAGACGGTGATGCAGCTGCGCGGCATCGCGCCCACCCCCGCCGTGCTGTGCGACGAGCGCGGCCGGACCGTCGTCGTCGACCGGGTGACCGGCGGCTGGCTGGAACGCCTGGTACGGGCGTCGCTGGAGGCGTTCGGCGGCCAGGTCGCGACCAGCGAGTACATCATGCGCGGCGGCCAGGTGGCCGCCTCCACCGCGCTCGGCTCGGTCACCCGGGCCGTGCGACTGGGGACGCGGCTGCCCGACCCGCTGGTCACCGGCAAGGTCGCGGAGACGGCCGGGTCGATCCTCGTCGAAGGGCTCGGGTCCGACCAGGGGCGGCTGGTCCGCATCCAGGCGGGCAGCGAGTTCCTGGCCGTCATCGAGGACGGCCGCCCGCTGGCCGTGGTGCCCGACGTGATCGCGATGCTGGACACCCGCACCGGCGAGGTCGTCCAGGCCGAGCAGGTCCGGTACGGGCTGCGGGTCAGCGTGGTGCGCCTGCCCTGCGACCCGGTCTGGCACACCCCCGAGGGGCTGCGGCTGGCGGGGCCCGCCGCGTTCGGGCTCACCGGCCTGGCCACCCCTCCCCCACCGGCCGCCTCCCCCTCTCCCGCGACGCCGGAAACCCCGGCGGGCACGGCCTTGAGCCCCTCCCCCACCGAACGGGAGGCGGGGACGTGAGGGCCGGGGTGGACGTCGGGCCGACCAACACCGACGCGGCCGTCGTCGCCGACGACGGCGCCGTGCGCGCCACCGTCAAGATCGCGTCGATCCCCGGCGACCCGGTGGCCAGCGTGCGCGCCGCGCTGCGACGCCTGCCCCTGGACGGCGGGCCGACCCAGGTCGCCGTCGGCCTGCGCGGCGCCGCCACCGCCGTGACCAGGCGGTCCGGGCTGCGCAGGGTCGCCGTGCTGCGTATCGCCGGCGTCTCGGCGACCGCGGTGCGCCCGCTGTCCGGCTGGCCGCCCGACCTGCGCGCCGCGGTGAACGCGGGCACCGCCGTCGTGGACGGCGGCGGCGGCCTCGACCTTGAGGACCGCACGCCACTCGACCGGGACGCCGTGGCCCGCTTCGCCGCGAGCGTGGCGGGCATCGCGCAGGCCGTCGCCGTCGCGGGCCTGTTCTCGCCCCTGGACGGCGAGCAGGAGCGCGAGGCCGCCGAGATCGTCCGGTCGGAGCTGGGCGGCGGCGTGCCGATCGCGCTGTCGGCCGACCTGGGCTCGCTCGGCCTGCTGGAACGCGAGAACGCGACCGTGCTGGACGCCGCCCTGTCGGGGTTCGCGGGCGCGGTCTCCGGCGGGCTGGCCGCCGCGCTGGCGGGCCTGTGCCCGGGGGCGGCGGCGTTCGTGACCCGCGGCGACGGCACGCTGATGAGCCTGGAGCACCTGGCCCGCCATCCCGCGCTCAGCCTCGGCAGCGGCCCGGCGAGCGTGCTGCGCGGCGCCGGCGCGCTGACCGGACTCGGTGACGCGGTGGTCGCCGACGTGGGCGCCGCCCGCGTCCGCGTCGGCGTGCTGGCCGGCGGCTATCCCGAGGAGGCCGTGGGCGGCGCGGACATCGGCGGCGTGCCCGTCGGGCTGCGCATCCCCGGGCTGATCAGGGTGCCGCGGCCGGTCGACCCGCAGGAGCTGGCCGAGGCCGTGGACCGGCTGCAGCCGGGCGCCGGGCTGCTGCCGCTCGTGGTCGTGGGCGGCGGGGAGCAGGCCGTGCCCGAAGGGCTGCATCCCGCGCACGGGCCGGCCGCGGGCGCCATCGGCGCGGCGGTCAGCCCGGTCGGCGGCCAGTACGAGCGGATCGTCCGCCTGCCCGACCGCTCGGCGCTGTCCGCGGCGCTCGAACCCGTGGCCGAGGAGGCCAGGGCGGCGGCTGTCCGCGCCGGGGCCGATCCGCGGCGGGTGCGGCTCATCGGCGTGGAGGAGATCCCGCTCGCCTACCTGCCCGGCCCGTTCGTCCGGCTGCGCGCCCGCGCCGCCGGGCCGCCCTCGCTCCTGTGACCACCCGCCCGCCCTGAGACCACCTGCTGTGACCGCCCGCTCGTGAGCCCCCGCCACGACCCCCCGACGCGAAGGAAGACCGCCATGACCGACTCCGACTACCCCCTGGAGCGGGTGCCGCAATCGGCCCGCTACTCCTGGTTCAACGTGGCCGTGCAACGCTTCGGCCAGCTCTCCGACCTGACGCAGTTCCTGCTGGGCGCCACGCTCGGCGCCGGGCTGTCGTTCTGGGGCGCGTTCTGGGCGTTCACGCTCGGCTCGGTGATCCTGGAGGTGGTGTGCATCTTCGTCGGCATCGCCGGGATGCGCGAGGGCCTGTCCACCTCCATGCTCGCCCGCTGGACCGGCTTCGGCCGGTACGGCTCCACGATCATCGGGGTGATCATCGCCCTGAGCCTGTTCGGCTGGTTCGGCGTGCAGACCGCGGTCTTCGCCTCGGGCCTGCACTCGATCATGTCCTGGCTGCCGCTCTGGGTGTGGGCCATGATCGCGGGCATCGGCGTGACGCTGCTGGTCATCCGGGGGTTCAAGGCGATGGGGATGACGGCGTTCATCACCGTGCCGGCGTTCCTCGGCCTGGCCGGCTGGGCGATGTGGGTGGAAATTTCGCGACATGACCTGGGGTCGCTGGTGGCGTCGCCGCCGTTCGGCGAGCCGATCAGCATCGCGACCGGCGCCACCATCGTGGCCGGCTCCTACATCATCGGCGCGGTCACCACGCCCGACATGACCAGGTTCAACCGCAACACCGGCGACGTCGTCAAGCAGACCCTCGTCGGCATCTCCCTCGGCGAGTACGTGCTCGGCCTGGCCGGCGTGCTCCTGGCCTACGCGGTCAAGTCCTCGGACGTGATCGCGATCATCACGGCGTCCTCCGGCGTGATCGGCGTCATCGTCCTCATCTCGGCCACCGTGAAGATCAACAACTGGAACCTGTACTCCGCCGCGCTCGGCCTGCTCAACGCCGTGGAGTCCACGATCGGGGTGCGGCTGAACCGGGTCGCCGTCACCGTCGGCATCGGCGTGCTGGGCAGCGTGCTGGCCGCCGCCGGGATCCTGGAGCGCTTCACCGACTTCCTGCTGATCCTCGGCGTCATCACGCCGCCCGTGGCCGGGATCATGGTCGCCGAGTACTTCGTGGTGCGGCGCTGGCGTCCGGTGCTGGACGCCTCGCGCGCCACGGGCACGCTACCCGAGACCGAGCCGACCTGGGTGCCCGCCACGCTGGTCATCTGGGGCGCCTCCGCGCTCGTCGGCTGGCTCAGCGACCACTACCAGTGGATCGGCATCCCGGCCCTGAACTCCCTGATCCTCGCGGGCCTGGGCTACGTCGTCGCGGGCCGGCTCGGCCTGGTCCGCGGCACCCGCGAGGTCCCCGTCGAGCGGCCCGCGCTCACCGTCTGAGCCTCACAGCCTGAGCGCTCACCGTCTGAGCCTCACCGTCTGAGCCTCACCGTCTGAGAAGAGAGAGTCCTCCCTGATGCGTATCGGCATCGACGTGGGCGGCACCAACACCGACGCCGCCCTCATCGGCGACGACGGCCAGGTGCTGGCCACCGTCAAGTCCCCCACCACCGCGGACGTCACGGGCGGCGTCGCCGCGGCCCTGGCCGGCCTGGGCGCCACCCGGGTGTCCGCGGTGATGATCGGCACCACCCACTTCGTCAACGCCCTGGTGGAGGCCGCCCGGCTGGAGCCGGTCGCGGCCGTCCGGCTGGGCCTGCCCGCCACCGCCGCGCTGCCGCCGATGGTGGACTGGCCAGAACGCCTGCGCCAGGCGGCCGAGGGCGCGGTCTACCTGTGCCACGGCGGCTGCGAGTACGACGGCGCCCCCATCTCCGCCCCCGACCCGGACGAGCTGCGCGGCGTCGCCGCCGACATCAGACGGCGCGGCCTGCGCACGGTCGCGATCTCCTCGGTCTTCTCACCGGTGAGCGACGCCCACGAGCGACAGGCCGCGGAGATCCTGGCCGCCGAGCTGGGCCCGGAGGTGCACCTGTCGCTGTCCTGCGAGATCGGCCGGGTCGGCCTGCTGGCCAGGGAGAACGCCACGAGCGTGAACGCGGCCCTGCGCCCGCTGGCCGACCGCACCGTGGCCGCCTTCGGCGAGGCGCTGCGGGTGGCCGGGATCGACGCGCCGCTGTTCCTGTCCCAGAACGACGGCACGCTCATGGACGTGGACCAGGCCCGCCGCTACCCGGTGGCCACGTTCGCGTCGGGGCCGACGAACTCGATGCGCGGCGCCGCGTACCTGTCGGGGCTGACCGACTGCGCGGTGGTGGACATCGGCGGCACCACCTCCGACGTGGGCATCCTGGTCGGCGGCTTCCCGCGCGAGGCCGCCGGGGAGGCGCTGGTCGCCGAGGTGCGCACCAACTTCCGCATCCCCGACGTGCTGTCGATCGGCATCGGCGGCGGCTCGCTGGTCGCCGAGGACGGCACCACCGGCCCGCGCAGCGTCGGCTACCGGCTGACCGAGGAGGCGCTGGTGTTCGGCGGCGGCACGCTGACCGCCACCGACCTGGCCGTGGCCGCCGGGCTGGCCGACATCGGCGACCGCGCCAAGGTCGCGCACGTGGACCCGCAGCGCCCGCTCAAGCTCATCGCCGAACGCGTCTCGGAGGCGGTGGACCGCATGCGCACCTCGTCCGCGCCGCTGCCCGTCGTGCTGGTCGGCGGCGGCAGCGTGCTCATCCAGGACCTGCCGGGCTTCGACGACGTGCGCCGCCCGGCGCACTTCGAGGTGGCCAACGCGGTCGGCGCGGCCATCGCACAGGTCGGCGGCGAGGTGGACCGGGTCTTCTCCGGCCCGCGCGAGCGCATCCTGGAGGAGGCCAAGAGCGAGGCGATCATCCGCGCCGAGCGCGGCGGCGCCCGCGCGGGCAGCGTGCGGATCGTGGACGTGGAGGAGCTGCCGCTCGCCTACCTGCCCGGCGACGCCACCCGGATCAGGGTGAAGGCCGTCGGCGACCTGGACCTGGAGAAGATCGATGCGTGAGATCGGAATCGACCGGCTGGACGACATGGCCCGCGGGGCCGGCATCCTCGGCACCGGCGGCGGCGGCGACCCGTACGTGGGCAAGCTGCTGGCCCGCGAGGCCATCCGCAGGCACGGTCCCGTGCCGCTGGTGGCCATCGACGAGGTGCCCGCGGACGCCACCGTCGTGGCGGTCTCGGGCATGGGCGCGCCGACCGTGCTGCTGGAGAAGCTGCCGGCGGGCACCGAGGAGCTGACCGCGCTGCGCGCCCTGGAGGCGGTGCTCGGGCGTCCGGCCACGCACATCGTGCCGATCGAGGTCGGCGGCGTGAACTCGATGATCCCGATCGCCGCCGCCGCGCAGGCGGGCCTGCCGATCGTGGACGGCGACGCCATGGGCCGCGCCTTCCCCGAGGCGCAGATGGTGCTGCCGACGCTGATCGGCGTGCCGAACACGCCGATGGCCCTGGCCGACGACAAGGGCAACACGCTGGTGCTGGAGACGGTCTCCAACGTGTGGGCCGAGCGCCTGGCGCGGGCGGCGTGCGTGCAGATGGGCTGCCAGGTCTCCTGCGCCGACACCGTCATGCGCGGCGACCAGCTGCGCGACGGTCTCGTGCCGGCCACCCTGACGCTGGCCGAGGACCTGGGCCGGGCCGTGCGGCTGGCCCGCGCGGGCCACGCCGACCCGGTGGCGGCGGCCCTGGACGTGCTGGGCGGCCTGAAGCTGTTCACCGGCAAGGTCGTGGACGTGGAGCGCCGCACGACCGGCGGCTTCGCCCGCGGCCAGGCCCGCCTGGAGGGCACCGGCACGCTGGAGCTCAGCTTCCAGAACGAGCACCTGCTGGCCCGCCGGGACGGCGAGATCGTGGCCACCACGCCCGACCTGATCTGCGTGCTGGACACCGACTCGGGCGAGCCGGTCACCACCGAGGCCATGCGCTACGGCCTGCGCGTCACGGTCATCGCCGTGCCCTGCGACCCGCGCTGGACGTCGCCGGGCGGGCTGGAGCTGGCCGGGCCGCGGTACTTCGGCTACGACTGCGACTACCGGCCGCTCGCGACGACCCCGGCGTAGACCCAGCGCCCGTCGAGCCGGACGAACCTGCTGTGCTCGTCGAGCACGCCCGGCACCCGCCGGTTGACGAAGTGGGCGCGGAAGCGCACGGTGCCCTCGGTGTGGACGGGGCTGCCGCCGGTGCTCTCCAGCACCTCCAGCTCCACCCAGGCGACCTTCCTGTCGAGGTCGAGGCGGGCCGGGCGGTCGGCGGGGTGCCAGGTGGCCATGAGGTAGGACTCGTCCCCCACGGCGAACGCGCTGAACCTGGACCGCATGAGCGACTCCGCGGTGGGGGCCGACCCCTCACCGCGGTGGTATCTCCCGCAGCAGTCCGCGTAGGACGCGGGCAGACCGCAGGGGCATGGACGAGGAGGCATGCTCCCCATTGTGCCGCCCCCGCACCGCCCCTGCGCTGTTCCGCACCACCCCTGCGCCACCCCCGTGCCGCCCTGCGGTCCGCCGGGTGCGGGCGTGGGGTCAGAGCCGGGCGGTCAGCTCGGTCAGGGTCACGCCGAGCGGGGCGTCGAGCAGGAGGGTGGCGTCGGCGTCGGCGCCGGTGGGGCCCTGATTGACGATGGCGACGGGCAGCCCGAGCTCGGCGGCCCTGGTGACGAAGCGCAGCCCCGACCTGATCGCCAGCGACGACCCCAGCACGAGCAGCGAGCGCGCCCCGTCCACGAGCGCGAAGCACTCCGCCACCCGATCCCTCGGCACGTTCTCGCCGAAGAAGATCACGTCTGGCTTGAGCAGGCCGCCGCAGGAGCCGCAGTCGACCACCCGGAACCCGGCGACCTGCGCGTCGGTGAGGGCCGCGTCGCCGTCGGGGTTGGCGTGGCCCTCGGCGGCCCAGCGCGGGTTGGCCGCGCTGAGCCGGCGCTCCAGCTCGGCGCGCGGGGTGCGCTCCCGGCACGACAGGCAGACGACGCGGTCGAGGCCGCCGTGCAGCTCGATCACCCGGCCGGCGCCGGCGGCCTGGTGGAGGCCGTCGACGTTCTGCGTGACGATGCCGGCCAGCAGGCCGCGCCGCTCCAGCTCGGCCACCGCGCGATGGCCGGCGTTGGGCGCGGCCCGGCCGATCTGCCGCCAGCCGACGTGACTGCGCGCCCAGTAGCGGCGGCGCGCCTCGGCGCTGCCGGTGAAGCGCTGGTACGTCATCGGCTCGGCGCGCCGGGACCGCCCGGTCGGCCCCCGGTAGTCGGGGATGCCCGACTCGGTGGACAGCCCGGCGCCACTGAGCACCACGACGCCGCCGCCGGAGACCAGCTCGGTCAGCGACGCGATCGCCGGTGACGTCACGGGCGCCGTCACGGGTGCTGTCGCAGTTTCTTGCACACCATCCATGATGCCCGGTCAGAGATAGTTGCTGAGCTCGACCAGGTTCCCGTCGGGGTCGCGCAGGTAGACGCTCCGGATGGGACCGAGGGCGCCCGTGCGCTCCACCGGGCCCTCCTCGATGCCGACGCCATGGGCGGCCAGCTCGTCCATGACCGTCTCGATGGGGTCGGCGGTGATCAGGCACAGGTCGGCGCTGCCCGGCGCGGGCCGGGCTGCCTTCGGCTCGAACTCGTGGCCGGCCTCATGCAGGTTGATCTTGCTCTGCCCGAACGCCAACGCCCGCCGCCCTTCTCCGAACGTCACCGCCTCCATCCCCAGCACCGTGGTGTAGAAGCGCACCGCGGCCTCGACGTCGGCGACGGTCAGCACCAGGTGGTCCAAGCGGTCGATCCTCATGTGGTCCCTCGTTCCTCGATCGTTTCCCCGTTCCATAGTCTGCGCATCTCGGGGCAGGTGCGCAGCAGCTCCGGCAGCGTCCCGTGACCGGCGACGCGGCCCCGGTCGAGGACGACCACCTGGTCGGCGCGTTCGAGCGCGGCCCGGCGGGTGGAGACCACGAGCAGGGTGGCGGGGCCGTGCCGGGCGACGCGCTCCCACAGCAGGTTCTCGGTCCCGACATCCAGGGCGGACGACACGTCGTCCACGACGAGCAGCTCGGGGGCGCGGACCAGGGCGCGGGCGGCGGTGGCCCGCTGTGCCTGGCCGCCGGACAGGCGCACGCCCCGGGGGCCGACGACGGTCTCCAGGCCGTCCGGCATGGCGGCCAGGTCCTCCTCGAAGGCGGCCAGCTCCAGGGCACGGCCCAGGTCGTCGTCGCCCGCCGGCAGGCCGAGGAGCAGGTTCTCGCGCAGGGTCTCCGAGAACAGGCGCGGGATCTGGCTCGCGTACGCCGCCCGTCCCGGCACCAGGAACGAGCCGGGGTCGGGCACCGGGCGGCCGTTCCAGGTGATCGTCCCGGCGTCGAGGGGCAGCAGGCCGAGCAGGGCGCGCACGAGTGTGGTCTTGCCCGCGCCGACGGCCCCGGTGACGACGGTGAACGTGCCGCGCGGCAGCGTCAGGTCCACGCCGTGCACGCCGCGCCCGCCGGGGTGCCGCACGGTCAGCCCCCGCGCCTCCAGCACCTCCAGCACCTCGCCGACCGGGGGCGTCTCCGCAGGAGGGGGCGATGGGGTGTGGCGGAGGTGGAGGGTGCGGTCGCGGGTCAGGTCGGCGGCGTCCTGGTGCGGGGCGAGCAGCGCCGTCAGCCGTTCGGCCGAGACCTCCGCCCTGGGCAGCCGGTACAGGACGGAGCCGATCGTGCGCGGCAGCGCCGTCAGCCAGCCGACGTAGCTGGTGAACAGCGCCAGGTCGCCCACGGTGAACTCGCCCCGCCGCATCGCCCCGGCGGCCAGCAGCAGCACGACGCCGACGCCCAGCTCGACCGTGGTGCCCGTGGCGGCCTCCATCAGGTCGGTGGCCAGGCGGCTGCGTACGGCGGCGTCGCGGCGGCGGGCGTTGAGCGTACGCAGCCGGTCCAGCGCCGCCCGCCCGGCCCCGGCCGTCTTGATCGCGAGCACGCCGCCGAACAGCTCGCCGACGAAGGCCGTCACGCCCGCGCCCAGCTCCCTGGCCCGCTGGTGCCGCCGCCCGACCACCCGTCCCATGAGCCTGCTCAGTAGGCCGATCGCGAGCATCGGCACGACCAGCGTCACGGTGACGACGGGGTCGATCGAGACCATGACGGCCAGCGCCGCCCCGCCGAACAGCACGCCTCCGGCCAGGGGGACCGACTCGTCGGCGAGCTCCACCAGCTCGGCCACGTCGTCGCGCAGCCGGGCCAGCGACTCGCCCGGGGAGCTCGGCAGGCGGGCGGCGACCGGGCCGCGCGCCGTCAGCACCGAGCCCAGCACGTTGGCGCGCAGCAGGGTGGCCGCCGCGTCCCACCAGTAGGAGCCGTAGGCCCAGGCGAACGTCAGGACGACGCCGCGCAGCAACTCGACGCCCGCGAACGCCGCGCACAGCCACAACGACTGTCGCAACGTCGCCGGGCTGTGCCCGCTGACCTGGTCGAAGAGCTGCCGCAGCACCAGCCCGCCGCCGAGCGGGAGCACGTGGACCGGCAGCCACAGCAGGATCTGCAGCACGTACAGGCGCGGGTCGAAGCCGATCAGGCGGCCCGTCACGCCCAGGGCCCGGCGCGGGCTCATCGGCTCACCCCCGCGGCGTCCAGGAGCCTGCCGAACCTGCTGTGCGGGTCGGCGGCCAGGTCGGCGCGGCGGCCGTACTCGACGAGCTTGCCGCCGTCCAGCACGGCGACCTTGTCCACGTGGGCCAGGGAGGAGAGCCGGTGGGCGATGAGCACGCCGGTCCGCCCGTCCAGCAGCCGCCGTACGCCGTCCTCGACGTGCCGTTCGGTGGCCGGGTCGAGCCTGCTGGACGCCTCGTCGAGAATGACCAGACCGGGGTCGGCCAGGAACGCCCGCGCGAAGGCGAGCAGCTGCGCCTCGCCGGCGGACAGGCCGCCGGGTTCGCTGTCGAGCCCGCCGGGCAGGGCCGCCAGCCAGCCGCCCAGCCCCACCCCGGCCAGCACGTCCCGCAGGCGGTCGTCGTCGTCACCGGAGAGCGCGCCGAACAGGGTGAGGTTGTCGCGGACGCTGCCGGCGAACAGCCGGACGTCCTGGGTGACCACGCCGACCCGGCGGCGCAGCGACTCCGGGTCTGCCTCACGCAGGTCCAGACCGCCGAGCGCGACCGTGCCGCCGGTCGGGTCGTACAGGCGCAGCAGCAGCTTGGCGAGGGTGGTCTTGCCGCTGCCGGTGCGTCCCACCAGGCCCAGGCGTTCGCCGGGGGCCAGGGTGAGGGTGATGCCCGACAGCGTGGTCTCGCCGTCGTCGGGATAGGCGAAGCTCACGTCGTCCAGCCGCAGGGCGAGCGCGCCGGAGGCGGGCAGCGTCCGGGGCGCGGCGGGCGCGGGCAGCGCGGGCCGCTCGGCCAGCAGGGCGCCGATGCGGGCGAACCCGGCCAGCGCCCCCTGGAACTGCCTGAGCTGGTCGATGAGCCGCTCGAACGGCGTGCGGATCATCATCGTGTACTGGAAGAGCAGCACGGCGGCCCCGACCGTGAGCGCGCCCGCGTCCAGCAGCCAGGCGGCCAGGGCCAGCATCAGCGCGGTCCCGGCCGCGAACGCCACGTTCGTGGCCGCGAGCAGGCCGCCCGCGATGCGGGAGCCGTGCCACTCGGCGCGGAACCAGGCCCCGGCCACCTGGTGGAAGCGGCCGAGCGCGTGCCGGCCCGCGCCGTTGGCCCGCAGGTCCTCGGCCCCGGCCAGCCGCTCTTCGAGGTGGCCGTAGAGCGCGGCGCTCGCCTCCCGCGACCGGGTCGCCGACGGCACGGCGAGCCGCTGCGCGACGGCCATCCCGAGCCCGGCCGCCAGGCAGTACGCCAGCAGCGCCGCGCCCAGCCGCCAGTCGACGGTGAACACGACGGCGAGCACGCCGGCCAGCAGCAGCAGCCCGGCCACGACGTCGAGCACGAAGGCGACGACGAAGTCGGCCACGGCCGCCACGTCGCCGTCCACGCGTTCGATCAGCTCGCCGGGCGAGTGGCGGGCGTGGAAGGCCAGGTCGAGGCCGAGCACGTGCCCGGCCAGGTGTTCGCGCAGGTGGTTGGTGCCGTCCCAGGCCAGGCGGCCGGCGAGCCACGCGGCGGCCATGCGGGCGGCCTGACCGGCGGCGGCCAGGGCGAGGTAGCCGAGCGCGATCAGGATCAGGTGGCGCAGCCCGGCGCCGCCTGCGGCGTCGTCGACGAAGCGGCGGGTGATCTGGGGCGCGGCCAGCGGCAGCGCCGTGGCCGCGGCGGTGGCGGCGGCCAGCGCGAGCGCGGCGCGCGGGCCGGGGAGCAGGTGGCGCAGCGCCTGCCGGGCGGGTCTATCTACATGCGGAAACGTCTCGGTACGCGGAGATGTCAAGAAGCGTCATGCCCTCTGAATAGGTGGGATTCCTGTGCTGAAAGGTCATGAACGCTGCTCTCATCGTGCCGCTCCTCCGGCCGGTTACTGGTGCCGCCGGGAAGTACAACAGCCGCCCGCGCCGCGCCGCAACGGGTTTTCGGCCGTCTACGGGATCTATACGCCGCCTATACAGCCGCTGATCACGCTGAGCACCGAACAGCCTTACACCCCCCGCGGAGGTTGGACGGTGTTGAAGAAACGCAGGCGGCTGACTCCCTTGCCGCCGATCCTCGTCCTGTTGCTGACGTCCACGGCCCTCGCGCCGCTCCCCGCGCGGGCCGCCCCGCCCGCGCCCGCCAAGGCCGCGGCGACCGCGGTCTGCCCGGACGAGATGCCCACCGAGATCTCCGCCCGGCTGGCCGCCACGGTCTGCGGCAAGCGGATCAAGGCGGTCTCGCTGACCACCGAGACCGACGAGTTCTTCGTCAACCCGGCCGGCACGGTCACCCAGGAGCACCGCTACCGCCCGGTCCGGGTCAGGCGGGGCGAGGCGTGGGTGCCCGCCGACCCGACGCTCGCCCTGGACCAGGACGGCACGGTGGCGCCGAAGGCCGCCGCGGTCTCCTACCGCTTCTCCGGCGGCGGCGACGGCCCGCTGGTGACCGCCACCGAGCGGGGCACCCGGCTCAGCCTCGGCGCGCCGCTCGGCGCCCTGCCCAAGCCGGTGCTGGACGGCGCCACCGCCACCTACCCCGAGGTGCTGCCGGGCGTGGACCTGGTGCTGACCGCGGACGTGGACGGCTTCGCCGAGAAGCTCGTCGTCAAGACCCGGCAGGCGGCGGCGAACCCGGCGCTGAAGGAGCTGACGTTCGCCACGTCGGTGAAGAAGGGCGAGGCCAGGACCGACAAGCACGGCAACGTCTCGATCCTCGACGCCGAGGGCGAGCCGGTGTTCGGCTCGGCGGCCCCGGAGATGTGGGACGCCGCCACCGAGTCGGCCATGACCCGCAACCCGGCCACCCCGGCGCTGGCCGCCCAGCCGGGCCGGCGGGCCAGGATGGGCGTGCGGCTGACGGGCCGCGAGCTGCGCGTCACCCCCGACGCCGCCCTGCTGGCCGACTCCGCCACGGTCTTCCCGGTGACGATCGACCCGAGCTTCACCTCGGCCAAGTCCGGCTGGACGTACGTGGACTCGGCCTATCCCACCAGCGCGTACTGGAACTCGACGAACGACGCGACGGCCGGCACCAGCAACGGCGGCGGCTACAAGCGGCGGTCGTTCTTCAACATGGGCCTGTCGGGCCTGGCCGGCAAGCACATCACGGCGGCCACCTTCAACATCAAGGAGACGTGGGCCTGGTCCTGCTCGGCGCGGAACGTCGAGCTGCACAGGACCGCCGCCGTCGGCTCGGGCACCACGTGGAACAACCAGCCCGCCTCGAACCTGAACGTCGGCGCCAAGAACGTCGCCTACGGCTGGTCGTCGGCCGGTCAGGGCGGCGCGTCGACCTGCCCGGCGGCCTGGGTCGGCTGGGACGTCACCAGCGCCGTGCAGAGCGTGGTGAGCGCGAACGGCACGTCGGTCACGTTCATGGTCAAGGCCGGGAGCGAGACCGACAACTACTACTGGAAGCGCTTCGCCAACAACCCGAACATCGCCATCACCTACAACTCGCTGCCGGGCACACCGTCGGCCCTGGCCGTCGCGCCCTGCTCGGTGTGCGCCAGCCCGGCCATGGTGGGCGCGGCGCAGCCGACGCTGTCGGCCAAGGTGAGCGACGCCGACGGGCAGGCGCAGCGGGCCGACTTCGAGGTCTGGACGGCCGACCACGCGACCAAGGTGACCGGCGGCTCGGCCGCGAACGTCGCGAACGGCGCCACCGCGTCCTGGAAGGTCGGCACGGCCCTGGCGAGCACGTCCTACGCCTGGCGGGTGCGCTCCCATGACGGCACCGACTACGGCCCCTGGTCGGCCTGGTTCGCGTTCACGGTGGACGCCGCCCCGCCGCCCGCCCCCGAGGTGTCCTCCGGCGACTACCCCGAGGACGCGTGGGCCAAGGGCGCCGGTCAGGCCGGCCAGTTCACCATCACGCCGGCCTCGGCCGACGTGTCCTCGGTGTCGTGGTCCTTCGACGGCGGCACCCAGCAGTCGGCGGCGAGCACCGGCTCCCCGCACACCGTGAGCTGGACGCCGCCCGCCGACGGCCCGCACACCCTCAAGGCGTGGGTCAAGGACAAGGCGGGCAACCTGTCGGAGGCGACGACGTACGCGTTCAACGCGGGCGGCTCGGCGGTCACCTCGCCCAAGGACGGGCAGTCCACCGCCCGCCGGACGGTCCTGGCGGCGACGGGCAGCGCGGGGCTGAGCGCGGTCACCTTCTCCTACCGGCGCGGCGAGGCCGACTCCTGGCACCAGGTGCCGGCGGCCGACGTGCGCAGGAAGTCCGACGGGTCGGCGGTCGCCTGGCCGGTGGCGATGAGCGCGGGCGCCTCGCCCGAGCTGGTCTGGGACACCACGCACACGCTGACCGAGGACGGCTCGATCGAGATCAGGGCCGAGTTCACCACCTCCTCGGGCACGGCCGCCTCCCAGCCGGTGGACCTGGTCGTGGACCGGGACGGCGAGGGCGCCTCCACCCAGCCGGTCGGCCCGGGCTCGGTCAACACGCTCACCGGCGACTTCAGGATGGCCGCGACCGACGCCAACGTGTACGGCATCGGCCTGATGCGCTCGTTCTCCTCGCGTGACCCGCGCAAGGGCTCGGCGCTGCCGGGCGTGGCGGCCGTCTTCGGCACCGAGTGGACGCCGACCGGGCTCGCCCAATCGGGTCAGGGCACGTTCGCCCAGCTCCGGGCCACCTCCTCCACCTCGGTGGAGCTGAGCGGCGAGGGCTCGGCGCTGGCCTTCACCAAGAACGCCGACGGCTCGTACGAGCCGCAGCAGGACGCGGCGAGCCTGAAGCTGACCTTCGACGCCGCGGCCGACCGCTACACCCTGTCGGACACGAACTCGGCCGAGCGCACGGTGTTCGCCAAGGTGGACGCCGCGGCGCCGATCTATCTGGTGCGGGCGGTCTACCCGGCCAGCGGCAAGGGCAGCACGGCGTTCGTGTGGCAGTCGGTGACCGGCTCCGACGGCAAGGCGCTGGCCCGGCCGGTCAAGATCATCGCGCCGTCGTACACGCAGGCCGACTGCGACGTGGACACGCTGGCGAGCCTGCCCCAGGGCTGCCGGCTGATCAAGCTGGACTACGCCACGACCACGACCGCGGGCGCGCAGCTCGGCGACGTGGCCGGGCAGGTCAAGGCGATCAGCCTGTGGGAGGGCGGCGCGAGCGCGCCGATGGGCCTGTCGGAGTACCGCTACGACGACCTGGGCCGCCTGCGCGAGCAGTGGAACCCGGCCACCCCCGAGATCAGGACGCGCTACGACTACGACCTCGGCGGCCGGGTGAACCGCTACACCCCGCCGGGCGAGCTGCCGTGGACGTTCACCTACGGCAAGGCGGGCAACGCCGACACCGCCGCGGACGGCATGCTGCTGGCCGTCTCCCGGCCGACGCTGCGGCCCGGCACGCCGAGCGAGACGAACGGCACCGCGGTCACGTCGGTGGTCTACGACGTGCCGATCAGCGGGGCCGGGGCGCCGTACGGGCTGGGCGAGACGGCCACGGCCGCCTGGGGGCAGAGCGACTCCCCGGTGGACGCGACCGCGATCTTCCCGGCCGACCAGGTGCCGGCCAACCACACCGGGCGGGGCGGGCTGGCCGCCTCCGACTACGGCCGCGCCACGATCACCTACCTGAACGCCTCCGGCCAGACGGTCAACCGGGTGGAGCCCGGCGGCGCCGTCTCGACCAGCCAGTACGACGCGCAGGGCAACACGGTGCTGTCGCTGTCGGCGGGCAACAGGGCGCTCGCCCTCGGGCAGTCGCCGAACGCCGGGACCGAGCTGACCCGGCTCGGGCTGCTCAACGCCTCGACCGCCGACCGGGCGCGGCTGCTGGCCGAGGAGTCCGCCTACAGCTCCGACGGGCAGCGGATGGTCTCCGAGCTGGGCCCGCTGCACCTGGTCACGCTGAACGGCACGCAGGCCGCGGCCAGGAAGCACACGGTCAACACCTTCGACGAGGGCCGGCCGGCCGACGCCAAGGTGTCGAACCTGGCCACGACGGTCGCGGTGGGCGCCTACGTGCCCGGCGCGGCCTCCGACGCCGACGTGCGGACGAACCGGACGTACTACGACTGGAACACCGGTAAGAGCGTCAAGACCGTGGAGGACCCCGGCGGTCTGGCGATCACCAAGACGACCGTGTACGACTCCGACGGCCGAGTGGTCGCCACCACGATGCCGAAGTCGTCCGGCGACGACGCGGGCACCACGACCAGCGAGTACTACACCTCCGACGGCACCGGCGCGTGCGGCGGCAGGGCCGAGTGGGCCGGGCAGCTGTGCCGGACGAAGTCGAAGACGGGCGTCGGCGACAACGGCACCCGTCCGGCCGAGCTGGTCACCAAGGTGTACGCCTACGAGCCCGGCGGCCGCGTGTCGTCGGTGACCGAGACGGCCAACGGGGTGACCAGGACCACGACGACCACGTACAACCCGGCGGGCGACATCGTCAAGACCGTCGTGAGCGGCGGGGCCGGCACGGCGGTGCCGGAGGTGAGCACCACCTACGACGCGGCCGGACGGGCCGTCAGGACCACGGCCTCCAACGGGACCGTGATCATCCGCGAGTACGACGCGCTGGGCCGCCAGACGGCCTACACCGACGCCGACGGCGGCGTGACCAGGGTCGAGTACGACGCCCTCGACCGCATCACCAAGAAGACCGACGGCGCCCCCTCGACGGTCACCTACGCCTACGACGACGTGCGCGGCGCGCTGGCCACCATGACCGACTCGGTGGCCGGGACGTTCACCGCCACGTACACCGTCGACGGCTCGATCAGCCACGAGAACCTGCCGGGAGGCATCTCCTACGACCTCACCCGCGACCCGTCGGGCGCGCCCTCCGCCCGCGTCTACCAGACCGCGGCCGGGGTGCGGCTGCTGGACGACTCGGTGACCTGGTCGATCCACGGCCAGCAGGTCACGCACAACGGGCTGTCCGCGCAGAAGATCGGCTACGACAAGCTGGGCAGGATCGCCTCGGTGGACGACACCGTCAGCGGCACCTGCTCGCGCCGGGCCTACGGCTACGACGCCAACTCCAACAGGACCGGGCTGACCACGAGCGCCTGCGACGGCTCGGGGGCGGTCACCGAGAACCACGCCTACGACGGCGGCGACCGGCTGGCCGACGCCGGCTACGAGTACGACGCCTACGGCCGCACGACGGCCACGCCGGCCGGGCTGAAGGCGGAGTACTACACCACCGACCTGGTCAGGCAGATGACGTCCGGCTCGGTGCGGCAGTCGTACACGCTGGACCCGGAGCTGCGCCGCAACACCACCACGCTGGAGCAGCTGTCCGGCGGCACGTGGAGCCCGGCCGGCAAGCGGGTCGAGCACTTCGACGCCGACGACGACACGCCCGCCTGGGTCGTGGAGGGCGGCGCCGTCACCAGGAACGTGCACTCCATCTCCGGCGGCCTGGCCGCGGTCACCTCGGCGACCGGGGACGTGCGGCTGCAACTGACGAACCTGCACGACGACATCAACGTGGTCTACGCCGGCGGCGTGCCGCTGGCGCTGGACTTCGACGAGTTCGGCAACCCGCGCGCCGGCCAGCCGGCGATGCGGTACGGCTGGCACGGCGCGGCCGAGCGGGCCGCCGACACCCCCGACGGCACGATCCTCATGGGCGTCCGGCTCTACCAGCCCAAGCTGGGACGGTTCCTGCAGACCGACCCGGTGGAGGGCGGCAGCGCCAACGCCTACGACTACGCCAACCAGTCGCCGACCTCCAACGCCGACCTGGACGGCAAGAAGTGGTACTGGTGCACCAACTTCTGGCACTTCGCCTTCAACCACTGCGGCGTCAGCTACGCCTACTACCACGGGAGCTGGCGTTACGTGCAGTGGAAGAAGACGCCGGCCGGCTGGTGGGTGCGCGGCGTGTACTACGACTACTGCACCAAGTCCCCCGACAAGCCGCTCGGCTACGACTTCCGCCAGGCGTGCATGATGCACGACTACGGGTACGCCCTGCGCAACATGGGGTACGTCCATAGCAAGTACCAGGTGGATTACATCTTCTACTACGTCCTGTACTGGGGCGTCTGCTCCCACTACTTCTTCAAGGGGACATGTCGCAGCATCGCGTACGCGTACTTCCTTTCGGTGGTCGCCTTCGGCCACCCGTGACCTAGGATGAGCCACCGGCGGGAGCTACCACGAAAGGCTCCCGCCGGTGCCCTTTTCTCCCGGTCGGCACAGGGTTGACGGGAGTCGGACGTTGATGCACATTGAAGCAGCTTTGATCTTCCTTGTGCACCAACGTCCTTGCCGGGAGCGCGATGGAGTTCGCCGTACTTGGGCCGCTTCACGTCTCGGGAGACCAAGGGCCGCTGCCGCTCGGCGTCGGCAAGCAGCGCACCCTGCTGGCCGAGCTCCTGTGCCGGGCCGGCCGCCCGGTCTCCCCCGCCACCCTCGTCGAGGCCCTGTGGCAGCAGCGCCCGCCACGCACCGCCGCCGACAACCTCCGCCTGTACGTCCACCAGCTCCGCCGCACGCTCGGCCAGGACCGCATCACCCGCACCGACGCCGGCTTCGTCCTGGCCGTGCACCCGGGCGAGCTGGACGCCGAACGCTTCGAGACCCTGGCCGGCCGGGGCGGCGCCGCGCTGACCGGCGGCGACCACGAACGGGCCGCCGCGCTGCTGCGCCAGGCGTTGGAGCTGTGGCGCGGCCCCGCGTACGCGGGGCTGAACCTCACCGCCGGGCTCCGCGACCACGCCCGCCGCCTGGAGGAGGAGCGCCTGGCGGCGCTGGAGCAGCGGATCGAGGCGGACCTGGCCCGCGGCCTGCACGCCGTGCTCATCGCGGAGCTGACCGAGCTGGTCGCCGAGCACCCCCTGCGCGAACGCCCGCGCCGCCAGCTCATGCTCGCCCTGGCCAGGTCAGGACGGCAGGCCGAGGCGCTGGCCACCTACCGCGAGGCCCGCCGGGTGTTCGCCGCCGAGCTGGGCCTCGACCCCGGCGACGAGCTCAACCGCCTGCACCAGGCCATCCTCACCGGCACCCTCGACCCGGCCCCCGCCGGCGCCGCGACGCCCGCCGCGCGGCCGCCCGCCCAGCTCCCGACCGACATCTCCGACTTCACCGGCCGCGACGAACAGCTCGCCCAGCTCGCCGCCCTCCTCGGCGACGAACCGCCGCAGGGCCCCGGCCAGGTGCGCATGTGCGTGATCGCGGGCATGGGCGGCGTCGGCAAGACCACGCTGGCCGTGCACGCCGCGCACCGCATCGCCCGCCACTACCCCGACGGCCAGCTGCACACGAACCTGCACGGCGCCGAGGCCAGCCCCGCCGACCCCGGCCAGGTGCTGGCCGCCTTCCTCACCGCGCTCGGCGTGCCGCGCTCCACCCTGCCCGAGACCGTGGACGAGCGGGCCGCGCTGTTCCGCAGCAGCCTGGCCGAGCGCCGCATGCTGATCGTGCTCGACAACGCCGCCTCCGAGCAGCAGGTGCGCCCGCTGCTGCCCGGCACGTCCGGCTGCGCCGTCGTCATCACCAGCAGGGCCAGGCTGAGCGGCCTGTCCGGCGCGGCCCTGATCGAGCTGTCGGTGCTGCACCTGCGGCAGGGCGTACGCCTGCTGGCCAGGATCGCCGGCGCCGGACGCGTGCAGGCCGAGCCCGAGGCGGCGGCGGAGATCGTCCGGCTCTCCGACGGGATCCCGCTGGCCGTGCGGGTGGCCGGGGCCCGGCTGGTGGCCCGGCCGCACTGGCCGCTGACCCGGCTGGCCGGCCAGCTCAAGGACGAGCGGCGGCGGCTCGACCAGTTCGCGACCGGCGACCTGGCGGTCCGGGCCAGCCTGGCGCTCAGCTACGTGGGGCTGGAACCGGCCGCGCGGCGGGCCTTCCGGCTGCTCGGCGCGCTGGAGGTGCCCGACTTCGCCGGATGGGTGGCGGGCGCGCTGCTGGACGTGCCCGTACCGGTGGGCGAGGAGCTGGTGGAGTCGCTGGTGGACAGCCAGCTCGTGCTGATCAGCGGCGTCGACCCGGCCGGGCAGCCGCGCTACCGCTTCCACGACCTCGTCCGCCTGTACGCCCGCGAGCGCGCCGAGCTGGAGGACCGGCCCGAGGCGGTCGCGGCGGCGCTCGGCCGGGCCTTCGGCGGCTGGCTCGCGCTGGCCGAGCAGGCGACCGAACGCGTCCAGGGCAGCTCCTCGGCCATCATCCACGGCTCGGCCGCGCGCTGGAGCTCGCCCGACGGCACGCCGTGGGAGATCCGGCAGGACCCGATGGCCTGGTTCGACACCGAACGCACCGCGCTGGTCGCGGCGATCCGGCAGGCGTGCGCGCTCGGCCTGGCCGAGGTCGCCTGGGACACCGCCTGCTGCGCCGAGCGCTACTTCGACGTGAGCGGCCTGTTCGACGACTGGCGGGCGCTGCACGAGCGGGTGCTGGCCGCGTGCCTGGCCGCCGGCGACCGGCTGGGCGAGGCGGTGATCAGGCGCGGCCTCATGCACGCCACCACCTGGACCGAGACCGGCGAGGCCATGGCCGCCCAGTACGACGGCGCCGAACAACTCATCGCCCTGTTCACCGACCTGGACGAGCGGCGCGGCCTGTCGGACGCGTACGTGCTGCGCGCCTGGGGCGAGGCCGCCAGGGGCGACATGGCGCAGGGCCTGCGCTCGGGCCGCCTCGCGCTGGAACTGGCCGAACGCAGCGGCCACCAGGGCGGCGAGGCCAGGGCGCACGTGTGCATGGCCGTGGCCTACGGCACCAGGGACATCAAGATGGCCATCGTCCACCTGCTGCGCGGCCTCGACCTGGCCACCAAGCTCGGCAACCCGCGTTTCGAGGCCACGACCCTGCAGTTCCTCGGGCTCGCCCACGCCCACGCCAAGGAGTTCGAGGCCGGGCTGGAGTACATGGTCCGGGCGCTGGCCATCTACCGGCAGATCCGCGACCCGCTGCTGGAGGCGATGGGCCTGGTCGCGCTGGCCAAGCTGTACGCCGGGCACCACGACCCGCGGGCCAGGGCGGTCGCCGAGGCGGCCGAGCTGCTGAGCCGCTCCCACCGGCTGGCCCACCACCGGGCCGACGCGCTGTGGGTGCTGGGCGGGGTGGACCTGGCCGAGGGCCGGGTGGAGGAGGCGGTCGCGCATCTGGAGGAGTCGGTGCGGCTGTGGCGCACGCGGGGGTGGCAGGAGTTCCTGGCGGGGGCGCTGGGCAGCCTGGCCGAGGCGTACACGGCGGCGGGCGACCACGCGGCGGCGGCCACGGCCCGCCTGGAGGCCGAAGAACTCGCCGGCTCCCCTCAGCCGGGCTGAGCCAGGCGCCCCGCCTGCTTGCCTGTTCTCCCAGGCGGGTCGAGCCGGACGCTTGCCTGTTCTCCTCAGGCGGGTTGAGTAGGTGAGCGCTCGTGTCCCCGGGCCCGCTGCGGGCATGCTGGCCCTCAGGACCAGTGTGAGGAGTGAGATGCCGCGTTCCGCCGTGCTGTGGGCAGTGATCCTGATCGCCGGAGGCGTCGCCGCCGTCGCCGTGTGCGTGCTGACCGCGCCCGCGGTCGCCCCGGACGCGCCCAAGGACGTCCTCGACTCGCCCGCGCTGCTTCCGGCCTTCGCCGCGCTGGCGGTCCTGGCCGGGCTCGCCGCGTGGGCCGTCCCGCATCCGCTGTGGGGGGCCGTCGCCGCCGCGCCGTTCTTCGTGCACTTCGCCGCCGGGGTGGTGGGCGAGCTGCGGTCGGGCGGGCAGGGGTTGTGGCCGGTCGGGCTGCTGTTCCTGGCCGGCCTGACGCTGCTGCCGCTGGCCGCCTCGCTCGTCATGTCGTTGATCGCCCGGTCCCGCTGATCGCCGGTTTTCCAGGAGCCCACGGCCACCGTATGGCGTACGGTACGATCGCCTACCCTGCTCCCCATTTGATGTGACAAGAAGGGATTCCGTGGCCACCAGCGCCAAGACCGACGCCGTACGCGCCCGCTCCTCCGATCACACCGCCGCCGACAGCCACGACATCATCCAGGTACGCGGCGCCCGCGAGAACAACCTCACCGGCGTCGACCTCGACCTGCCCAAGCGCCGCCTCACCGTGTTCACCGGCGTGTCCGGGTCCGGGAAGTCCTCGCTCGTCTTCGACACGATCGCCGCGGAGTCCCGGCGGCTGATCGACGAGACGTACACCACGTTCGTCCAGAACTTCATGCCGAGCCTCGCCCGTCCGGACGTCGACTCGCTGCGGAACCTGAGCGCGGCGATCATCGTGGACCAGGAGCGGATGGGCGCCAACGCCCGCTCGACCGTGGGCACCGCCACCGACACGTACACGATGTTGCGGATCCTGTTCAGCCGGCTCGGCTCTCCGCAGGTCGGGCCGCCGTTCGCGTTCAGCTTCAACCGCGCCGAGGGCATGTGCCCCGAGTGCGAGGGGCTCGGCAAGGTCGCCGGCGTCGACGTCGACGAGCTGGTCGACCGGGACAGGACCCTGAACGAGGGCGCGATCAAGGTCCCCGGTTTCGCGGTGGACACCTGGTACTGGCAGATCATGGTCGGCTCCGGCCTGTACGACCCCGACACCAAGCTGCGCGACTTCACCCCCGAGCAGTGGGCGGACCTGCTCGACAAGCCCGCCACGAAGATCAAGTACGGCACGAGCAACTTCACCTACGAGGGGCTCGTCACCAAGGTCAAGCGCCAGTACCTGGCCAAGGACCGCGAGTCGATGCAGCCGCAGGCGCGGGCCTTCGCCGACCGGGCGCTCAAGCTGACCGGCTGCACCGCCTGCGGCGGCTCCCGCCTGAACGAGGCCGCCAGGTCCTCCCTCATCGGCGGCCGCAACATCGCCGACTGCTCGGCCATGCAGATCAACGACCTGGCCGAGTTCGTCAAGGGCATCGACGAGCCGAGCGTCGGCCCGGTGCTGCTCGGGCTGCGCGACACGCTGGACTCGCTGGTCGAGATCGGCCTCGGCTACCTCAGCCTCGACCGCGAGTCCGGCACGCTGTCGGGCGGCGAGGCCCAGCGCGTGAAGATGGTGCGGCACCTGACCTCCAGCCTGACCGACGTCACCTACGTCTTCGACGAGCCGACCGCCGGGCTGCACCCGCACGACATCCAGCGGATGAACAACCTGCTGCTCCAGCTCCGCGACAAGGGCAACACCGTGCTCGTGGTCGAGCACAAGCCCGAGGTGATCGAGATCGCCGACCACGTCGTGGACCTCGGTCCCGGCGCGGGCACCGGGGGCGGCCGCATCTGCTACGCCGGCGACCTCGGCGGGCTGCGCGACTCCGGCACCCTGACCGGCCGCTACCTCGGCCACCGGGCCGCGCTGCGCACCGGCGTCCGCCCGGCCAAGGGGCACCTGGAGGTCCGCGGCGCGACCCTGCACAACCTGCGGGGCGTCGACGTGGACATCCCGCTCGGGGTGCTCACCGTCGTCACGGGCGTGGCCGGCTCGGGCAAGAGCTCGCTCATCCACGGGTACGTCTCCGGCCGCGAGGGCGTGGTGGTCGCCGACCAGTCGCCGATCCGCGGGTCCAGGCGCAGCAACCCGGCCACGTACACGGGCGTGCTCGACCCCATCCGCACGGCGTTCGCCAAGGCCAACGGGGTCAAGCCGGCCCTGTTCAGCGCGAACTCCGAAGGCGCCTGCCCGGCCTGCAAGGGCATCGGCCTGATCTACACCGAGCTGGCGATGATGGCCGACGTGGCGTCGGTGTGCGAGGCGTGCGAGGGCCGGCGGTTCACGCCGGAGGTGCTGACGTACCGGCTGCGCGGCAAGAACATCAGCGAGGTCCTGGAGATGCCGGTGGCCGAGGCGCGCGAGTTCTTCACCACCGGCCAGGCCAGGACGATCCTCGACCGCCTCCACTCGGTCGGCCTGGGCTACGTCGGGCTCGGCCAGCCGCTCACCACGCTGTCGGGCGGCGAGCGCCAGCGGCTCAAGCTGGCCATCAACATGGCCAGGAACGGCACCACGTACGTGCTGGACGAGCCCACCACGGGCCTGCACCTGGCCGACGTGGACAAGTTGCTGGCCCTGCTGGACCGGCTGGTGGACGACGGCAACACGGTCATCGTGATCGAGCACCACCAGGCCGTGATGGCCCACGCCGACTGGATCATCGACCTCGGTCCGGGCGCCGGCCACGACGGCGGCCAGGTGGTGTTCACCGGCACCCCGGCGCGGCTCGTGGCGGAGGGCGACTCGCTCACCGCGGTGCACCTGCGCGACTACGTGGGACACCAGGCCCCGTAGCGGGCCGGACCTCCCGGGCCGCCGGGCCCGGGGAGGTCCGCGCGTCATCCCGGCGTGCCGCCGCTCCCCCGCTGCCGGGACCTGACGACCGCCACCACGTCGGAGGCGCGCAGCAGACCGAAGTGCCGCGAGTCCACGCTGCACCGCGGGTTGTCACCGAGGACGGCGATCCGCCCGGCGGGCACGAGCCCGCCGCCCAGGACGGCGGGCAGCCGCTCGCCCCCGCCCGCGACCAGCCGCTTGACCAGCAACGGCGGGTTGGGGGCGGTGGCGTTCGGGTTGCGCACGATCACGATGTCGCCGGTCGTCCCCTCGACCCGCCGGGCCAGCAGCCGCTGCCCCGGCCGCAGCGTCGGCTCCATGCTGACGCCCTCGACCCGTACCGACAGGAACCGCCGTCGCGCCCACACCAAGGCGGCGGCGGCCACCACCAGCACGAGCCCGGCCAGGTAGCTCATCCGGCCGGCTCCTCGACGTAACCGGCGGACTGCAGGGTGAACAGCCGGGCGTAGGGGCCCCGCCGGGCCATCAGCTCCTCGTGCCGTCCCCGCTCGGCCACCCGTCCCTCCTCCAGCACGACGATGAGGTCGGCGTCGCGGACGGTGTTGAGCCGGTGCGAGACGAGCAGCCCGGTACGCCCCGCCCGCCCGGCCCGCATCCGGACGTGCACGTCGTGCTCGGCCTCGGGGTCCAGGCCGGAGCTGGGCTCGTCGAGGATCATCAGGTCGGGGGCGTCGCGCAGCAGCGCGCGGGCTATGGCGACGCGCTGCCACTGCCCGCCCGACAGCTCGACCCCGGCCCGCGCGCCGTCTCCCTCTCCGTCGTCGCCGACGAAGAGCCTGGTCAGCGGGGTTCGGTAGCCGTGCGGGAGGGCGGCGAGCGTGTCGTGCACGCCGGCCTGCCGGGCCGCGGCCTCGATGGCGGGCCGGTGGCCGAGCTGGGCGAGGTTGCCCAGGCCGATGTTCTCGGCGGCGGTCAGGTCGTAGGCCATGTGGTCCTGGAAGACGGCGCCGATGCGGGCGCGCAGGGTGGCCGGGTCGAGGCGGCGCAGGTCGGTCCCGTCCCACAGGATCGTGCCCCTGGTGGGGTCGTAGAAGCGGCACAGCAGCTTGACCAGGGTGCTCTTGCCCGCGCCGTTCAGGCCGACCAGGGCGAGGCTGTGGCCGCGCGGGATGAACAGGCTCACGCCGCGCAGGATCCAGGGATGCTCGTCGCCGTAGCGGAACCACACGTCGCGCAGTTCGATGCCGTGCCGCAGCTCCGGCGCCGGGGCCGCCGCCACGGGCAGGTCGGAGGGGGTGCCGGCGACGTCCAGGTAGTGGCCGAACAGGCGCAGGCTCTGCGCCATCTGCGCGATCATCTGCACCATCGTGTTGAGCCCCGCCTGTGTGCCGGCCATCGCGCCGATGAACATGGCCACGTCGCCGACGCCGATCCGGCCCGCGCCCGCCGCCACGCCCGCCCAGAGCAGCCCGCCTCCGGCCACCAGCGCCGCCAGCAGTTCGAGCGCGCCGTTCGCGGCCAGGCGGCGCAGGTCGAGGCGGCGCTCGGCGCGGTCGATGCGGGCCCGTTCGGTCAGCATCCGCCCGCGCAGGAACCCGCCGATCCCGAACAGCCGGACCTCCTTGGCGGCCTCGGCGCTGGTCAGGAGCTGTCCGTAGAACAGCTCCCGCCGCTCGGCGTGGCTGGTCTGCCAGAGCATCGCCACCTGCCTCCTGGCCAGGCGCAGCTGTACGGCGAGCGCCGGCACCAGCGAGGCCAGCACGACGGCCGCCAGCCACGGATCGACCACGGCCAGCACGCCGAGGAACCCGGTGACCGTCAGCGCGGCCCTGCCGACGTCGAAGGCGGACCCGAGCAGCGTGGGACAGGTGACGGTGGCCTGCTGCGCCAGCCGCAGCCGGTCCAGGAACGCGGGGTCCTCGAAGTGGCGCAGTCCGGCGAAGCGTTCGGTGGCGGCGAACAGCCGGTCGGTGGCGCGCAGCCCGGCGGCCCTGCCCAGGGCGGCGTTGGCGTAGCCGGACAGGCTCGGCAGCACGCCGGCGGCCAGCCCGCTCGCCGCCAGCCCGAGCGCCGGGCCCGTCACCGATCCGTCGTGGGCGGTCAGCACGTCGAACACGCTCTTGGTGAACCAGGCCGCCGCGATCGGGACGGCGGCCTGCGCCAGGGTGGCCGCCAGGTAGCCGACGACCATGGCCGGCGCGCTGCTCCAGGCCAGCCGGGCCACCGCGAGCGGCCCGGACCGCTCAGTCACGCGCGACCGCCGTCACGCCGGCCAGGTCGTGTCCGGCCGCGAGCACGGTACGGCTGTCGTCGACGAGGAAGACCTTGGGGAAGACCTCGACCTTGAACGCCCGCGCCGGCTGCCCGCCGTCGGGCTCGCCGGCGAAGACCGTGGCCACCGGGTCGAGCAGCGCGCGCATGGGCTCCGCCTCGCCGGGCGGGCCCGCGATCACGGCGACGACCTGCGCGCGCGGCATCGTGGCGGCCAGTTCGGCGAACCGGGGGGCCAGTTCCTCGCACGGCGCGCAGGACGGGGAGAAGAAGCCGACCAGCGTGCGCGCGGGCAGGTCGGCCCCCGGCAGGAACTCCGCGGCCGTGTCGCCGGGTTCGAGCGAGGGCGGCGGGCCGCCGGCGGATCCGTCCAGGGCGTCGAGCCGTTCGGCGTGCGCCCGCAACCGGCGGACGATCCCCAGGCCCACCATCAGGTTGAGCACGGTCAGCGCCGCCAGCACCAGCACGGCCGCCGCCAGGGCGTGAATCACTGAGACCTCCTCGTCACGGGGGACAGCGGGCCGGACCCCGTCGGCGGAGCCCGGCCCGTCACGTCAGATCGCGGTGCCTACAGGCAGTACGTCGACCAGCCGTTGCACCTGACGCCCTTGTCGCCGTAGTCGCAGCAGCGGCGGCACAGACCGTTCTTCCGCTCGACCCAGCAACCGGCCGCCGCGGCGGTCACCTGGGGGACGAGACGCGCGACGAGACGGTCGCAGAGTCCGGTGAGAATACGCATGTACCCCTGCCTTCCGTGATCCCCGCCGGATCCGGCCCGGCGGGAGGACGAACTGACCCGGGCAGCCTCACCCGGCCGTCTGAGCGACTTCTCAATGACTTCTCAATGCCGTCTCGAAGACGTGACAACGCGGGATGAACCGGTCCCCCTTGATTAGGCTCGAAGATCATGATGATTCGGTTGCTCGGACCGGTGGAGCTGGAGCGCGCGGATCAGACCAGGCCGGTACGGCCTCCGCAGGCCGCGCTCGCGCTCGCCGCGCTGGCCTGGGAGGTGGGCCGGGTCGTGCCCGCCGAGACGCTGGAGGCCCGGATCTGGGGCGAACGCGTGCCGCCGGGCGCGCGGAACACGCTGTACACGATCATCACCCGGCTGCGTCGCGAGGTGCTCGGCGACGAGGGCCGCGTGCTGCGCCGGGTCGGCGGCTATCAGCTCGACGTGGCCGAGCCGGGCGTGGATCTGCGGCGCTTCCGGAGCCTGGCCGAGGTGGCGGCGACGGCGGCCGATCCTCGTCCGCCGCTGGAGGAGGCGCTGGCGTTGTGGCGCGGCGACCCGCTGACCGGGCTGCCGGGCGAGTGGACCGAACGGGTGCGCCGGCGGTTGTGGGAGGAGCGCAAGGAGGTCGTGCTGCGCTGGGCCCGTACGGTGTCGGCCGAGGACCCCGGGGCCGCGGTCGCGGCACTGTCACCGCTGGCCGAGGCGTACCCGCTGGACGAGCTGGTGGCCGTCGCGCTCATCGAGGCGCTGCACGAGGGCGGCCGGACCGCCGAGGCACTGGCCCGCTACGCCGGCGTACGCCGCACCCTCGCCGAGGAACTGGGCGTCGAACCCGGCGCCGCCCTCCGCGACCTCCACCACCTGCTCCTCCGAACAGGCGGGACAGGCCGGACAACCGGAACACGCCGTCAGGCGGCACCGGAGCCCCGGCCGGGCCCGCCGGGCGGGGACGCTCCGGGCGGGACCGCGCCGGGCGTGGACGCGCCGCCGGTTCCCGCGCAGTTGCCCGCCCGACTCGCCGGTTTCGTGGGCCGCAAGGCCGAGCTGGAGCGCCTGGCCGGCTCCGCGGCCGTCTGCGTGATCTCGGGACCGCCCGGCGTCGGCAAGTCCTCGCTGGCGCTGCACTGGGCGCACCACCACCGCGACCGGTTCCCCGGCGGCCAGCTCCACGCCCACCTCGGCGCCCTCGACCCGGCCGACGCCTCAGCCGTCCTGTCCCGCTTCCTGGGCGCGCTCGGCGTGCCGGAGACCCGGATCCCGCCGGGCGTCGAGGACCGGACCGGGCTCTACCGCAGCCTGCTGGCCACCCGCCGGGTGCTCGTCGTGCTGGACGACGTCCGCGCCGCCGAGCAGGTCACCCCGCTCCTGGCCACGGCACCCGGCTGCCTGACCGTGATCACCAGCCGGACGGAGCTGCCCGCGCTGTCGGTCACCGTGGGCGCGTCCCTGCTGCACCTGGACGTCCTGTCCGCCGACGAGGCGCACGGCCTGCTGGCCGCCCGGGTGGGCGCGGACCGCCTGGCCGCCGAACCCGAGGCCGCGGAGCTGATCGTCGACAGGTGCGGCCGCCTGCCGCTGGCCCTGGCCATCGTGGCGGCCCGTACGGTCCGCCGCTCCGACCTCCCCCTGGCCGAGATCGCCGCCGGTCTGGACCGCGCGGGTACGGATCTGGAGCCGTTCGCCGACACCGATCCCGCGATCGACCTGCGGACCGTGTTCGGCCGGTCCTACCGCGAGCTGCCCGAGGAGGCCGCACGGCTGTTCCGCCGGCTCGGCGGCCAGGCCGGACCGCACCTCGCGCTGGCCGCGGTCGCGAGCCTGGCCGGCCTGCCCGTGGAGCGCACCCGCGGGCTCGTCGACCAGCTCGACCGCGCCAACCTGGTCGAGCTGTCGGCCCGCGGCCGGCCGCGCCTGCACGACCTGCTGCGCGCGTACGCCGCCGAGCAGGCACGGGCCGCCGACCGCCCGGCCACCCGCCGGGCCGCCACGCGCCGCCTGCTGGACCACTACCTGCACTCGGCCTGCGCGGCCAGCGCCGCCTGCTACCCGCACCGCGAGCACATCGCCCCGGCGCGGCCCGCCCGCGGCGTCACCGTCGAGCGCTTCACCGCCCCGGAGGAGGCCCTGCGCTGGTACGCCGCCGAGTCGGTGGCGCTGCCCGCGCTGGTGGCGGAGGCGGCGCGGGCCGGGCTGGACCGGCACGCCTGGCAGCTCGCCTGGGGGTTCGGCGAGTTCATGCAGCGCCGCGGCCCCTGGGAGGAGATCCTGGGCGTCCAGGAGGTGGCGCTGGAGTGCGCGGAGCGGCTCGGCGACCTCCTGGCCCAGGCGGGCTGTCACAGCCGCCTGGCCCGCGCCCACGCCAAGCTCGGCGACGACCAGCTGGCGGTCGCGCACTTCGAGCAGGCCGTCGAGCTGCACCGCGACCTCGGGGAGCCGGTCCTGGAGGCGCACCTGCACCTCGGCCTGGCCGTTCCGGTCAGCCGGGTGCGGCCCGGCGAGGAGCTGCGCCACGCGCTGCGGGCCCTGGAGCTGTTCGAGGCGGGCGGCGACGCCATCGGCCAGGCCCGCGCGCTGAACAACGCCGGCTGGTGGCGCGCCCAGCGCCGCGAGTACGACCAGGCGTACGCGGACTGCAGCCGGGCGCAGCGCATCCTGGCCGACCTCGGCTACGCCCAGGGCGAGGGCCACGCCTGGGACAGCGTCGCCTACGTCCTGGACGCCATGGGCGACCACGTACGGGCCGTGGCCTGCTACGAGCGGGCGGCCGAGCTCCTGCTGGCCTGCGACGACCCGCACCCGGCCGCGGAGACGCTGGTGCGGCTCGGCGACACGCACGCCGCCGCAGGCGACCCCGCCAAGGCCCTGAACGCCTGGAGGCGGGCCCTGGAGTGCTACGACACCCTCGGGGACGCCCAGGCGGAGTCGGTCCGCGCCCGCTGCGCGGCCCTGCGCCACGGGGAACACCCGCCGCGGGGCCGGTGAGCCGTCCGGCGGGTCAGACGGCCAGGCGGGCGATGATGCGGGCGAACTCCGGCGGCGGCGCCACCACCAGCCTCGTCTGCCCCTGCTGCACCACGATGTCGGCCCGGATCAGCGTCAGCCGCCCCTGGTGCCACCAGTAGACCTGCGGGCTCATCCCGCCCGTACGCGCCGCGTGCACCCGCAGCCGCTCGATGGCCCGCACCACCCCGATGCCGTCCACCGGGTGCACCAGCATCGTGTACGGGTCCGGCAGCACCACCAGCACCCCGTCGGCGGGCACCGCGAGGTGGTCGCCGAGCCAGCGCAGATGGGTGGCGGCCGCCGGGGTCATGCCGGTCAGCCGGGTCACCGGCGTGCCGCCCAGCTCGATGCTCTCGGCCCGCAGCCGCTCCTCCCGCCGGACGTTCGCGACGGCCAGGTCGAGCGCCTGAGCGGTCGGGACGGGCCAGCAGCCGGCCTCCTCGGGCCGCACCAGGCGGGAGCCGACGGTCAGCAGCTCCACCAGGTCGGCGTTGAGGTGCCGCCCCACCACCCGGGTCAGGTCGGCGACCTCGTCGACGGCCTCCACCCGGGTGCGCAGCAGGGACGCGACCTGGTCGAGGTCGCAGGCGTCGTAGCGCTCGTCGGCGGTGGCGAGGGCGTGCGCGAGGTGCTCGGAGACCAGCACCGGCCAGTCCTCCCTGGCCCGGCGCCCGGCCTCGCGGCGCAGCCCGGTCAGCTTCACGACCAGCTCGGCGATGCCGTCGCCGCGCAGGGTCAGCGACGCGCCGTCGCGGGCGAACTCGCACACGAACCCCAGGGACTCCGCCACGAGGCCGAGCAGGGAGTCGAGGTCGACGTCCTCGATCGGCCGGCGGGAGGGCTCAGGGTCGCGCCTGAAGAAGCTCACACACCGTCCCCTCTGTCGGGTTCGTCCCTTTACGTGTCTTCCTACCTTGCCTGCTCCCCATCGCGGAACGGACCAGCCAGGGAGCACGATTCGGTATCGATAGCCCCAAGCTCCCCCAGCCACACGCTCATCTGTGGTGACCCGTGTCCCACCGGAAGCCCGGCCACCACGGGCACCCCGAGCGGCGCCAGCCGGTCCACCAGCACCGGGTACGGATCGCCGCAGTCCACCCACGACCCCAGCACGATCCCGCGCACCCCGTCGAACGCCCCCGCCTGGAGCAGTTGCGTCACCATCCGGTCGATCCGGTACGGCTCCTCCCCGATGTCCTCCAGCAGCACCAGCCTGCCGTCGAACGAGGGCTGGTACCGGGTGCCGCACATCGAGGCGAGCAGCGACAGGTTGCCGCCGGTGAGCACGCCCTCGGCCCGGCCGGGCACCAGCACCCGGTCGCCGCGCACGGTCGCGCGCTCCCCGGCCAGCGCCGCCCACAGGCTCTCCCACGAGCTCGGCTCGGGGCCCTGCTCGCCGGCGATGAGGTCGCAGGCCGGCATCGGGCCGTGCAGCGTCGGCACGCCCAGCTCGATCGCGAAGGCGTTGTGCAGGGCCGTGATGTCGCTCGACCCGACGAGCACCTTCGGCCCGGCCGCGCGCATGGCGTCCCAGTCGAGCAGGTCGAGCAGCCTGGCCGCGCCGTAGCCGCCCCTGCCGCAGAAGACCACCGAGACGGCCGGGTCGCACCAGGCTGCCTGGAGGTCGGCGGCGCGGGCGGCGTCCTCACCGGCCAGGTAGTCGAGGTCCTGGCGGTCGAGCGCGTGCGGCCCGGCCACCACCTTCAGACCGCGGGCCTCCAGCCGCTCGACACCCCGCCCGAGCAGGACGGCCGAGGGCGGCCCCGACGGCATGACGATCGCGACGGTGTCACCTTGCTGCATCGATCAACTCCTGGACGCCTGGGAGCGCCGGGGCCCGCGTAAGCACCGAAACGCTGATTGGCTCGTTCACCTGCCAAACGGTGTCACACTTGTGGTCCAGTATGCGACTTCCGCCCCACATCCTCGTGGTCAACGGCATCAAGGTCCGCAGGCCCGTCTTCCTGCTCGGCGCCCCGCACTCCGGCGCGGACCTGCTGGCCCGTGCCCTGAAACGCTCCCCGGGCTTCCACGTCACGATGGGCCGCGCGAACGTGGCGCACGTCGTGTACGCCTTCGCCCGCAAACCGTCCATCGGCCGCACGTCGGGCGCGGTCCGCGTGCTGCGCGACGCGCTGGCCGAGTCCTGGCAGGTCTCCCCGCGTTCGTGCGCGCAGTGCGCCGAGCCGTGCCGGGAGGCGGGCGGCGTGACCGGCAGCGGCCCGTGCGTGGCGGCGGAGGAGGTGACGCGGTTCGGCGACGGCAGCCCCGACCTGCTCTACAGCGCGCTCGTGCTGCTCCAGGCGTTCCCCGACGCCCGTTTCGTCCAGCTGATCAGGGACGGCAGGGACGCCGTCGCCGGCATGCTCGGCGACCCGGCGTG
Source organism: Nonomuraea sp. NPDC047529 (assembly GCF_040642995.1). Classification (NCBI taxonomy): domain Bacteria; kingdom Bacillati; phylum Actinomycetota; class Actinomycetes; order Streptosporangiales; family Streptosporangiaceae; genus Nonomuraea; species Nonomuraea sp. NPDC047529. The sequence goes on along the minus strand of NZ_JBEYTJ010000030.1, from coordinate 90,765 downwards.
CCTGGCCTGGTTCAAGCCCGCGATGCTCTCCGAGAGCACCGAGTTCCCCAACGCCTTCCTCGGCGTCAACAAGGACGAGCACCTCGACCGGTGGAAGGGCATGCCCGCGGCGGGCAAGGCGGCGCTGCGCTGGCGCAGCGCCGTGCGGCTGAGCGCCGAGCTGCGCCGGGAGCTGCCCGAGCAGCAGCTCCTCACCGTCCGCTACGAGGACCTGGCGCTCAAGCCCGCCGAGACGATCGCCGCGCTCACCGGCTTCCTGGAGACGCGGGTGTCCAAGATCGCCCTGTACGGCTCCCGCGCCCCCGAGGTCGGCGCCTGGCGCGAGCGGCTGCGGCCGGCCGACCTGGAGCTGGTGGAGAAGGTGGCCCGCCAGGAGCTCACCCGGCTGGGCTACCTCCCGAGCTGAACTGCGTGCGGTAGAGCTCGGCGTAGTGGCCGCCGCGCTCCAGCAGCTCCTCGTGCCGGCCGCGCTCGGCCACCCGCCCGTCGTGCACGACGAGGATCTCGTCGGCCTCCCTGATCGTGGACAGCCGGTGGGCGATGACCAGCGACGTACGGCCCTGCAGGGCCTTCTTGAGCGCGAGCTGCACGGCCGCCTCGGACTCGGAGTCGAGGTGCGCGGTCGCCTCGTCGAGCACGACCACCCGTGGCGCCTTCAGCAGCAGCCTGGCCAGCGCGAGCCGCTGCTTCTCGCCGCCGGACAGCCGGTAGCCGCGGTCGCCGACGACGGTGTCGAGCCCGTCGGGCAGCCCCTCGACGAGGTCGCCGATCTGCGCGGCGCGCAGGGCGTCCCGGATCTCCTCGTCGCTCGCGCCGGGCCGGGCGTAGCGGAGGTTGGCGCCGATCGTGTCGTGGAAGAGGTGGGCGTCCTGCATGACGACGCCGACGGTGTCGCGCAGCGAGTCGAGCGTGGCCTCGCGCACGTCGAGCCCGTTGATCCGGACGGCCCCCGCGCCGACGTCGTAGAGGCGGGAGACCAGGGAGGTGATGGTGGTCTTGCCCGCGCCGGAGTGGCCGACCAGAGCGATCATCTCCCCGGGACGGGCGGTGAACGAGACGCCCTTGAGCACCTCCTGCGACGGCCCCCCGGAGTCCTGCCGGGCCACCGACTCCAGCGAGGCCAGCGAGACCTCCTCGGCCGACGGGTAGCGGAAGCGCACGTCGTCGAAGTCGATGGTGACCGGCCCCTCGGGCACCGGCCGCGCGCCGGACCGCTGGGCGACCATCGGCTTGAGGTCGAGGATCTCGAAGACGCGGTCGAAGCTGACCAGCGCCGTCATCACGTCGACGTGCACGTTGGACAGGGACGTCAGCGGGCCGTACAGGCGCATCAGCAGGGCGGTCAGGGCCACCAGGGTGCCCAGCTCGAAGGCGCCCCCGACGGCGAGCACGCCGCCGATGCCGTAGACCAGCGCGGTGGCCAGGGCGGCGACCAGGCCGAGCGCGACCCGGAACACCGTGCCGTACATGCCGACGGTCACGCCGACGTCGCGGACGCGGGCCGCGCGGGCGGCGTAGGTGGCCGCGTCGTCCTCGGGCCGGCCGTAGAGCTTGGCGACCATGGCGCCGGCCACGTTGAAGCGTTCGGTGGTGACCGAGCTCATCTCGGCGTCGAGCTGCATCTGCTCGCGGGTGAGCGCGGACATGCGCCGGCCGACGTACTTGGCGGGCACGATGAAGATCGGCAGCAGCACCAGCGCGACCAGCGTCACCTGCCACGACAGCGCCAGCATCGCGCCCAGCACCAGGACCAGGCTGACCACGTTGGACACCACCGACGACAACGTGCTGGTCAGCGCCCGCTGGGCGCCGATCACGTCGCTGTTGAGCCTGCTGACCAGCGCGCCGGTCTGGGCCCGCATGAAGAAGGCCACCGGCATGCGCTGCACGTGGTCGAACACCTCGGTGCGCAGGTCGTAGATGAGCCCCTCGCCGATGCGCGCGGAGAACCAGCGTTGCGCCAGCGTCAGCCCGGCGTCGAGGACCGCGAGCGCGGCGATGGCCACGGCCAGGCCGATCACCACGCCGGTGCGCCCGGTCAGGATGCCGTCGTCGATGATCGCCTTCATCAGCAGCGGGTTGGCGACCACGATCACCGCCCCCACCGTCACGAGCAGCAGGAACGCCACGATCTTCCTGGTGTGCGGGCGCGCGTGCCGCCCGATGCGCCGGACCGTGCCCGGCGCGATGCGCTGCTTGGTCACCGAGCCGTCACGGCGCAGCGACGTCCAGACATGAGGGCCGAAGCCCCCTCCCATCATCGCCATACGGGGGATCCCTCCTCCTCCCCCGGGTCAGCGTCACGAGGACACCCGGCGATTCCACGATCCGCTCACGGCGAACCAGAGCCCCGCCCCCGAGCGGTGGCTCTAACGCGGTCCGAACAGGGATGTGATGCGCTTGGCCTGTTCCCTGCCCTCGGCCGCACTCTGCTCCTCCAGGGAGCGCGCCCGCGCCCCCTGGAGGAGGCGCTTCGTCGCCACCGCCGCGTCCCGGTTCGTCGACAGCAGCTCCGCGATCTTGTTCTGTACGGTCTTGTCCAGGTCGCCCCCGGCGACCACCTGCTCCGCGAGGCCGATGCGCATGGCCTCCTCGGCGTACACGTTCCTGGCGGTCAGGCAGATGTCGATCGCCTTGGCCAGTCCGACCAGCTCGACCAGCGGTTTGGTCCCCGTCAGATCCGGGACCAGGCCCAGTGCGGGCTCTTTCATGCAGAAGGTGACGTCGTCGGCCACGATGCGCAGGTCACAGGCGAGCGCGAGCTGGAACCCCGCGCCGATCGCGTGCCCCTGCACGGCGGCGATGGAGACGATCTCCGGGCGGCGCAGCCACAGGAACCCGTCCTGGGCCTGACGTATGCGCTGCTCGAAGGTCTCGCCGTCGGTTGCGGCGGCCGAACTGAACGAGCCCTGTCCGGGCACTCCCTCTGGTGTGAACATCCGCAGGTCGATTCCTGCCGAGAAGGACGGTCCCTCACCTTTGACGACGACGACGCGCACCTGCTCGGGCAGGCTCTCGCCGATGCGAGCCAGCGCCGACCATGTCGCGAACGTCTGTGCGTTGCGCTTTTCCGGCCGGTCCAGCGTGATCGTCGCTATCTCACCGTCCACCTCATGACGAAGCCCGATCTCCGCCAGCCTTTCGGCAGAGACGTCCTCCGCGTTCCCCCCGCGCTGTTGCGCCTGTGCTTCCGCCATCGCCTGCTCCCTCCGTCCGGTCGCGCACGGGGTGCGAGACCAAGGCTGACCGTCGCGCCCGAGCTTACAGAATATGATTCTGGCTCGGGCGCGACAGCGACTGACAAGGGACGGGCGGCTGCGGTCGCACGTACCGAGGCAGCCGTCAGCGCTTGGACTTGCCTCGAGTCGCCCCGCCGCGCCCGCGCAGAGTCACACCGGACTCGCTAAGGATGCGGTGGATGAACCCGTAGGACCGACCGGTCGAAGCGGCCAGGGCGCGGATGCTCTCGCCCTGCGCATAGCGCTTCTTGAGATCGCCGGCCAGTTTTTCCCGGTCGGCCCCGGTGACCCGGGTGCCCTTCTTCAGTGTCTCGGCCACGAGTACCTCCTGTAGTGCCGGACTTCCGCAGCGTTACTCCGCCATGATCAGTCATTTCAGCGGGATCGGCTACCTACTCCACGGGAAAAGATCCGTACCCACTCAAATTAAGATCAGGCAAGTGCCACAAGATCGGAAAATTCGTCGCTCCACGCGTCTTCAGTTCCGTCAGGCAGCAAGATCACCCTATCCGGTGACAAGGCGTCAACGGCACCCTCGTCATGGGTGACGAGGACGATTGCTCCTGAATACGACCTCAGAGCGTTGAGAACCTGCTCGCGGCTGACCGGATCGAGGTTGTTCGTGGGCTCGTCGAGCAGCAGGACGTTGGCGCTCGACAACACCAGGATGGCCAGCGCCAGCCGGGTCTTCTCGCCGCCGGACAGGACACCGGCGGGCTTGTCGACGTCGTCGCCGGAGAACAGGAACGAGCCGAGGACCTTGCGCAACTCGGTGTCGGTGAACTCGCCGCCCGCCGAACGCATGTTCTCCAGCAGCGTACGAGAAGGGTCGAGAGTCTCGTGCTCCTGGGCGTAGTAGCCGACCTTCAGGCCGTGGCCGGGCTTGAGGTCGCCGGTGTCGGGGGACTCGATGCCGCCGAGTATGCGCAGCAGCGTGGTCTTGCCGGCGCCGTTGAGGCCGAGGATGACGACCCTGTGACCTCGGTCGATGGCCACGTTGACGTCGGTGAACACCTCAAGGGAGCCGTAGGACTTCGACAGGCCCTCGGCCATGAGCGGCGTGCGGCCGCACGGCCGGGGCTCGGGGAAGCGCAGGCGGGCGACCTTGTCGCTCTGGCGCTCCTCCTCGGTGCCGGCCAGCAGGCGGTGGGCCCGGCGCATCATGTCCTGGGCCGCCTTGGCCTTGGTGGCCTTGGCGCGCATCTTGTCGGCCTGGGCCAGCAGCGCGCCCGCCTGCTTCTCGGCGTTGGCCCGCTCGCGCTTCCTGCGCTTCTCGTCGGTCTCGCGCTGGGCCAGGTAGGCCGTCCAGCCGACGTTGTAGTGGTCGATCACCGAGCGGTTGGCGTCGAGGTGGAGGACCTTGTTGACCGTGGCTTCAAGAAGGCCGACGTCGTGACTGATGATCACCAAGCCACCTTGATGAGAGCGCAAAAAATCACGAAGCCACCCGATTGAGTCCGCATCTAGGTGGTTTGTCGGCTCGTCTAGAAGGAGAGTTTCCGCTCCGCTGAAAAGAATTCGCGCCAATTCCACGCGGCGCCGCTGGCCGCCGGAAAGCGTTTGCAACGTCTGGCCGAGGACCCGGTCGGGCAGACCGAGGCTGGAGGCGATGGAGGCGGCCTCGGATTCGGCCGCGTAGCCGCCCAGAACGTGCATCTGGTCTTCGAGCCGGCCGTACTTCCTGACGGCCTTCTCGCGGGTGCGCTCGTCGGCCGAGGACATGCCGACCTCGGCCTCGCGCAGCTTGCGCAGGACCTCGTCGAGGCCGCGCGCGGACAGGATGCGGTCGCGCGCCAGCACCTGCAGGTCGCCCTGACGGGGGTCCTGGGGCAGGTAGCCGATGCTGCCGGAGGAGGTGACCGCGCCCGCGGCGGGCAGCGCCTCGCCCGCGAGCACCTTGGTCAGCGTGGTCTTGCCCGCGCCGTTGCGGCCGACCAGACCTATCTTGTCGCCGGGGTTGACCCGGAAGGAGGCGTTCTCGATGAGCAGACGCGCGCCCGCGCGCAGCTCGATGTCACTGGCGATGATCATGTTGGCGGACACTCCCGAGCTAGGAAACGAGGATTGGGCGTGCGACCGCCGGTCAATCGGGAGTATGCATACAGATCAGTGTAGGGCCCCCGTGCCAGGCGCTACCTCTGCTTATAGGGGCTCCAGGTGCCCCGCGGTACGCGTGGGACGGGCGTTCTCAGCCGGGAAGAGGAGTCGCCGCACCGGCGGCCATCCCGTCGAGCACGAGGTGCAGATACTTCTCCGGACGGGCGGCCACCGGGCCGGGCAACCCGTCCGGATGGCAGGTGAAGACGTTGAGCAGGCTGACGACGTCCTCCCAGGTCACGTCGTGACGCATGCCACCCTCCGACTGGGCCCGGCGGACGAGCCCCTGGAGCAGGCCGAGCCAGCGCTCCTTGCTCTCGGCGAACTCCGCCGTGCCCGCGATCGCCGCCTGCGGCAGGTGGGCCAGGGCGGCGGCCAGCGCGACGCGTCCGGGGGCGGCGGCCCACAGCACGAAGCCGCGCAGCGCGCTCCAGGCGTCCCGCTCGCCGTCCGTGGCCTGTTCCAGGGCCTCGGCCAGCGACTGGACGTAATGCTCGCCGAGCGCGGCGATGAGCGCCTCGCGGTCGGGGAAGCGGCGGTAGAGGGTGCCCACGCCGACGCCCGCGTGCCGCGCGATGAGCTCCATGGGCGCGTTGACGCCGCGTTCGGCCATCACCTGGGCGGCGGCGTCGAGGATCTTGACCAGGTTCCTTCTGGCGTCCGCGCGCACGGGGCGACCTCCTAAGTGGACGAATTGTTTCCGCTTAGTGTACCGTCCAGCCAAGCGGACGAAGAGATTCCACTTAGGAGGCCATCATGATCGTGATCACCGGCGCGACCGGTTCCATCGGCCGGGCCCTGGTCGCCCAGCTCGCCGGCCAGGACGTGCTCGCGGTGTCCCGTAAGCCCGCCGACCTGGGCGTACGGCACGCCGTCGGCGACTTCACCGCCCCGGAGACGATCGGCAGGCTGCTGTCCCCCGGCGACCGGCTGTTCCTCAACAGCTCGCCGTTCCCCGCGTTCGCCGAGCGGCTCAACGAGGTGATCGACCTGGCCGCCGAGGCGGGCGTGGCGCAGATCGTCGAGGTCTCCGTACGCGACGCCGCCCCCGGAGCCGCGCTCAGTGCCGGACCCCACGGCGAGGTCGACGAGCACCTGCGGGCCTCGGGCGTGCCGCACGCGATCCTCCAGCCGACCGGGTTCATGCAGAACCTCCTCGGCGAGGTGCGCGGCGACCGCTTCCACGGCTCCTGGGGCACCGGCGGCATGAACTACATCGACGCCAGGGACATCGCCGCCGTGGCCGCCGCCCTGCTGACCCGGCCGGTGGGGGCGTCGGGCTCCTACCTGCTGACCGGGCCCGAGTCGCCCAGCCACGAGGAGATCGCCGCGACGATGACCGGCGTGCTCGGGCGCCCCGTCTCCTACGTGGACCTGCCGGTGCCGGAGATGGCCGCGCGGCTGGCCGGGCAGGGCATCCCGGAGCCGTTCGCCACCGAGCTGGCCACCGCGCAGGCGACGCTGAGCCGGACCGGCTGGGCGGAGATCACCACGGCCGTCGAGGAGGTCACCGGCCGGCCGCCGCGCACCCTGGCCGCCTTCCTCGCCGACCACGCCGACGCCTTCCTCCCCGCCTCCTGACCGCTCCCCCGGCCCCCCGACCAGCGCCGCCGACCGACCGCGCGCCGTCGGCTCAGGACGGGTCGACCACGCGGATCCGTACGGCACGGAACTGGGCGGGCGTCTCGCGCAGGACCGCGAGCCGCGGGTCGGGCACCATCAGGAACGGCTCGCTCTCCAGCGCGAACACCGGCGCGAGCCGCCGGTCGCCGCGCAGCGCGTCGACCGCCCGCCGGTCGCCGCCCAGCACCACCGCCGCCAGCTCCCCCAGCCGCGGCACGAGGACCCGCACGGCCGTGTCCGCCGCGCTGTCGAACGCCTGGGCCGCCTGCTTCTGCCGCCTCCTGGCGAAGCGCTGCTGCGACCACCCGCCGGCCGCCGTACGCCCCTGCACCAGCCGGGAGCCGACCTTGGACTCCAGCAGCTCGGCACCCTGGAACACCCCGGCCGCGTAACCGCCGAGCCGCACCAGCAGGACGCCCACCCGCCGCGCGGCCCGCGCGTGCGCGACCAGCCCGGTCACGTACGGCGGGCCGGGGGCCATGGGCGGGAACGGCGCGTGCAGCTCGGCCAGCGCGCCGTCGACGGCGGTCAGGCGGACCACGCGGTCGTCGCCGGTGGCCTCGAAGGGCCCGTGGCGGGCGGCGAACCCGTCGATCCAGGGGTGCACGCGCTCGGGCGGCACCGTCACCCACCGGCCGCCGCCTCTGGCCGGACGCGCGCTCATGCGGGAAGGGTAACCGAACGACATTCCCGTCACGAGAAGGGGGGAACTATAGCGGAAATGTCGGTGAACTTCGTTTCGGGGGACTTCTGCCGTACCCGTGCCGGCCGGATCATCTGAACGTGTCCTCCCTGCTCACCAGCCCCATGGTGGATCTTGACACCGGGGCAGTCATCGCGCAGCCCGCGGTCGTCGACCCGGCGGGCGTCCTCCGGGCGGCGCCGCTGCCCATGGTGCTGGAACTGCCCCTGCACGTGGTGCTCGCGGGCGCCGGGGCGCTGGCCCCCCTCCACGAGGCCCTCCGGCGGGCGGGCAGGCACCCCCGGGAGGCGATCCTGATGCTCACCGGATCGTGCCAGGAGTCGGACCGCCCGCTGCTCAAGGTCGGCCTCGACGGGCTGCGCACGATCGGCTACCTGCTGGGCTTCGCCGACGTGGGCGCGGGCGGCCCGGCGCTGGACGTCGTCACCGACTCCGCGCCGTACCTGCTGGGGCTGGACGAGGAGCTGGTGACCAGGCTGCCGGGCGACCACCGGGCGGCGGCGGTGGCGCGCGCGGTGGTGACGCTGGCCCGCGGGATCGGCGCGCACGTGCTGGCCCCCGGCGTCGAGCGCGAGGGGCAGGTGGCTGTGGCCAGGGGGCTGGGCGTGCGCCTGGCCCACGGCCCGCTGCTGGCTCCCGGCCCGGACGGCAAGATCCGGGTGCCGCTGCCCGTGGCCGACGAGTCGCCGGACACGCTGATGCTCGGGCCGCGCGTGCAGGAGATGCTGCTCCCGGCGGTGACGCTGCCGGCCGGGGCCAGGGCGGAGGAGGCGGTGGCGGCGTTCGGGCACGAGCCCACGATCACCAGCGTCATCCTGGTGGACGAGTACCAGCGCCCCAAGGGCAGCCTCGACCGCAGCCGCTTCCTGCTGTCGTTCGCCGCCCGGTACGGGCACGCCCTGCACGGCTCCAAGCCCGCCCAGCGCCTGGCCGACCCGCCGCGCACCGTCCCGAGGACGACCCCGGCCATCGCCGCCATGCAGGCGGCCGGCCGGGACGCGGCCCGCGTCTACGACGACCTGGTGGTGACCGACGAGCTCAATCGCTGCCTGGGCATCGTCCGGGTGGCGGACCTGATCCGGCAGATCGCCGCTATGCGGACCTGAGCCCCGGCCGGATCCGGCCTGAGACCCGGCCTCAGACCCAGCCCTGCGCCCTGGCCCGGCGCACGGCCTCGATGCGGTTGCGCGCGTGCGTCTTCTGGATGGCCGAGGACAGGTAGTTGCGCACGGTGCCCTCCGACAGGTGCAGGCGCAGGGCGATGTCCCCGATCGTGGAGCCGTCGGCGGCGGCGGCCAGCACGTCGCGTTCGCGCGCCGACAGCGGGTTCGGCCCCGCGCTCAGCGCCGCCGCGGCCAGCCCCGGGTCGATGACCCGCTCCCCCGCCTGCACCCGGCGGATGGCCGCCGCGAGGTCCTTCGCCGGACTGTCCTTGACCAGGAACGCCACCGCCCCGGCCTCCATCGCGGTCCGCAGGTAGCCGGGCCGCCCGAACGTCGTCAGGATCATCACCCGGCAGCCCGGCACCCGGCCGGCGATCTCGGCGGCGGCGGTGAGCCCGTCCTTGCCGGGCATCTCGATGTCCAGCAGCGCGATGTCGGGGCTCACGGCGAGCGCGACGGCGACGGCCTCGTTCCCGTCGGCGGCCTCGCCGACGACCTCGATGTCGGGCTCCAGGCCGAGCAGCGAGGCCAGCGCGCCGCGGATCATCCCCTGGTCCTCGGCCAGCATCACCCGGATCACGCGGCCGTCCCCACCTGGGCCGGGACGAGCACCCGCAACCGGAACCCGCCCTTCGGCGCGCTGCCGGCCTCCATGGTGCCGCCCGCGCCCGTCACCCGTTCGCGCAGGCCGCTGAGCCCGCTGCCGGTGCCCTGCGGCTCGCCGCCGCGTCCGTCGTCCATGATCTCCAGGGTGGCGCTTGATCCGTCGTACGTCACCTGGATCTCGCAACGGGCGGCCCGCGCGTGCCGCACGACGTTGGTGACGCCCTCGCGCACCCCCCAGCCGAACAGCCCGTCGAGCAGGTCGGGCAGCGGCGTTCCGGACACCCGCACCTCGGCCCGCACGCCCGCCGCCCGCAGCACCGACCGCGCGCCGTCGAGCTCCTCCGACAGGCTGCGCTGCCGGTAGCCGGTGACCGCCTCGCGCACCTCCACCAGCGCCTGCCTGGCGACGGACTCGATGTCGGCGATCTCCTGCCGCACCTGCGGCGACTCCTCGGCCAGCCGCCCTGCCAGCTCGCTCTTGAGCACGATCAGCGACAGGCTGTGGCCGAGCAGGTCGTGCAGGTCGCGGGCGATGCGCAGGCGCTCCTCGGTAGCCGCCAGCCTGGCCACCTCGCCCTGCGCCTCGTGCAGCCTCATCGTCAGCACCCTGCTGTTGCGGATGCTGATGAACAGCACCCCCAGCGTGACGACCTGAAGCCCCAGGACGATGACGCCGGCGAACTCGTCGCCGGTCACCAGCCCGGCCGCCACGACCACCGCCAGGTTCACGCCCACCCCGGCCAGCGCCCAGGCGGGCGGCAGGATGAACCCGTAGAGCACGACCGTGTAGACCGGCAGGGTGAGCCAGGCGCCGCCGAAGGCGAACGCGCTGACCAACGCGATCGACGAGGTCACCGCGAGCAGGGGGAAGGTGGCCCGCGAGCGCTCGTGGAAGCTCTTGGCGCTGACCACCGTGCCGACGAAGCAGCCGACGAAGGCGAGCAGCGCCACGGCCCCCCACACCGCGCGGGCGCCCGTGACGCCGCCCGCGACGATCTCGGCGATCGGGAAGACGAGGTAGACCATGCCGACGGACATGCCGAGCAGCCTCCGTCTGGGCGAGGGCCGCCCGTCCCCGAAGTGCAGCTTGTCGGCGAAGCTCATGCCCGAACAGTAGCCCGGCGGTAGAGGTAGGCGGCAGCCCCGCCCAGGACGACCGCCCATCCGGCGACGACCAGCACGTCCGTCAGCTCCACGCCGTGCCCGGCGACGATGCTCCAGCCGAGGCTGGCGTAGTGGTAGGAGGGCATGACGTTGGCGACGGTCCGCATGGTCTCGCCGAACACCTCGGGCGGGAACCACAGGCCGCCCGCGATCGCCAGCACGAACATGCAGATCATCGAGGCCGGCTGCGCCGCGTCGGCCGTCAGCAGCGACCCGATCGCCAGGCCCAGCGCGATGAACGGGATCGTCCCCAGCCACATGGCCAGCATCAGCGGCACCCACTGGCCGACCGGCATCGACACGCCCTGCTGGACGACCCCGACGACGGCCACCAGCAGCAGCGAGGGCAGCACGAGCAGCATGGCGGTGCCGAGCTTGGTGGCGATGATCATCCAGTTCGGCAGCGGGGTGATCTGGAGCTGGCGCAGCCAGCCGGACTGGCGTTCGGTCGCCCACGGCACCGCCGAGCTCATCATCGACGAGGCCAGCGCCCCGTACGCGGCCATGGAGACCATCAGCACGACGCTGTAGCGCACGCCGGCGCCGTCGGTCTGCTTGCCGTAGATGTTGGCGTTGATCAGGTACAGCACGACAGGGAAGACCACGACGAAGATGATGTAGCGCCGGTTGCGCAGCATGCGCATGGCCTCGGTCTTGGCGTAGAACAGCATCAGGACTCCCTGGTGAGCGCGAGGAAGGCGTCTTCGAGGTCGGCGCCGGCGAGCTGGATGCCCCGGATGTCGAGCTCGGTGCCCCGGTACAGGGCGGCCACGGTCGCGTCGGGGTCGGAGGTGTGCAGCGTGGCGGTGCCGGCGGCGACCTCGACGGCGGTGACGCCGGGCAGCCGGTCGAGCCCGGCCGCGGGCTGGTCGCCCAGGGTGAAGCGGACGACCTGCCCGCCCACGCCCGCCTTGATCTCGGCGGCGGTGCCGTCGGCGGCCAGCCGGCCGCGGGCGATGACGATCACCCGGTCGGAGTGCTCGTCGGCCTCCTCCAGGTAGTGGGTGGCGAACAGCACGGTTCTGCCGCCGGCGGCGTAGTCGTGCATGCTGGCCCAGAAGCGCAGCCTGGACTCCACGTCCATGGCCGCGGTCGGCTCGTCGAGCAGCAGGATCTTCGGCGCACCCGCGATGGCCAGGGCGAACCGCACGCGCTGCGTCTGGCCGCCGGACAGCTTGTTCGCGCGCCGCTTGACCAGCTCCGACAGGTCGGCCAGCTTGAGGATCTCCTCCAGCGGCAGCGGGTCGGGGTAGAGCCTGCGGACCAGGTCGATGAGTTCCCTGACCGACAGCTCGGGGATGAGGGCGCCGTTCTGGAGCATCGCGCCCAGCTCACCGGCCCGCACCGCGTGCTCGGGCGAGCGGCCGTGGATGGTGACCGTGCCACTGCTGGGCCGCAGCAGGCCGAGCAGCATGTTGATCGACGTGGACTTGCCCGCGCCGTTGGGGCCGAGCAGGGCCACGGTCCTGCCCGGCTCGATGGCGAGCGAGAGGTCGTCGACGGCAAGCACGTCCCCGTAGCGCTTGCTGACCTGGTCGAACACGATGGCGTTCATGTCAGCAAACGCTACGGGCGCGGCCTTTTCCCCGTTAGTGCGATCCTTCCGGGGTTGACCGTGACATTTGTCAGAGGCGGCAGGCGTAGATGTCGGTGACCAGGATGGCCCGCGCGCCGATGTCCCAGAGCTGGTCCATCACCTGCTGGTGGCCCTTGCGCCGGACCATGGCCCGGACGGCGACCCAGCCCTCGCGGTGGAGCGGCGAGACCGTGGGCCCCTCCATGCCGGGCGTGAGGGCGATGGCCTCCTCGATGCGCTCGGCGCGGATGTCGTAGTCCATCATGACGAAGTCGCGGGCGTGCACGACGCCCTGGAGGCGGCGTACGAGCTGGCCCATGCCCGGCGTCTCCGGCGCGCTCTGCCGCTTGATCAGCACGCCCTCGGAACGCATGATCGGGTCGCCGAACACCTCCAGGCCGACGTTGCGCAGCGTGGTGCCGGTCTCCACGACGTCGGCGACCGCGTCGGCGACACCGAGCCGGATCGCGGTCTCGACGGCGCCGTCGAGCTTGATCACGCGGGCGTCGACGCCCTGGTCGGACAGGTACTTGTCGAGCAGCCCCGCGTAGGAGGTGGCGATGCGCTGCCCGTCGAGGTCTTTGACCGACGACATCGTGCCCGCCTTGGCGGCCAGGCGGAAGGTGGAGCCGCCGAAGCCGAGCGGCATGATCTCCTCGACCGGCGCGCCGGAGTCGATCAGCATGTCGCGGCCGGTGATGCCGAGGTCGAGGGTGCCCTCCCCGACGTAGACGGCGATGTCGCGGGGACGCAGGAAGAACAGCTCACAGCCGTTGTCCTCGTCGAGGACGACGAGCTCCTTGCTGTCCCTGCGGGGCCGGTAGCCGGCCTCCTTGAGCATGTTCTGGGCGGCATCGCTGAGCGCGCCCTTGTTCGGTACTGCCAGACGCAGCATGTTCGGGTCTTCTTCCTCACTCATGGATCGACGGGACGCCGGGGCGGGCGCGGAAGCGCCCTAGAGATGCTTGTACACCTCGTCGAGCCCGATGCCCTTGGCGATCATGAGCACCTGCACGTGGTAGAGGAGCTGGGAGATCTCCTCCGCCGCCCTGTCGTTCGACTCGTGCTCGGCGGCCATCCAGCTCTCGGCGGCCTCCTCGACGACCTTCTTGCCGATGGCATGCACGCCGGCGTCGAGCGCGGCCACGGTGCCCGAGCCCGCGGGCCTGGTACGCGCCTTGTCTGACAGCTCGGCGAACAGCTCTTCGAAGGTCTTCATGGTCTCTCTCGTCGGTCGGTTGGCGTGCCTGACAAGCCTAGTCTGCGCACGACGATGACACCGCCCGGAGTCCGCCACGCGAGACGGCGACTTCCTGCCCGCCGTACGGGGGCGGCTTGGCCGGGGAGGACCGTTCTAGGCTGGTGGTCATGGACATCGCGACCGTGGGCAAGCTCTGGGACGCCGATCCGGGCTGGCTCAACACCCCTTCGTACGGCCTTCCGCCGCGTGCGGCCTTCGAGGAGCTGCAGGCCGTGCTGACCCAGTGGCGGCACGGCAGCAGCGACTGGACGCCCTGGGACGCCTCCGTCGGCCGGGCCCGCACGGCCTTCGCGCACCTGGTCGACGCCGACCCCGCCGACGTGACGATCGGCTCGACGGTGTCGCAGATCATGTCCACGGTGGCCACCGCGCTGCCGCCGGGGGCGCGGGTGCTGGTGCCGGAGATCGAGTTCACCAGCAACCTGTTCCCGTGGGCGGTGGCGGCCGAGGTCGAGACCGTGCCGGCCGACCGCCTGGCCGACGCCGTCACGAGCCGGACCGACGCCGTCGCCTTCAGCCTCGTGCAGTCGGCCACCGGCTACGTCACGCCGCTGCACGACGTCGTCGCCGCCGCCCGCGCCCATGACGCGCTGGTCCTCGCCGACGGCTCCCAGGCGTGCGGGTGGCTGCCGGTGTCGGTGGCCGACGGGATCGACGTGCTGGCGTGCGCGGCGTACAAGTGGCTCATGGCACCGCGCGGGGCCGCGTTCGGCTACCTGTCTCCCCGGGTGCGCTCCCGGATGCGCCCGCTGGCGGCCAACTGGTACGCCGGCGAGGACCCGGGCGGCTCCTTCTACGGGCCGCCGCTGCGGCTGGCCTCCGACGCCCGTGCCTTCGACCTGTCGCCGGCCTGGTTCTGCTACGTGGGCGCGGCGCCCGCGATCGAACTGCTCAACGAGATCGGCGTCCAGCGCGTCCACGAGCACGACGTCGCGCTGGCCAACCGCTTCCGGGCCGGGCTCGGGCTGGAGCCGTCCGACTCGGCGATCGTGTCGGTGGAGGCTCCGGGCGAGCGGCTGGCGGCGGCCGGCATCCGCGCCGCCGTACGGGCCGGCCGCGTCCGCGCGGGCTTCCACGTCTACAACACCCCCGACGACGTGGACCGCGCCCTTGACGTCCTGACCTCGTGACGTCCCCGACCTCGTGACGTCCCCGGGAACGACGAAGCCCGCCGCGCCTTCCCCGGAGGGAGGCGCGACGGGCAGTCGGTCGTTCAGGCGGGATCAGCGCTCGAAGCGGCGGCCGCCGCCGCCGTTGTTGCGGCGGAACCCGCCGTTGCCGCGGTCCTCGGAACGGTAGCCGCCGCCGGAGCGGAAGCCGTCGCGGGGGGCGCGCTCGTCGGAGCGGGCGGGCCGGTCCCGGTCGCCCGAGACCGGACGGCCGCGGTCGGCGCCGACGCGGCCACGGTCGTCGGACCGGAAACCGCCACCGCGCTGGCCGTCACGGTAACCGCCGCCACGCGGGCCCTCGGACCGGTAGCCGCGGTCGTCCTGACGGAACGGCCGGTCGTCGGAGCGGAAACCGCCACGGTCGTCCTGACGGGCGGGACGGTCGTCGGCGGGACGGAACCCGCCGCGGTCGTCCTGACGCGCGGGACGGTCGTCGGAGCGGAAGCCGCCGCGCCTGCGGTCGTCGCCGAACGTGCGCGGCTCGGAGGAGCGCTGCCCGCCGCCGAACGGCCGCTCGCCCTCGGCGTGCCGGCGCGGACGACGGTCCTCGCCACCGGACTCCTCGTGGCGGCGCGGACGACGGTCGTCGCCACCGGCGAAGGAACCGTCCTCGTGCCGGCGCGGACGACGCTCGCCGTCGAACTCGCGGCGCGGACGACGCCCGCCCCGGCGCTCGGCGCCGCCGTGACCGCCCTCACGGCGCGGGCGCAGCGGCTTGCGCACGTCGGGCTCCCACACGGGGATGGCCTCGCCGCTCGGCGTCCTGGCCCCGGCCACCTCGGCCAGCCGGGGGTGCCCCGGGGTGGCCTTGAGCCGGAACGGGTGGATGCCGGCGCGCCTGGTCAGCGCGTCGGTCGAGCGGCGCTCGTTGGGCAGCACCAGCGTGACGACGGTGCCCTTCTCGCCCGCGCGGGCGGTACGGCCGCCGCGGTGCAGGTAGCTCTTGTGGTCCTGCGGCGGGTCGACGTGCAGCACCAGGCTGATGTTGTCGACGTGGATGCCGCGGGCCGCGACGTCGGTGCAGACCAGCACGTTGATCGAGCCCTCGCGGAACTCGGCCAGGATGCGGGTGCGCTGGTTCTGGCGCTTGCCGCCGTGCAGGCCTCCGGACTTGATGCCGACCCGGGCCAGCTGCTTGCACAGCCGGTCGACGCCGTGCTGGGTGCGGACGAAGATGATCGTCCGGCCCTCGCGGTTGGCGATCTCGGCCGTGACGTCGAACTTGTCGTCACGCGTGACCTGCATCACGTGGTGCTCCATGGTGTCGACCGGAGAGGTCGCCGGGGCCACGGAGTGGGTGATCGGGTCCTTGAGGAAGCGGCGCACCAGCTTGTCGACGTCGCCGTCGAGGGTGGCCGAGAACAGCAGTCGCTGCCCCTCGGGCGCGGTCTGGGCCAGCAGCTCGGTGACGACCGGGAAGAAGCCGAGGTCGCACATGTGGTCGGCCTCGTCCAGGACGGAGACCTCGACCTGCGCGAGCGAGCACTCGCCCTGCCGGATCAGGTCGCCCAGGCGGCCCGGGGTGGCGATCACGATGTCGACGCCGCGGCGCAGCGCCTCGATCTGCTTGCCCATGGACATGCCGCCGACGACGACCTTCATCCGCAGCCCGAGGCCGCGTCCGAGCGGTTCGAGCGCGTCGTGCACCTGAAGCGCCAGCTCACGGGTGGGCACAAGGATCATCGCGCGCGGGTGGCCGGGGGCGGGCCGCACCCCCGCGATGCGCGCCATGGTCGGCAAACCGAAGGCCAGGGTCTTGCCCGAGCCGGTCTGGCCGCGGCCGAGGACGTCATGGCCGGCCAGCACGTCGGGGATCGTCGCACTCTGGATGGGGAAGGGGCTGTCGATGCCCTGCTTGGCCAGACCGCTGATGAGCGGCTTGGGAAGGCCGAGCAGTTCGAACTCCGACGGGCCCGTCTCGGGGGCGGTCTCGTCGAACGCGGGCATGACAGAGTCAAGCATGGTCACGAAATTCGTGCCTTTCAGTCGAAGTGGCGCGTCACTTCTGCGAAAGGACGAGCCGGGACATACGGCCTGATGCCGTACACGTTGCAGTACGCCCGCCTTCGAGGCGGGACTTCACAGGGGAGATACACCGGGGCACCGGCCGCAGGCGGCGCGATGACGCGAGATGAGGCGTCTGGTGTATACCTGGTGCCAACGCCGGGGATGTTAGCGGATATTCCCTGGCTGGTTACGGACCTTCCGAAACCCCTCCTTGGCACACTGAAACGGCTGACGCCGAACGTCAGCCGTTTCAGCTAAAGATCAGACGTTGAAGCCTAGCATACGGAGCTGCTCACGCCCCTCGTCAGTGATTTTGTCAGGGCCCCACGGCGGCAGCCAGACCCAGTTGATCTTGACGTCGGAGACCATGCCCTCAAGGGCCGAGTGGGCCTGGTCCTCGATGACGTCGGTCAGCGGGCAGGCCGCGCTGGTCAGCGTCATGTCGATGGTGGCCACCGGCTGACCGCCCTCGGACGGGTCGAGGTTGAGCCCGTAGATCAGCCCCAGGTCCACGACGTTGATGCCGAGCTCGGGGTCGACGACGTCCTTGAGCGCCTCCATGACCTCCTCGACGGTGGTGTCACCGTCGAAACCGGTCGGAGTCTCCACAGGCTTGCTCATCGGGCACTCCTCACAACAGCGTCCTTGTAGGCCATCCACGACAGCAGCGCGCACTTGACGCGCGCCGGGAACTTGGCCACGCCCGCGAACGCCACCGCGTCCCCGAGCACCTCCTCGTCGGCCTCGACCTGCCCCCGGCCCTGCATGAGCCGGGTGAACTCGTCGACCACCGACAGCGACTCCTCGACCGTCGAGCCGGTGGTCAGCTCGTGCAGCACGGAGGCGGCCGCCTGGCTGATCGAACAGCCCTGGCCGTCGTAGGAGACGTCTTCGATCTTACCGGCGTCGCCCACCCTGACCCGCAGCGTGATCTCGTCGCCGCACGTCGGGTTCACGTGGTGAACCTCCGCGTCGTACGGCTCGCGCAGCCCCCGCCCCTGCGGGTGCTTGTAGTGTTCCAGGATCAGCTCCTGGTACATCGACTCGCCGATCATGGCTATGCGAACACCTTCTGAACGTGATGGAGGCCGCGCACCAGGGCGTCGATCTCGCCCGTGGTGTTGTACAGGTAGAACGACGCCCGGGTGGTCGCCGGTATTCCGAACCGCAGGTGCAGCGGGCGCGCGCAATGGTGCCCGACGCGTACGGCCACCCCGAACTGGTCGTCCAGGATCTGCCCCACATCGTGGGGGTGTATGCCTTCCAGCGTGAACGACAGCGTGCTGCCGCGCTGGTCGAGCGAGTCGGGCCCGATCAGGCGCAGCGACGGCACCTCGCGCAGGGCGTCGAGGGCGTAGGCCGTCAGCGAGCGCTCGTGCGCCTCGATGGCGTCCATGCCGACCCCGGTGAGGTAGTCGACCGCCGCGCCCAGGCCGATGGCCTCGACGATGGGCGGCGTGCCCGCCTCGAACTTGTGCGGGATCGGCGCGTACGTCGAGCGGTCCATCCAGACCGCCTCGATCATCTCGCCGCCGCCCAGGAACGGGGGCATGGCCTCCAGCAGCTCGGTACGGCCCCACAACACGCCGATGCCCGATGGGCCGACCATCTTGTGACCGGTGAAGGCCACGAAGTCGGCGCCCAGCGCGGCCATGTCCACCGGGTGGTGCGGCACGGACTGGGAGGCGTCGAGCATGATCAGCGCGCCGACCTCGTGTGCCCGCGCGGCCACCGCGGCGACCGGGTTGACCGTGCCGAGCACGTTCGACTGGTGGGCGATCGAGACGATCTTCGTCCGCTCGGTGACGACGGCCGGGTCGAAGTCGAGCCGCCCGTCGTCGGTGACGCCGAACCACTTCAGCGTCGCGCCGGTGCGCTGTGCGAGCATCTGCCACGGCACGATGTTGGAGTGGTGCTCCATCTCGGAGATGACGATCTCGTCGCCGGGGCCGAGGGCGAAGCGGGGGTCGGTGTTGGCGGGGTTGCCGAAGGAGTAGGCCACGAGGTTGAGGGCCTCGGAGGCGTTCTTGGTGAAGATCACCTCATCGCGCGAGCCCGCCCCGACGAACGCCGCCACCTTGTCGCGCGCGCCCTCGTACGCCTCGGTCGACTCCGCGCCGAGGACGTGCATGGCCCGCCCGACGTTGCTGTAGTGCAGCGCCAGGTGGTCGCGCATGGTGTCGATGACCTGGTTGGGCTTCTGTGAGGAGTTGCCCGAGTCGAGGTAGACGAGCGGTCGCCCGTCGGGCAGCTCGCGGGAGAAGACCGGGAAGTCCTTCCTGATCTTCTCCACGTCCAAGCTGGTGGAAGTCATGCAGACGCCTTCGTGTACTGCTCGTAGCCCTCGGCCTCAAGCTTGTCGGCCAGCTCCGGCCCACCCTCCTCGACGATCCGGCCGCCGGCGAAGACGTGCACGAAGTCGGGCTTCACGTACCGCAGGATGCGGGTGTAGTGGGTGATCAGCAGCACGCCGGTCTCACCCGTGGAGCGGAAGCGGTTGATGCCCTCGGAGACCACCCGCAGCGCGTCGACGTCGAGGCCGGAGTCGGTCTCGTCGAGCACGGCGATCTTCGGCTTGAGCAGCTCCAGCTGGAGGATCTCGTGGCGCTTCTTCTCGCCGCCGGAGAAGCCCTCGTTGAGGTTGCGCTGGGCGAAGGCGGCGTCGATGGACAGCGCGTCCATGCCGGCCTTGAGGTCCTTGGCGAACTCGCGCAGCTTGGGCGCCTCACCGCGGACCGAGGTGACGGCCGAGCGCAGGAAGTTCGACACCGACACGCCGGGGACCTCGACCGGGTACTGCATGGCGAGGAACAGGCCGGCGCGGGCACGCTCGTCGACCGACAGCTCCAGCAGGTCGACGCCGTCGAGCAGCACCTGGCCGCCGGTGATCGTGTACTTGGGGTGACCGGCGATCGCGTAGGCGAGCGTGGACTTGCCCGAGCCGTTGGGGCCCATGATGGCGTGCGTCTCGCCGGACTTCACCGTCAGGTTGACGCCGCGCAGGATTTCCTTGTCCTCGACGGCGACCTTGAGGTCACGGATCTCTAGGGTGGACATGTTGTTAT
The DNA here is from genome assembly GCF_040642995.1 of Nonomuraea sp. NPDC047529. Taxonomy (NCBI): domain Bacteria; kingdom Bacillati; phylum Actinomycetota; class Actinomycetes; order Streptosporangiales; family Streptosporangiaceae; genus Nonomuraea; species Nonomuraea sp. NPDC047529. The sequence goes on along the minus strand of NZ_JBEYTJ010000030.1, from coordinate 71,092 downwards.
GACTCCTTCGAGAGCGAGACGAGGACGTCATCGCCGTCGATCTTGACTGTGTAGACGTTCACGGGCTTGGTGGCGGGCGGGCCGGTCGGCTTGCCGGAGCGCACGTCGAAGCACGAGCCGTGCAGCCAGCACTCCAGCGTGCCGTCGTAGACCTCGCCCTCGCTGAGCTTCACCTCGGCGTGCGAGCAGACGTCGTGCAGGGCGAAGACGTCGTCGCCCTTGCGCACCAGCGCCACCGGGGTCTCCCCGACCTCGACGCCGATGACGCCGCCGTCGGGGATGTCGGCGATCTGGCAGACCTTCTCGAAACTCATCGCGCGAGCTCCGCCTCCACCGCGGCCAGCACCCGGTCGCGGATCTCCTCGATCTGGATCTTCTCGATGAGCTGGCCGAGGAAGCCCCTGATGACCAGGCGGCGGGCCTCGTCGTAGGGGATGCCGCGGGCCTGGAGGTAGAAGATGTGCTCGTCGTCGAGGCGGCCCGAGGCCGAGGCGTGCCCGGCTCCGGCGACCTCGCCGGTGAGGATCTCCAGGTTGGGGACCGAGTCGGCGCGGGCGCCGTCGGTGAGGATGAGGTTGCGGTTGAGCTCGTAGGTGTCGGTGCCCTCGGCCTCGACCCTGATGATCACGTCGCCGATCCAGACGGCGTGCGCGTCCTGCCCCTGCAGCGCGCCGCGGTAGTCGACGTTGCTCTTGCAGTTGGGCTGGGAGTGGTCGACCAGGAGGCGGTGCTCCAGGTGCTGGCCGGCGTCGACGAAGTAGACGCCCGACATGTCGGCGTCGCCGCCCGGCGCGGTGTAGGCCACGCTGGGCGAGAGCCGGACCAGGTCGCCGCCGAGGGTCACCACGAAGCTGCGGAAGGTGGCGTCCTTGGCGAGCTGGGCGTGGTGGTGGGAGACGTGGACGGCGTCGTCGTCCCAGTCCTGGAGGCTGACGACCTTGAGGTTGGCGCCGTCGCCGACGACGAACTCGATGTTGTCGGCGTAGACGGCGCTGCCCTTGTGGTCGAGCACGACCACGGCCTCGGCCATCGGCTCCACCTTGACCACGATGTGGCCGTAGGCGGCGCCGTCGCCCTCACCGGTCAGGGTGAGCACGGTCGGCCTCGACGTGACGGCCTCGCGCGGCACCGTGAGCACGGTCGCCTTCTCGAAGCTGTTCCACGCCTGCGCGCTGACCCGGTCGGTGGGCGTGAACGCCTTGCCGACGCGGGCGTCGTCGCGCCCGACCGTCTCCACGACGACCTCGGGCGCGGCCTCGACGTCGAGGCGCACGTGGCCCACGGGGTCGGCCTTGCCGTTGTGCAGGCCCTTCAGGCGGGAGAGCGGCGTGAAGCGCCACGACTCCTCGCGCCCGTTCGGGACCTCGAAGTCGCCCAGGTCGAAGGACGCCTTCTCGTGCAGGGTCGACAGGGGCTTCTCGTTCAGGCCCATCAGCCGACGGCTCCTTCCATCTGCAGCTCGATCAGCCGGTTGAGCTCGAGCGCGTATTCCATGGGCAGCTCACGGGCGATCGGCTCGACGAAGCCGCGCACGATCATCGCCATCGCCTCGTCCTCGCCGAGCCCGCGGCTCATGAGGTAGAAGAGCTGGTCCTCGCTGACCTTGGAGACCGTGGCCTCGTGGCCCATCGAGACGTCGTCCTCGCGCACGTCGACGTACGGGTAGGTGTCGGAGCGGCTGATCTGGTCGACCAGGAGCGCGTCGCACTTGACGGTGCTGGCGCTGCCGTGGGCGCCCTCCTCGATCTGCACGAGACCGCGGTAGGAGGTGCGGCCGCCGCCGCGCGCCACCGACTTGGAGATGACGCTGGAGCTGGTGTTGGGCGCCAGGTGCACCATCTTGGAGCCGGCGTCCTGGTGCTGGCCCTCGCCGGCGAAGGCGACGCTCAGCGTCTCGCCCTTGGCGTGCTCGCCCATCAGGTAGACGGCCGGGTACTTCATCGTGACCTTGGAGCCGATGTTGCCGTCGATCCACTCCATGGTCGCGCCCTCGTAGGCGACGGCGCGCTTGGTGACCAGGTTGTAGACGTTGTTCGACCAGTTCTGGATGGTCGTGTAACGGCAGCGGGCGTTCTTCTTCACGATGATCTCGACGACCGCGCTGTGCAGCGAGTCGGAGGAGTAGATCGGCGCGGTGCAGCCCTCGACGTAGTGGACGTAGGAGTTCTCGTCCACGACGATCAGGGTCCGCTCGAACTGGCCCATGTTCTCGGTGTTGATCCGGAAGTAGGCCTGCAGCGGGATCTCGACCTCGACGTTCGGCGGCACGTAGATGAAGGAGCCACCGGACCACACGGAGGTGTTGAGCGCGGCGAACTTGTTGTCGCCGACCGGGATCACCGAGCCGAAGTACTCCTTGAAGAGCTCCTCGTGCTCCTTCAGGCCCGTGTCGGTGTCGACGAAGATGACGCCCTTCTCCTCAAGGTCCTCACGGATCTTGTGGTAGACGACCTCCGACTCGTACTGGGCCGCGACGCCGGCGATGAGGCGCTGCTTCTCCGCCTCGGGGATGCCGAGCTTGTCGTAGGTGTTCTTGATGTCGGCGGGCAGCTCGTCCCAGGAAGCGGCCTGCTTCTCGGTCGAGCGCACGAAGTACTTGATGTTGTCGAAGTCGATGCCGGTGAGGTCGGAGCCCCAGGTGGGCAGCGGCTTCTTGGCGAACAGGCGGAGGCCCTTCAGGCGAAGGTCGAGCATCCACTCCGGCTCGTTCTTGAGCGCGGAGATGTTGCGGACGACCTCCTCGGACAGGCCACGCTTGGCCGCCGCGCCCGCGGCATCCGGGTCGGCCCAGCCGAACTTGTAATTCCCGAGGCCTTCCAGCTCCGGGCGGTCGGTGACAGTCACCTTCCGGTCTCCTTGCTCTTGTCTCTGTGTGCGGATTCAGCCAGCGACTTGGGGCTCACGTGGGTCGTGCAGACCCCGTCACCGTGCGCGATCGTGGCCAGGCGCTGCACCGGGGTGCCGAGCAGTTGCGCGAACGCCTCCGTCTCGGCCTCGCAGAGCTGCGGGAACTCCGCAGCCGCGTGAGCCACCGGGCAGTGGTGCTGGCAGAGCTGGTCGCCGCCCGACTTGGCCTTGCTGGCCGAGGCGGCGTACCCCTCTGCCGACAGCGCCTGCGCCAGCACCTGTACGCGCTGGTCCGCCGGCACCGTCCGCATGACCGGCTCCAGCCGCGTCAGCAGGCTCGACACCTGCGAGCGGGCGAAGTCGGTCACGGCTTCTCGCCCCATGCGCTCGGCCAGGAAGCGGAGTGCGCTCCCGGCGAGGTCGTCATAGGCGTGCTCGAAAGCACTGCGCCCCGCGTCGGTGATGGCGAACAGCTTGGCGGGCCGTCCGCGCCCGCGCTGACCGCGCGGCCTGACCGTGCGAGGCTCTATCATTCCCTCGGCCAGCAACGCGTCGAGGTGCCTGCGCACCGCGGCGGGCGTCAGCCCCAGCCGCTCGCCGAGCGAGGCGGCCGTCACGGGACCATGCTCGAGGATCAGCCTGGCGACACGCGCGCGTGTGCTGCGCTCGCTACCGGGCTCGATCGTGGGCATGTTTTTCACAACATCAGTGTGCCGTAATTCCTTCCCGGTTCACAAACGAATCGGAGCAGGCCACCAATGGAATTCCTCACGCAGGTTAGGCTTACCTAACCTTTCGGCGTCCCAGAAGGGCGAACGCGAGCGCCGAGCACGTGATCAGCCCGAGCATCACGCAGGCCATCGGCAGGGCCGTGCCCTCGCCCGCCAGGCCGACCAGCGGGGCCGCCACGGCGCCCAGCGCGAACTGCATCACGCCGAGCAGCGCCGAGGCGCTGCCCGCGATCTGGGCGGGCTGCCCGGCCAGGGCCAGCGCGCCGGTGCCGGGCAGGACGAGCCCCTGGCCCAGCATGATCACGAACAGGCCCGCCACGATGCCGGCCAGGCCGAGCCCGCTGAGCGCGGCGGTCAGCAGCAGCCCCGCGCCCACCAGGGCGGTGACCAGCCCGGCGACGACCAGGCGGGCGGGCTCCACGCGGCCCGACAGGCGGCCGCCGACCTGGGCCATCACGGTCAGGCCGAGCGCGTTGAGGCCGAAGATGAGCGAGTACTGCTGCGGGGTGGCGCCGTACACCTGCTGGAGCACGAACGGCGAGCCGGAGATGTAGCCGAACATCGCCGCGAAGGCCAGCCCGGCGGTGAGCGCGCAGCCCATGAACGAGCGGTCGCGCAGAAGCTGCCAGAAGGTGCGCACGGTGTGCGCGAGCCCGCCGCTCTCGCGCTGACCGGCGGGCAGCGTCTCGCGCACGCCCGGCAGCACGGCCAGCAGCAGCACGAGCCCGGCGAGGCTGAGCGCCACGAACACGCCGCGCCAGGAGGTGAAGGCGAGCAGCTGGGCCCCCGCGATGGGGGCCAGGATCGGGGCCAGGCCGCTGACCAGCATGAGCGTGGCGAAGATGCGGGCGATGGCGGCGCCGTCGTACAGGTCGCGGACGACCGCGCGCACGATGACCAGCGCGGCACCGCCCAGGACGCCCTGGAGCAGCCGCAGCACGATCAGCACGGGCACCGAGGGCGCGAACGCGCACAGCAGCGAGGCCACCATGAACCCGGCCACGCCCACGATCAGCGGGACGCGGCGCCCGCGCACGTCGCTGACCGGCCCGGCGACGACCTGGCCGACGGAGACGCCGATGAGGCACGCGGTGAGGGTGAGCTGGACCTGCGCCGGAGCGCTGAGCATCTCCTCGGTGATGGCGGGCAGCGCGGGCAGGTACATGTCGATGGACAGCGGGCCGATCGCCGACAGCGCGCCCAGGATGACCAGCAGCAGCCCCCGCCTCCCGCCCTTGGCCTCGCGCTTGCTTCCCATGGCGGCGGACGCGGCTTCTGCCACGGACATGCCCGAACCCCTCTCCCTCGCAGGCCGATGACCCACGAGGGCCGAGGGATCAAACCGGGATTCGGTCCTCCTAATTCCCGGTTATCAGATATTTCAGGCTGTTTCGTTCAGTTGGATGACCCCGAAGGCCGCGCCCTGCGGGTCGATCAGCTGCGCGAACCGGCCGGGCGGCGCCTCGGTCACGCAGGTGAGCACGTCCGCGCCCGCGTCGGCGGCGGTGTGCAGGGCCACGTCCAGGTCGGCGACCGCGAAGTAGGTCAGCCAGAAGGACGGCAGGTCCGCCGGGGCCTCCTCGGGCATCGGCATCATGCCCGCCACGCCCGTCTCCCCCGCCGTCCACTCGGTGTAGGCCATGCCGCCCAGGTCCGACGTGCGCGACGTCCAGCCGAAGACCGCCGCGTAGAAGCGCTCGGCGTCCGGCACGTCGCGCGTGTACAGCTCGTTCCAGCAGAACGCGCCGGGCTCGTTGACCAGCTCGGCCCCCGCGTGGGCGGCCGCCTGCCAGGCTCCGGCGTAGGAGCCGTCCGGGGCCAGCAGGACGGTCATGGTGCCCTCGTCGAAGATCGCCATGGGCTCGGCCACGACGGTCCCGCCGGCGTCCCTGACCCGGCCGGCCAGGGCGGCGGCGTCGTCGGTGGCGACGTAGGTGTTCCACATCGAGGCCGGGCCGCCGTCGCGGGCGGGGCCGATCCCGGCGACCTTGCTGCCCTCGTGGACGAACATCCCGTAGCCGCCGGCCGCCGGGTCGTCCACCATGTCGGCCCGCCAGCCGAACAGGTCCCCGTAGAACCGGACCGAGCCGGGGACGTCGGTGCTGGCCAGGTCCACCCAGCACGGGACTCCTGGGTCGTACTCACTGCGTCGCGACATGCAACCTCCTCAGACGTGGAGCTCATCGCCGCGCTTCCCCTCGTTCTCACGCCTTTGCGGGGAACGGTCCGGTCAAGAGCCGTCCATTTCCGGGCAGGGGGCCCGCCGCCCGTTCGCCGGGCGCGTACCTGGGGGCCGGACCGCCCGGCGCAGTCCCTAAACTCGTGCCATGGATTCCCCAGCCGTCGAGATCGTCGACCTGGTCAAACGCTACGGCGGCAGGACCGCCCTCGACGGCCTCACCCTGCGGGCCGGCCGCGGCGCGGTCACCGCCGTCCTCGGGCCCAACGGCGCGGGCAAGACGTCCACGGTCGAGATCTGCGAGGGGTTCCGCAAGGCCGACTCCGGCACGGTGCGGGTGCTCGGCCTGTCGCCCACGCTGCCCGAGCTGCGCCCGCGCGTCGGGGTGATGCTCCAGGCCGGCGGGGTGCCGCCGGCGATGCGCTGCGCCGAGTGGCTGCACCTGGTCTCGCGCTTCTACGCCCGTCCCCACGACCCCGGCGCGCTGCTGACCCGGCTCGGGCTGGCCGAGCATGCGCGCACCGCCTACCGGCGGCTTTCGGGCGGGCAGCAGCAGCGGCTCTCGCTGGCCGCGGCCGTGATCGGCAGGCCGGAGCTGGTCTTCCTCGACGAGCCGACCGCCGGTCTCGACCCGCAGGCCCGGCACGCCTGCTGGGAGCTGGTCGGCGAGCTGCGCACCGCCGGGGTGTCGGTGGTGCTGACCACCCACCACATGGAGGAGGCCGAGCGGCTGGCCGACCACGTCGTGATCATCGACAGGGGGCGGGTGGTGGCCGAGGGCAGCCCGGCCTCGCTGACCGGGGCCGAGCGGCAGCTCAGGTTCAGGGCCAGGCCGGGGCTCACGCTGGAGGAGCTGCTCAACGCGCTCCCGGCGGGCAGCGCGGCCAAGGAGTCGCCCGCCGGCCACTACATCATCGAGGGCCAGGTCGGGCCCGAGCTGCTGGCCACGGTCACGGCCTGGTGCGCGGCCGAGGGCGTCACGGCCGACGACCTGCGCATCGAGCGCCGCACCCTCGAAGACGTCTTCCTCGAACTGACCGGCAGGGAGCTGCGATGACGCCCGCGCTCGACCTCTCGCCCGCTCCGGGCGCCGCGCCCTTCCCGCGCATGGTGCTCGCGCAGGCCGGCTCCGAGGTCCGCACGATGCTCCGCAACGGCGAGCAGCTCCTGCTCACGCTGATCATCCCGGTGCTGCTGCTGGTCGGTTTCTCGCTGGCGCCGCTGGTCGACGTCGGCGGCGGCCGGCGGGTCGACTTCCTGGTCCCCGGCGTGCTGGCGCTGGCCGTCATGTCCACCGCCTTCACCGGGCAGGCCATCGGCACCGGCTTCGAGCGCCGCTACGGCGTGCTGAAGCGGCTGGGCGCGACCCCGCTGTCCAGGGCCGGCCTCATGCTGGCCAAGACGGGCGCGGTGGTGGCCGTGGAGGTCATCCAGGCCGCGGTGATCGTGGCCGTCGGGCTGGCGCTGGGCTGGCGGCCCCACGGGTCGTTCCTGGCCGCCGCGGTGCTGGTCGTGCTGGGCACGGCGGCCTTCAGCGGCCTCGGGCTGCTCATGGCGGGCACGCTGCGGGCCGAGGCGACGCTGGCCGCGGCCAACCTGGTCTACCTGGTGCTGCTGGGGGCGGGCGGGGTGGTGTTCCCGCTGTCGAAGTTCCCCGAGGGCGCGCGGCCGGTCCTGGAGCTGCTGCCGATCTCGGCGCTGACCGGCGGCCTGCGCGCGGTACTCGCCCAGGGGGCGGCGCTGCCGCTGGGGCCCGTGCTCGTCCTGGCCGGCTGGGCCGTGCTGACCCTGGCCCTGGTCTCGCGCCTGTTCAGGTGGGAGTGAGGGGCGCGCCACCCCCCTGTGCGGAGATGTCGTACGAGGTCAGTACTCTCTGACGACTGTCCCAGCTTCCTCCGAGGTGTTCCGTGACCGACTTCGCCCTCGACGATCCCTTCGATCGCCGGCAGGCGCTGCCCCGGCCCGGGCGCCTGCTGCGCCAGGCCGCGGACTCGATCCCGCCCTCGTCGCTCGTCCTGCTGTCCATCGTCTCGGTGCAGCTCGGCGCCGCGTTCGCCAAGGAGCTGTTCGCCGTCCTGCCGCCGAGCGCCGTGGTGTTCCTGCGCATCGCCGCCGGCGGTCTGATCATGGCGGCGGTGGCCAGGCCGAAGCTCAAGGGGCTGGGGTGGCGCGACTGGGCGGTCGGGGTCGGCTTCGGCCTGACGCTCGCCCTGATGAACCTGTCCTACTACGAGGCCCTGTCGCGGCTGCCGATGGGCGTCGCGGTGGCGATCGAGTTCCTCGGCCCGCTGGGCGTGGCCGTGGCCGCCTCCCGGCGCAGGCTCGACCTGGCCTGGATCGGCCTGGCGGGCCTCGGCGTGGCGCTGCTGGCGCCCTGGGGGCAGCAGGCGTCGGCGAGCTGGTGGATCGGCATCGGGTTCGCCCTGGTGGCGGGCGCGTGCTGGGCGGGCTACATCCTGCTGTCGGCCGCGGCCGGAGGGCGGTTCCCCGGCACCACCGGGCTGTCGTTCGCGATGATCGTCTCTGCGCTGGTGATCGCGCCGGTGGGCGTCACGACCGGCGGCGCCGACCTGTTGCAGCCGTCCCTGCTGCTGATCGGGCTGGGCGTGGGGCTGCTGTCGTCGGTGATCCCGTACTCGCTGGAGCTCCACGCGCTGCGGCGCATGCCCAAGCACGTGTTCGGCATTCTCATGAGCCTCGAACCGGCGGTGGCGGCGATGGCGGGTGTGCTGGTGCTGGGCGAGGTCCTGCACGTGCAGCAGTGGGCGGCGATCGTGTGCGTCGTGGCCGCGAGCCTGGGCTCCACCCGGATGAACGGGCGGTAGGGTGCCGCCGCGCGCCCGCGGGGATGGGGTTCTCTCGGGCGCGCGGCGGAGGGCTCGGCTTCAGGTGGGCGGGTCGCCGAGCCCGGGGAAGGTCAGCGGAGCGGGCTTCCGCGTGACCGGGCTTGTACAGCTTCACGTAGATCAGTTCGTGAAAGCTTTCACAAACACATTACCCCAAAACGGACAAACCTTCTAAATTCGGACGGCAAAGAATCGCGGCCGGGTCAGTGCTCGGCCCAGATGCCCCGGACGTGGCCGATGTGCTCGCCCATGAGGTGGCCGACCGCCGCGCCGTCGCCGCTCTTGAGCGCGTCGAGCAGGGCCAGGTGCTCCCGGGCGGAGTCGGTCAGCGAGCCGCGCTCGGCGAGCTGGGACAGGCCGTAGAGCCGGGCCCGGTTACGCAGGTCGCGCACCACGCCCACCAGGTGGACGTTGCCGGACAGGGCCAGCAGCTCCAGGTGGAAGCGCAGGTCGGCGTCGATGTAGGCGAGCAGGTCGCCCCGGTCGGCGGCCGAGACGATCTCCTGGGCGACCGGGCGCAGCCGTTCGAACTCCTCGGCACGGGCGCTGTCGGCCAGCCGTGAGACGGTGGGCACCTCGATCAGCTCGCGGATCTGGGTCAGCTCGTCGAGGTCGCGGTCGGACAGCTCGGTCACCCGGAAGCCCTTGTTGCGCACGGCCTCGACCAGGCCCTCCTTCGCCAGGTCGAGCATCGCCTCGCGGACCGGCGTGGCCGAGACGCCGAACTGCGCGGCGAGCACGGGCGCGGAGTAGACCACCCCTGGCCGCATCTCACCGGTGATCAGCGCGGCCCGCAGCGCGTGCGCGACCTGCTCGCGCAGGCTCTGCCGCTCCCCCACCATGGGCAGGTCGAGCCGGTCCTCGGCAGTCATCCGCCTTCCCTCCTACTTCCACGCCTCGTACGCGGCCGCGGCCACCACCAGGTCCTCCCACGCCATGCCGGTGCTCTTGAACACCCGCGGGCCGGGACCGGCCACCACCCTTCCGGCGATCAGCTCGGCGAGGTTTCCGGCGAGATGACCAGAGGTGATCGTACCGTGGCGGATCGGGATGATCACGTCGCCGGCCTCCTCCAGGGCGGCCGACCTGGCCTCGACGACCACGGTGGCGCGGGCGACGAGGTCGCCGTCGAGCTCCCGGACGCCGGGCTCGTGCGACCCGACCGCGACCACGGTGACGCCGTCGCGGGCGAGCTTACCGGGGAACAGCGGCTCGGCGGCGGTGGTGCAGCAGGCGACGAGGTCGGCGGCCCGGACCGCGTCCGCCGCCGCCGGGGCGTCCGCGCCATGGGCCTGCGCGGCCAGGCCCAGGTCGCGGCAGCGGCCGGCCAGCGCGGCGGCGCGGACGGGGTCGCGGCCGACGACCGTGACATGCTCGACGGGACGTACCTCGCGCAGGGCCAGGACGTGGCCGTACGCCTGCGGCCCGCTGCCGAACACCACCAGGCGGCGGGCGTCCGGCTCGGCCAGGTGTGCGACGGCCAGCGCGGAGACGGCGGGGGTGCGCAGGGACGTGAGCGCGATGCCGTCCAGGGCGGCCAGCGGGGCCAGGGTGTCGCCGTCCAGCAGCAGGTACGTGCCCTGGACGCGGGGCAGCCCGCGCCCGGGGTTGGCGGGCGTGACGGTGACGGCCTTGACCCCGGCGTAGCGCCCGGCGGCCGCGGGCATGAGCAGGAGCTGCCCGGCCGGCAGGTCCACGACGGGCCGCCGGGGCGTCAGCTCGGGGTCGAGCCCGGCGCGCAGGGCCTGTTCGAGCACGGCCACCGCGCGCCCGACCGGCACCAGCCGCTCCAGGGTCTCCCCGTCGATGTAGGGCAGGTCGCTCATCGCAGCGTGAACCCCGTTCCGATCGGGTCGGCGGGATCGAGCTCGAAGACGTGCCTGCCGGTGCGGTAGGCCATGCCCTCGATCTCCGGCACGATCCCCTCGGGCGTCACCCCGGCCACGCGCGCCCGGAAGACGGACCCGACGATGCTCTCGTGGACCAGCGTGCCGCGCAGGCCCTCCTCGTGCAGCAGCGCCATCCTGGCGGCGGTGCCCGAGCCGCACGGCGACCGGTCCACCTCGCCGTCGGCGAAGACGGTGACGTTGCGCTGGCGGACGCTCCCGGCGGCGTCCGGCGGCTCGTCGCCCGGCAGGTCCTCGTGGAAGATCACGCCGTAGACGCCGGAGAGCCGGTCGTCACGCGGGTGGCGGGTGGCGGGGTGGCCGGCCAGGGCGGTCTTGAGGCGGCGGGCGTGCTCGACGAGGGCGGTCAGATGGCGCGGCTCGACGGACAACCCGAGTGCCCCTGCCGAAACAGACGCATAAATCGCCCCACCATACGAAATGTCAACCTTGCTCCCGGCGGCGTCCACGTCCCGCGCGATCACGTACGACGGGACGCTCACGAACGTCACCCCCTCCACCCGTCCGCCCGAGCACCGCACCCGGGCCCTGACCCGCCCCGACGGCACGTCCACCACCACGTCGGTCTCCCCGTCGGGATCGGCCTCGACCAGCCCCTCGTGCACCGCGTACGCCCCGAGCGCGATCGTGCCGTGCCCGCAGGCGGTGGAGAAGCCGTCCTTGTGCCAGAACAGCACGCCCAGATGCGCCCCGGCGTCGTCGGGCGGGACCAGGAAGCAGCCGTACATGTCGGCGTGCCCGCGCGGCTCGTGGCACAGCAGCCGCCGGACGTGGTCGGCGTGGCCGGGGGCGTTCTCCCGCCGGGTGAGCACGTCCGCGCCGGGGATCTCGGGCACGCCCGCGGTGACGATCCGGAACGGCTCGCCGCCCGTGTGGTAGTCGACAGTAGTGATCACCTTGTGAACCCCTCCGGGCCGGGTCGAGGAAGCCGCCAGGAGTAACATGTCACATTGTCAGGCTGTGGAGAAGCCCCTGACGGGACCGTCCCACCTGGCCCGTACCATCGTTGACGTGAAGGAATCCACCGGCCGCCCCAACGTCCTCGTCCGCGCCCTGCGCTCGTTCTGGGCGCCGACCACGCGCTCGATGCGCGGCTGGGCGCTGGCCTCCGTGGTGGCCAACGCGGGCATCGCGGTGACCGGCGCGGGGGTGCGGGTGACCGGTTCCGGGCTCGGCTGCCCGACCTGGCCGAGGTGCACTCCCGACAGCTTCGTGCCGATCGCCCATCCCGAGATGTCGATGCTCACGATGCTCATCGAGTTCGGCAACCGGCTGCTGACGTTCCTGGTGCTCGCGGTGGGCGCGGCGTGCGTGCTCGCGGCGCTGCGCCTGGCCCCCCGCCGGCGGGCGCTGGTGCGCCTGGCGCTGCTGCAACCGGCGGGCGTGCTGGCCCAGGCCCTGTGGGGCGGGCTGGTGGTCAGGAGCGCGCTCAGCCCGTTCACGGTCGGCATGCACTTCCTGATCTCCATGGCCCTGATCGCCGCCTGCTGGCTGCTCTACGCTCGCGCCGGCGAGGGCGACGGCCCGGCCGCCGGGGTCGTCCACCGCGACATCCGGCCGCTCGGCTACGCGCTGCTCGCGGCCACGGCCGTGCTGCTGGTGGCGGGCGTGGTGGTCAGCGGCACGGGTCCGCACTCGGGCGACGTCATCGCCTCCCGGTTCGGCTTCGACATCGAGACCGTGGCCCGGCTGCACGCCGACATCGTCTACGTCGTCGTCGGCCTGACCTTCGCGCTGCTGTTCGCGCTGCGCGTGACCGGCGCGCCGCGACCGGCCAGGCGGGCCGCGCTCGGGCTGTTCGCGGTCGAGCTGGCCCAGGGCGTGATCGGCTACACCCAGTACTTCCTGGCCGTGCCGGCCGCGCTGGTGCTGCTGCACGTGCTCGGCGCCTCGCTGGTGTGGATCGCCGCGCTGCGGGTGGTCACCGCGCTGCGCACCCGAGGCCCGCTGGAGGCCCCGGCCGCCGCCGCTCCTGCGGAAGCGCCCGCCACGGTCTGACCCCTTGTGCGAGGGTATGGGGTGTGCTGCGACTTCCTAGGCTCTCGCGCAGGCTGCTGCGCCGCGCGTACCAGGGGCTGGTGCTGGTCAGCGTGCTCGCCCTGGCGCCCATGACGTGGGCCTGGCTCGACAGCTCGCCCCACCGCGTGGTGGCCGACACGGGCGGCTGGCTGGGCCGGGTGCCGTCCACGCAGGCCGCGCTGGTGCTCGGCGCGGGCCTGTGGGGCGCGCAGCCCACGCCCATGCTGGCCCGGCGGCTCGACGTCGCCGCCGAGCTCTACCGGGCGGGCAAGGTGCGCGCGCTGCTGCTGTCGGGCGACAACAGCCGCAAGGACTACGACGAGCCCACCGCCATGCGCGACTACCTGGTACGCAGAGGCGTGCCGGCGGGCGTGATCGTGCTCGACTACGCCGGGTTCGACACCTGGGACTCCTGCGTACGGGCCCGCCGGGTGTTCGGCGCCGAACGCGTCACCGTCGTCACCCAGGTCTTCCACCTGCCGAGGGCCGTGGCGCTGTGCCGGACGGCCGGGCTGGAGACGTTCGGCGTGGGCGACGACTCCACCCGCCAGTGGGCGGCCACCACGTACGTCTACGCCACCCGCGAGCTGCTGGCCACCGGCAAGGCCGTCGTCGACGCGCTGCTGCTGCACTCCGACCCGGTCTACCCCGGGCCGCGCGAGGTCTCGCTGACCGAGATCCTGGCTCAGCGCGGCGGCGGCGCGCCGGGCGCGTAGCCGGGCGGCGGGGTGCCCCTGGACATGCGGTGGGCGTGCACGGGCGGCACCGGGAAGTCGGCGCGGGCGGTGCTCATGCACTCCAGCAGGGCGCGCTGCTCCTCGTGGAAGGCCTGCTCGTCGACCATGTGGCGGGCCGCCCGCTCGTGCAGCAGGCCCAGCTCGGTGGCGGCGAGCTGGTAGTCGCGCATCGCGCGCACGCCCTTCTTGCCGCCGTAGGCCCTGGCCCACTGCCTGGCCTGGCGGCGCCTGGCGAACGTGGACAACATGTAGATGTCGGCCGCCCCGACCAGCTTGGTCGGCTCGTACGGCGGCAGGTAGGTCTGGATGAGCGCGACGATGCGCCGCCGGTCCCTGAACACCACGCCGATCAGCACGACGAGCACCACCAGCAGCGCCAGGTAGGCCACCACGAGCCCGGGGAAGCCGCCGTAGGAGGCCAGGCCGTTCCACAGGCCGTGCAGGATCATCGCCCCCGACCAGCCGGCCAGCACCAGGAAGACCCGCTCGGGCCCTTCGCGCTGGGCCGCGTACGCGACGGCCACCCCGATCATCGAGCTGAACAGCGGATGGGCGAACGGCGACAGGACGCCGCGCAGCACCACGGTGACGGCCAGGCTGCTGACGCCGTTGCCGTTGAGCGCCGACAGGTAGTAGCTGACGTTCTCGCTCATGGCGAAGCCGAGGCCGACCATGCTGGCGTAGATGATGCCGTCGGTGGGGCCGTCGAGCTCGGCCCTGCGGAACTTGAGCAGGCCGAGGAGTACCAGGCCCTTCATCGTCTCCTCGACCACCGGCGCGCCGAAGGTGGCGGCCAGGTTGCGGGCGCTGGTCGGCGAGAGCTTGGCGGTGTCGATGAAGTAGTGGAGGTTGAGCGAGTTGATCGCGCCGGCGACCAGCACGGCGATGCCCGCGCCCCAGGCGAAGGCGAAGATCAGGTTGCTGCGCGGCTCGGGCTCCATGCGGTCGAGCGCCAGCACGGCGGCCAGCAGCAGCGGCACCGGCGCCAGGGCGAGCACGAGCGCGATGAAGAACTGCACCGGCTCGCCGTTGATCACGTCGAAGGAGAACGAGACCAGGGCGCAGATGCCGGTGAGGACCAGCCCGGTGATCAACGCGAATGACGGGCGGTCCTTCAACACCCAGCGTGGATCACGGGTCGCCATACCGTGACTTTAACGGATCGAAGGGCCGGTGCCCGTGTGGGCCGCCCGCGCGGGACAGCCACTCCTCACCCTGCGGACACGCGCTCCGGCGGCGTCGCGGACGGCGGGCACGGGATCAGGCCAGCAGCGGGTCGATCGCGACGGCGAGGAAGAGCAGCGCGAGGTAGGCGTTGGACCAGTGGAAGAACCGCATCGGGCGCAGGTCGACGCCGCTCCTGCCGGCGTTGAGCCGGGCCAGCAGGCGGTGGACCTCCCACAGGCAGACCACGCCGAGCACCGCCGCGACGACCGGGTAGAACAGCGTGGTGCCGGCCACCGGCCACAACGCCAGCGAGCACAGCACGGTCGCCCAGGTGTAGGCCACGGACTCCAGGATCACCCGCCGCTCGGTGGCCACCACCGGCAGCATCGGCACCTTCGCCGCCGCGTAGTCCTCCTTGTAGCGCATGGCGAGGGTCCAGGTGTGGGGCGGCGTCCAGAAGAACACCACGCCGAACAGCACCAGGGGCGCCCAGTCGAGCCGCTCGGTGATGCCCGCCCAGCCGATCATGACCGGCATGCAGCCCGCGATGCCGCCCCAGACGATGTTCTGGGCGGTGCGCCGCTTCAGGATCATCGAGTAGACGATCACGTAGAACAGGATCGCGCCGGTGGACAGCACCGCTGCCAGCCAATTGGTGGTGACCCACAGGCCAACAGTGGACAAAATCCCCAGAACGATCCCGAACACCAGCGCGCCGCGCGGCGACACCTGGTGCCTGGCCAGCGGCCGACGGCGGGTGCGCCGCATCTTCTGGTCGATGTCGCGGTCGACGTAGCAGTTGAGCGCGTTGGCGCTGCCCGCCGACAGGGTGCCGAACACCATGACGGCGACCGACCTCCACAGCGGCGGCAGGCCGCCGGCCGCGAGGAACATCACCGGCAGGGTCGTGATCAGCAGCAGCTCGATGATCCGCGGCTTGGTGAGCGCGACGTAGGCCTTCACGACCATGCCGAACGTGCGCGGCGCCCCGGACTCGGTCGAGGGGGCCGTGGCCTGCCTGTTGGTCAGCACCGTCAAGGCGCTTCCAGCCTGTGCGGAGTCAACGCGTAACCTCTGATTGGAGCGGATCGATGAGTGGCGCCGTGACGCCTCTGCGAACAAACAAACTGTAGTCGCAGGGCCGGACGGTCCGGCCAATGGGGGGCTTGAGCCATTCGTGGACACGCGAGGGTGGAATGGGAATCGATCGCCAGCTCCACTCGGTTAGGGTCCCGTGTGGGCGGGATAGCCAACAGGTACTGCCAAATGACAACTAGATTCCGGAGATCGAGCACTTGAGCACCGAACTCGTGCCAGCCCTTGAGTGGACCGACCTCGACAAGAAGGCCGTCGACGTCGTCCGGGCCCTGGCGATGGACGCAGTGGAGAAGGCGGGCTCGGGTCACCCCGGCACCGCCATGAGCCTGGCCCCCGCCGCATACCTGCTGTTCCAGCGCGTGATGCGCCACGACCCGAGCGACCCCAACTGGGCGGGCCGCGACCGGTTCGTGCTGTCGTGCGGCCACACCAGCCTGACGCTCTACATCCAGCTCTACCTGTCCGGCTACGGCCTCACGCTCGACGACCTGCGCCGCCTGCGCCAGTGGGACAGCCTGACGCCGGGTCACCCCGAGCACGGCCACACCGCCGGCGTCGAGACCACCACCGGCCCGCTCGGCCAGGGCCTGGGCAACGCGGTCGGCATGGCGATGGCGGCCCGCCGCGAGCGCGGCCTGTTCGACCCCGACGCCGAGCGCGGCGCCTCGCCGTTCGACCACCACATCTGGTGCTTCGTCAGCGACGGCGACATCGAGGAGGGCATCAGCCACGAGGCCAGCGCCCTGGCCGGCCACCAGAAGCTGGGCAACCTCGTCGTGGTGTACGACGACAACCACATCTCCATCGAGGACGACACCCTCATCGCCAAGTCCGAGGACGTCGTCAAGCGCTACGAGGCCTACGGCTGGCACACCGAGAGCGTCGACTGGACCGCCGGCGGCGAGTACGAAGAGGACGTCCAGGCGCTCTACGAGGCGCTGGAGGCGGCCAAGGCCGAGACCGACCGGCCCTCGTTCATCCGGCTGCGCACGATCATCGGCTGGCCGGCGCCGAACAAGAAGAACACCGGCAAGATCCACGGCGCGGCCCTGGGCGAGGCGGAGATCGCCGCGACCAAGGAGATCCTGGGCATGGACCCGGCCAAGAGCTTCGACGTCTCGGCCGAGGTGCTCCAGCACGCCCGCGAGGTGGTCGCCCGCGGCCGCGCCGACCGCGCCGAGTGGGACAAGGGATACGCGGAATGGCGCCTGGCCAACCCCGAGCGGGCCAAGGAGTTCGACCGCATCTCCCACCGAGAGCTGCCCGCCGGCTGGGCCACGGCCCTGCCCGAGTTCGAGACCGGCTCCTCGATGGCCACCCGCAAGGCCAGCGGCGAGGTGCTGGGCGCGCTGGCGCCGGTGCTGCCCGAGCTGTGGGGCGGCTCGGCCGACCTGGCCGAGTCGAACCTGACCACGATGAAGGGCGAGCCGTCCTTCATCCCCGAGGAGTACCAGACCAAGGACTTCCCCGGTAACCGCTACGGCCGCACGCTGCACTTCGGCATCCGCGAGCACGCCATGGGCGCGATCCTCAACGGCATCGCCCTGCACGGCGGCACCCGCCCGTACGGCGGCACGTTCCTGGTCTTCTCCGACTACATGCGGCCCTCGGTGCGCCTGGCGGCGCTGATGAAGCTGCCGGTCACCTACGTGTGGACGCACGACTCCATCGGCCTCGGCGAGGACGGCCCCACCCACCAGCCGATCGAGCACCTGTGGGCGCTGCGCGCGATCCCCGGCCTCGACGTCGTCCGCCCGGCCGACGCCAACGAGACCGCGTACGCGTGGAAGACGATCCTGGAGCACACCGACCGTCCCGCCGCCCTGGCTCTGACCAGGCAGAACGTGCCGGTCTACGAGGGCACCAACGCTGACGGCGTGGCCCGCGGCGGCTACGTGCTGCGCGAGGCCTCCGACGGCCAGCCGCACGTGATCCTGATCGCCACCGGCAGCGAGGTCGAGGTGGCCGTCCAGGGCCGCGAGCTGCTGGAGGCGCAGGGCATCTCCACACGCGTGGTGTCGATGCCGTGTGTCGAGTGGTTCAACGGGCAGGACTCCGCTTACCGGCAGACCGTCCTGCCGAGCGCCATCAGGGCTCGGGTCGCGGTCGAGGCCGGCGTCGCGCTCGGCTGGCACCAGTTCGTCGGCGAGTGCGGCGAAGTGGTCAGCCTGGAGCACTTCGGCGCCTCGGCGCCGTACAAGACGCTGTACGAGCAGTTCGGGCTCACGGCCGAGCGGGTGGCGGCGGCGGCCAAGGCGAGCCTCGCCAAGCTGGGTCAGGACAAGGGCGAGACGACGGGAAACTGAGAAGAAGATGAGCGACAACCTCAACAAGCTGTCCGGCCAGGGCGTCTCCGTCTGGCTCGACGACATCAGCCGCGAACGGCTGCGCACGAGCAACCTTGAGCAGCTGATCCGGGACAAGAACGTCGTCGGGGTCACCTCCAACCCGACGATCTTCGCCGGCGCGCTCAGCAAGGGCGACGCCTACAACGCCCAGCTCCACGACCTGGCCGTACGCGGCGTCACCGTGGAGGAGGCCGTACGCGCGATCACCACGTACGACATCCGCTGGGCCGCCGACGTGCTGCGCCCGGTCTACGACGCCACCGACGGCGTAGACGGCCGCGTCTCGCTGGAGGTCGACCCACGTCTGGCCCGCGAGAGCGAGAAGACCGTGGCCGAGGCCAGGGCGCTGTGGTGGATGGTCGACCGGCCCAACCTGTTCATCAAGATCCCGGCCACCCTTGAGGGCCTGCCCGCGATCACGCAGGCGCTCTCGGAGGGCATCAGCGTCAACGTCACGCTGATCTTCTCCCTGGAGCGCTACCGCGCGGTCATGGACGCCTGGCTGGCCGGTCTGGAGGCCGCGCAGGCCAAGGGCCTCGACCTGGCCGCGATCGAGTCGGTGGCCTCGTTCTTCGTCAGCCGCGTCGACACCGAGATCGACAAGCGGCTCGACCAGCTCGGCAAGCCGGAGCTGAAGGGCAAGGCGGGCATCGCCAACGCGCGCCTGGCCTATGCCGCCTACGAGGAGGTCGTCAGCTCCGAGCGCTGGCAGCGCCTGCGCGCCGCGGGCGCCCGTCCGCAGCGCCCGCTGTGGGCCTCGACCGGGGTGAAGAACCCCGAGTACTCCGACACCATGTACGTCGACCAGCTCGTCGCCCCCGGCACCGTCAACACGATGCCGGAGAAGACCCTCGACGCCACCGCCGACCACGCCCAGGTCACCGGCGACACCGTGCGCCCCTTCTACGAGCAGGCCTGGAACACCATGGCCGCGCTCAAGGACGCCGGTATCGACTACGACGACGTGGTGCGCGTGCTGGAGGAGGAGGGCGTCGAGAAGTTCGAGGCGTCCTGGAACGAGCTGCTCGAAAGCGTCACCAAGAATCTGGTGCCATGATCGAGGTGTCCTACCGCGAGGAGGGGGTGGCCGCGGCCGCCTCCTCCGTCGCGGGGCGCCTCGTCGCCGACGGCGTGCCCGCGCGGCTGGCCGGCGGCGACCCCACGCTGTGGGGCGAGGACGCCGAGGCGGTGGCGGCGGTCCGGCTCGGCTGGCTGACGCTGCCGCGCACCTCCCGCGAGCTCCTTCCCGAGCTGGGCAAGCTCGTGGAGCGGGCGCGGGCCGAGGGCCTGACGAACGTGGTGCTGGTCGGGATGGGCGGCTCGTCGCTGGCTCCCGAGGTGATCTGCCAGACCGCCGACGTGCCGCTGACCGTGCTCGACACGACCGACCCCGCGCAGGTCAGGCGGGCCCTGGACGACCTGCTGGAGTCCACGGTCGTGGTGGTGGCCAGCAAGAGCGGCTCGACCGTCGAGACCGACTGCCACCTGCGCATCTACGAACAGATCTTCACCGAGGCGGGCATCGCGCCCGCCGACCGGATCGTGGTCGTCACCGACCACGGCTCGCCGCTGGAGCAGCGGGCGATCGACGGCGGCTACCACCTGGTCCTGGCCGCTCCCGACGTGGGCGGCCGCTACTCGGCGCTGTCGGCGTTCGGGCTGGTGCCCAGCGCGCTGGCCGGGGCCGACGTCGAACGGCTGCTGGACGACGCCGAGGAGGTGCTGCCGCTGCTGTCGCAGGACATCGGCAACCCCGGCCTCGACCTGGGCGCGGCACTCGGCGGCGCGGCGCTGGCCGGGCGCGACAAGCTCGTCCTGGAGGACCAGCTCTCCGGCATCAACGGGCTGCCCGACTGGATCGAGCAGCTCGTCGCCGAGTCCACCGGCAAGCAGGGCAGGGGCATCCTGCCCATCGTCAACGCCGACCCCAACCACACCCACGACGAGCTGATCGTCGCGATCGAGTCCGACGACGGCGCCGTACGCGTCGACGGGCCGCTCGGCGGCCAGTTCCTGGTCTGGGAGTACGCGACCGCCGTGGCCGGGCTGCTGCTGGAGATCGACCCGTTCGACCAGCCGAACGTGGCCGAGTCCAAGGAGAACACCGCGGCCCTGCTGGCCCTGCCCGACCTGCCGCTCGGCGCGCCCACGCTGGTCGACGGGCCCGTCGAGGTCTACGGCGCGGTCCGGTCGCACGACCTGCCCGGCGTGCTGGCCGAGCTGCTGAAGGCCATCCCGCACGACGGCTACCTGACCGTGATGGCCTATCTCGACCGGCTGGCCGCCTTCGACGCGCCCGTGCCCGAGGGGGCCGACTTCGAGCAGATGACCGACGCGTGGATGATGGCCGACGCCGCCACGCTGCGCGCCCTGCTCGCCATCCGCACCAACCGGCCGGTGACGTTCGGATGGGGGCCGCGTTTCCTGCACTCCACCGGCCAGTACCACAAGGGCGGGCCGCAGAACGGCGTGTTCCTGCAGATCACCGGGGCGGTGACCGACGACGTCGCGGTCCCGGGACAGCCGTACACGCTGGGACGGCTCCAGCTCGCGCAGGCGCTGGGCGACCTGGCCTCGCTGGAGACCCGCGGACGGCCCGCCGTACGCCTGCATTTGACGGACCGCGCGACGGGTGTCGCGCATTTGCTCGCAGCCGCACAGGAGGTTTGAGATGACTGATCAGGCATCTCCTGAGGAAGAGGTCGTCGCGGTGGCGGCGGCCGTGGCGAACACCGCCACGACATTGGAGGTCGCGGAGGCCAACCCGTTGCGCGACCCACGGGACAAGCGGCTGCCGCGGGTGGCGGGGCCGTGCGTGCTGGTGCTGTTCGGCGTGACGGGCGACCTGGCCAAGCGCAAACTGTTGCCGGCCATTTACGACCTGGGCAACCGCGGCCTGCTGCCGCCCGGTTTCTCGCTGGTCGGTTTCGCCAGGCGCGATTGGAAGGACCAGGACTTCGCCCAGTTGACGCACGACGCCGTCAAGGCGCACGCGCGTACGCCGTTCCGCGAGGAGGTCTGGAAGCAGATCCTCGAAGGCATCCATTTCGTGCCGGGCGAGTTCTCCGACGACGGAGCCTTCGACGCGCTGGCGATGGCGTTGGCGGAGATCGACCAGACCCGTGGCACGGGCGGCAACTACGCTTTCTACCTGTCGGTGCCGCCCAAGTTCTTCCCCGTGGTGGTCGAGCAGCTCAAGCGCACCGGGCTGTCCGACGCGCCCGAGGGGTCGTGGCGGCGGGTGGTCATCGAGAAGCCGTTCGGCCACGACCTGAAGTCGGCCCACGAGCTGAACGAGATCACCAACTCGGCGTTCCCGGAGAGCTCGATCTTCCGGATCGACCACTACCTGGGCAAGGAGACGGTCCAGAACATCCTGGCGTTGCGCTTCGCCAACAACCTGTACGAGCCCATCTGGAACCGCAGCTTCGTCGACCACGTGCAGATCACCATGGCCGAGGACATCGGCATCGGCGGGCGCGCGGGCTACTACGACGGCATCGGCGCGGCCCGTGACGTGATCCAGAACCACCTGCTCCAGCTCCTCGCGCTGGTCGCCATGGAGGACCCGACCTCCTTCGACGCCTCGGCGCTGCGCCGGGAGAAGGAGAAGGTGCTCAAGGCCGTGCGGCTGCCGTCCAACCTGGGGCTCAACACGGCCCGCGGCCAGTACGCGGCCGGGTGGCAGGGCGGCGAGAAGGTCGTCGGCTACCTCCAGGAGGAGGGCATCCCCGCCGAGTCGATCACCGAGACGTACGCGGCGATCAAGCTGGAGATCGCCAACCGGCGGTGGGCCGGGGTGCCGTTCTACCTGCGTACCGGCAAGCGGCTGGGCCGCCGGGTCACCGAGGTGGCCGTGGTGTTCCAGCGGGCGCCGCACCTTCCCTTCAGCAAGACCGACACCGAGATCCTGGGCCAGAACGCCCTGGTCGTCCGCGTGCAGCCGGACGAGGGCATCACCGTGCGGTTCGGGTCGAAGGTCCCGGGCACCGCCATGGAGGTGCGCGACGTGTCGATGGACTTCGCCTACGGCGAGTCGTTCCTGGAGTCCTCGCCCGAGGCGTACGAGCGGCTGCTGCTCGACGTCATGATCGGCGACCCGCCGCTCTTCCCGCACCAGCGCGAGGTCGAGCTGTCCTGGACGATCCTCGACCCGATCGAGGACTTCTGGGCCACGCAGGGACAGCCCGAGGGGTACGAGTCGGGCTCGTGGGGCCCGGAGTCGGCCGACGCGATGATGGCGCGCGACGGCCGCGTGTGGAGGAGACTCTAGTGACGACGTTCATGCTGTCGGACACGACGGCCGGCAAGATCTCGGCGCAGCTCATGCTGCTGCGCCACCAGATGGGCGCGCCCGCCATCGGCATGGTGCTGACCCTCGTGGTGGTCTCCGAGGAGCGCCACCAGTACGACGCGCTGCGCGCCGCCACCGAGGCGGCCCGCGAGCACCCCTCGCGCATCATCGTGGTGATCAAGCGTGAGGAGGCCGAGCCCAACCGGCTCGACGCCGAGCTGCGCATCGGCGAGAACACCCCCGGCGAGGTCGTGGTGCTGCGCCTGTACGGCGAGCTGACCCAGCACGCCGACTCCGTGGTCAGCCCGCTGCTGCTGCCCGACACGCCCGTGGTGGCCTGGTGGCCGGGCGCTGCGCCCGACGTGCCGTCCAAGGACTCGATCGGCGCCCTGGCCCAGCGACGCATCACCGACGCCAAGGGCTTCGAGAACGGCGGCGTCAAGTCGCTGGTGACCCGGGCCAAGGGTTACGCCCCCGGCGACACCGACCTGTCGTGGGCCCGGCTGACGCCGTGGCGCAGCCTGCTGGCCGCCGCGTTCGACCAGCCGGTGGGCAAGGTGCGCAAGGGCGTGGTGGAGGGCAGCCCCGGCCACCCGAGCGCGTCGCTGCTGGCGGCGTGGCTGTCGGAGCGGCTGGGCGCGCCGGTCAAGGTGGCCGAGTCGGCCGGTCCCGGCCTGACCGCCGTGCGGCTGCAGGTGAGCGAAGGCGAGCTGACGGTCGTGCGCTCCGACGCGCGGCTGGCCACGTTGTCGCGTCCCGGTCAGCCCGACCGGAACGTGGCCCTGGCCAGGCGGCACACCTCCGAGCTGATGGCAGAGGAACTGCGGCGGCTGGACAGCGACGAGGTCTACGAGGCCGCCGTCAAGCGTTTCGCCCGTTCGTACAAGGGCTGACCCCCCTTCACTCCAGAAAGAAGTGTCGTGAGCGTTCCCAACGTTGTCGTGCACCGCGACGCCGACGTCCTGGCCAAGGCCGTGGCGGCGCGCATCATCACGCGCCTGGTCGACGTGCAGTCGGCCAGGGGGTCGGCCTCGATCGTGCTGACCGGCGGCACGGTCGGCATCGCCACGCTGGCCGCCATCGCCGCCACGCCCGCCCGCGACGCCGTCGACTGGCGGCGCCTGGACGTCTGGTGGGGCGACGAACGTTTCGTGCCCACCGGTGACAAGGAACGCAACGAGACCGGCGCCCGCCAGGCGCTGCTCGACCACGTGGACCTGGACCCCGACCGGGTCCACGTCATGCGCGGCCCCGACTCGGGCCTGACGGCCGAGGAGTCGGCCGACGCGTACGCCGCCGAGCTGCGCGCCGCGGCCCGCCCCGAGGACCACGGCCCGGTGCCGGCCTTCGACGTCATGCTCCTCGGCATGGGCCCCGACGCGCACGTGGCCTCGCTGTTCCCCGGCATGCCCGCCCTGTACGACACCCGCCCGGTCGTCTCCGTGCACGGCTCCCCCAAGCCGCCCCCCACCCGCATCTCCCTGACCCTGCCCGCCATCCAGGCGGCGCGCGAGGTGTGGGTGGTGGCGGCCGGCGAGGAGAAGTCGGGCGCGGTACGCCTGGCGCTGTCGGACTCGGGCCCCGTCCAGGTGCCGGCCGCCGCCGCCCGCGGCCGAGCCGGCACCCTGTTCCTCCTGGACCGCGCGGCCGCCGGCAAGATCCCCCCAGAGCTGGGCCGCCTGGCTTCCCCCTGAGGTCAGAGGGGGTCGGGAGCGGGGGTACAGGCGAACGTCTCGCCGTACCTCCGCTGCGCGACCGGCGGCTCCGGCGGCGGTCAGGCGGTCGTGGTGAGGGTGTCGATCTCCTTGAGGAGAGTCTGCTTGCGGTCGGCGGCCAGGTAGGAGGCGTTGACGGCGTTGCGGGCGAGTTGTGCAAGTTCGGGGGCGCCCAGGCCGAGCACGTGGGCGGCGGCCCGGTACTCCCCGGCCAGGGTGGTGCCGAACATGGGCGGGTCGTCGCTGTTGAGGGTGACGTACAGGCCCTCCTCCAGCATCCGGGGCAGCGGGTGGGCGGCGAGGTCGGGCACCTGGCCTGTGCAGACGTTGGAGGTGGGGCAGACGTCCAGGGGGAGCTGGGTCTCGCGCAGGTGGGCGACCAGGCGGGGGTCGGACAGGCAGTTGATGCCGTGGCCGATGCGCTCGGCGCCGTAACCCTCGATGACCTCCCACATCGTCTCGGGGCCGCTCATCTCGCCGCCGTGCGGGACGCTGTGCAGGCCGGCGGCGCGTGCGGCGGAGAAGGCGGCGCGGTAGGCGTCGCGGTACTTGGGACGCTCCTGTTCGATGCCTCCGATGCCGAAACCTACCAATGCGGCGGGAGGTTCGCTCAGGGCGTGCTCGACGGTGACCCGGGCGGACTCCTCGCCGTACTCGCCGGGGATGTCGAAGATGTAGGCCATCTCCACGCCGTGCTCGGTCAGGGAACGCCGGGCGGCCAGGTCGAGGGCCTCGGTCACCTCGCGCATGGGCATCCCGACCACGTGGTGGGCGTACGGGGTGACCTGGAGCTCGGCGTACCGGCCGCCCTGGGAGGCGAGGTCCTTGGCCAGGCCGAGGACGAGGGTGGCGACGTCCTCGGGCTCGCGGACGAGCCTGTTGACGGCCTGGTACACGCGGGCGAAGTGAGGGAAGTCGAGGAAGGTGTAGAAGCGGCGCAGCTCCTCCTCGGTGGTCGGGACCTCGCTTCCGGGGTGGCGACGGGACAGCTCCAGCACGGTGGCTACTGAGGCCGAGCCGACCAGATGTACGTGCAGTTCCACCTTGGGAAGCGCGTCGATGAAGGCGTCGATGGTCATGGCGACGACCATAAGCCTGAGATTTCGCCCTAAAACAGGGAAAGGGGCGAAATTTCACGTGAAGATGTTAGATTTCGGCTCCGGGGTAGGCTCGTGGCCCGTGAGGGACCCTGAGGCCTACGACCGCGGCTTCGCGCGGCTCAGCTCGCACACCGTCGAACCGCTGCTCGCCGCCCTGGCCCGCGGTCCGGGACAGCACCCGGGACAGCGCCCCGGACAGCGTCCGGGGCGGCGTCGAGAGCGGCGTCCCGAGCGGGTGCTCGACGTCGGGTGCGGCACCGGCGTGGTCACGGCCGCCGCGCTCGCGACCGGCGCCGCGGTCACCGCCGTGGACGCCGACCCCGCCATGCTGGAGCTGGTCGCCCGCCGCCACGCCGGCGCCACGGTCCGCCGGGCCACCCTGCCCGTCCTGCCGTTCGAGGACGCCTCCTTCGACGCCGTGGCGGGCAACTTCGTCATCAACCACGTCGCCGACACCCCGGCGACGCTCGCGGAGCTGCACCGCGTGCTGCGTCCCGGCGGCGCCGTCGCGCTGACCTGGTGGAAGTCCGACGAGATGACGGCCACGAACGTCTTCGCCGAGGCCCTGGCGGCGGCAGGGGTCCCGTACGAACCCCCGGCCCGCCCCTTCGCCGCCGTGGACCGGCCCGAGCGGTTCGCCGCGCTGCTGGAGGCGGCGGGCTTCACGGAGGTGGGCGTGCGGACCCTGCGCTGGCGGCACCGGGTGGACGTCGCCGCCTGGTGGACCGGCGTCGTCGAGGCGGGCGGCCCGCGCTTCGAGACGATCGCCCGGCAGCCGCCGGAGACCGCCGCCCGCGTCAGGGCCTGCTACGACCGCCTGGCCGCCCCGTACGCCGCCACGGGCTTCCCCGTCTGCGCCCACCTGGCCCACGGCCTGCGCTGACCCAGGACCAGCGGCAGCCGCCGGGCGAGGTCCTCCGACCTGGCCAACGCCGAGGGTGTGAGCAGCTTCAGCCGCGGGCCGACGAACTCCCGCCGGTGATGTGGCGGCTTACAGGGAGGGGACGGCGCCCGACTGCAGGAACACGCCCAGGAGGGGCTGTAGGGGCCCCAGCTTGAAGATGCGGGTCGCGGGGCCCCCAGGTGGGTGGCCACGCTGGTCAGGCTCGCACCGGCCAGGTCGGCGCCTCGCTGGAGACCGTCACCACGCGGACACCCGGGGCGGCCAGGAGCAGTGGCAGGAGCAGCCCGGTGAGCGCGAAGTGGCCGAGGTGGTTGGTGGCGAACTTCAGCTCCCAGCCCTCCTCGGTCAGGCGGCGGGGGGCATCGCGATTCCGGCGTTGTCGACCAGCAGGTCCAGCTTGTCCATCGTGCCGCCGACGGCGGGCCGGCTCGCGGGCGGTGGGCAGGCCGGGGCCGCTTGCCGCTGTTGGCGCCGGTCACGACGGCCGTTCTGCCGGTGAGGTCCGGGATGTCGGCGGGCGTCCAGGGCGTCATCGCCCCTCCTTCCGGCGTACGGAAGTCGTCCACCTCAGCCCAGCCGCTGCCGCGCATGGCGTTCCTCGCGGCGGGTGACCTGGAGCCGTTGCCGGACCTCCTCCAGCCTCTTGCGGGCCTTGGCGAGCTTGCGTTCCAGTCGGGCGACCTTCTCGGCGCGTTCGTCGTACTCGCGGGTGACCGACTCCAGCGTCTCGGCCCACTCCCGGTGGGCCGCCTCGGCCTCCTCCCGCTCTCGCGCCTTACCGGCTTCCCGCGCTTGCCTGGCCTCGGCCTCCGCGCGGGCCTTCTCCTCGGCCGCCGCGTCCTTCCCGGACGGTCCGCGCCTCCGCGACGGCTCGGATCGGGGCGCGGTGACGGGGGCGGGGGCGAAGCCGCTGTAGCTGAGCGGCCTGGCCAGGCGGCCGGCCCGTACCTGGTCGGCGGCGCCGGCGTCCACGACGGCGGCGTCCAGCGTCTGGTCCACCTCCGTGGCGGCCGCCGCCGACAGGCCGCCCGCCTGCCTGGCCAGCCGCGCCACCTTGGCGGTGACCTCGCTGCGCCGCTGGGTCAGCTCGGCCAGCGCGTCGGCGTCCTGCGCCTGCCACGCCGCGCGCAGCCGCTCCCCCACGCCGAGCAGGTCGGCCAGCTCACCGGGGTGCTCCCGGGCCAGCCGGTTGACCGCCCAGGCCGAGACGGTGGGCTTGCGCAGCTTCGCGATGTCGCGGGAGAGCCGTACGTCGCCCGCCGCCTTGGCCGCGCTCGCCTCGGCCGCGCGGGCAGCGGTGAACTCCGCCGGCGGGACTGCGTAGAGGCGGCCGGCCACCTCGTCAAGATCCACACAGGACAAATACCCCACACGCCGCGGTTTGTAGCGCATAGTGGAGGCAGCCCCAGTCGAACGGAGGCCCCCCGGTGTTCGAGCGCTTCACCGACCGCGCGCGCAGGGTCGTCGTCCTCGCCCAGGAGGAGGCGCGGCAGCTGAGCCACAACTACATCGGCACCGAGCACATCCTGCTGGGCCTCATCCGCGAGGGCGAGGGGCTGGCCGCGCTGGTGCTCGACGGCTGCGGTGTGGAGCTGGAGGGCGTACGGACCTTCGTGGAGCGCGAGGTGGGCCGCGGCGCCAGCTCGCCGAGCGGGCACATCCCCTTCACCCCGCGCGCCAAGAAGGTGCTGGAGCTGTCCCTGCGCGAGGCCCTGCAACTGCGCCACAACTACATCGGCACCGAGCACATCCTGCTCGGGCTGATCAGGGAGGGCGAGGGGCTGGCAGTCCAGGCGCTGGTGGAGGCCGGCGCCGACCTGGCCGACGTACGCCAGCGCCTGCTCGACCGCGTGGGCCGCGGCACCAGGGAACGCCCGACGGAGGTGTACTTCGGCGGCGGCTCGGTGCTCGGCGAACGGCTCACCCGCATCGAGGAGAGCCTGGAACGCATCGAACGCCACCTCGGCATCGGACCAGCCGCCGGACCCGCCGAGAAGGACGAGCCCCGCGAGGAGGGCCTAGGCTGAGGCCCGCACGCCGACCGGCAGCCGCGCCTCCACGACCCCCGGATCCTCGGTCTGGCCGAGCGCGGCGCCCAGGGTGGTCAGCAGGCCGCGCATACGCGCGTTGTCGGCCAGCAGGGTGGCTCTGACCTCGGCGTACCCCAGGTCACGAGCCTGCCGCACCAGCATCCCGGCCAGCACCGTGCCCAGGCCGCGCCCCTGCCAGCGGTCCTCCACCAGGAAGGCCATCTCGGCGATGCCGGGGTCGGGGGTGAACATGAGGTTCGCCATGGCCACGACCTGGCCGTCGTGCCCGGCGACCAGCGAGAAGCCCTTGCCGCGGTCGCAGAGCCGGTCGAACGTGCGCGGCGGCAGCGCGGGCATCGAGGTGAAGTAGCGGAACCTGCGGGCCTCGGGCGAGCACCTGTCGTGCAGGTCGCGCACGGCCTCGCGGTAGATCGAGGTGAGCGGGCGCACGGTGACCTCGGCGCCGTCGGCCAGTTTCACCGCGCGTTCGGCGGGGGTCCGGCCGGGCGCGGGCTGGGCGAGGCGGGCGAAGGAGGCCGCCCGCGCGGCCTCGGTCAGCGTGAACGGCAGCCCGGCGCGGCGCAGCCGTACCGCGCGCCGCTGGGCCACGGGCACGACGAGCAGGGTCGGGTCGGGCAGATCGTTCACCGGTTCACCGTAGACCCAGCGGGCGTCGTCCGCGCGCAGCAGCTCGGCCAGCAGCTCGGGGAGCCGCCAGGGCGTGGAACGCAGCCGGGAGGCCAGCAGCAGCGCCCTGGTCGGCTCGTCGGTGAGCTCGTGGGCGGTGGCCGGCACCACCTGGACGCACCGGCCGCCGGCGGCCTCCAGCGCCTCGCGCACGGCCTCGGGACCGGCCGGGATGTCGGCGACGAACTCGTCGACCGTGCCGTCGGCGTCGGACTGGACGCTCAGGCCGAGGATGTTGCCGCCCCTGGCGGCCAGGGCCGAGGCCAGCGAGGCCAGCCGTCCGGGTCGCTCGTCCACCGTGGTCCGGATGCGCAAGAATCCCATATGGGAGAGCATGCCCGGCATGTGTTACATGCCCGCTAACGACGGGTTTCATGACGAATTTCGTCGTGAGATGCGCCACCTAATCCCGATATAGCAGGATATGGGGCCATGAATGCGCGAGTTCCCTTGTCGTCCGGATTCGTCAACGGTGACGTCTCCTTCTGGTACCGCTCGTCCGGGGTGCCGGAGCCCGGTCCGCGGCTCGACGGCGACCTGGACGCCGACGTGGCGATCGTCGGGGCGGGCTACACCGGGCTGTGGACCGCGTACTACCTCAAGAAGGCCCGCCCCTCGCTCCGGGTGGTGCTGCTGGAGCAGGAGTTCGCCGGGTTCGGCGCCTCGGGGCGCAACGGCGGCTGGCTGACCGGCGACCTGGCCGGCTCCCACGAACGGTACGGCTCGGACGCCCGCCGCCTCCAGCGCGAGATGTACGCCTCCATCGACGAGGTCATCGCGGTCTGCCGGAACGAGTCGATCGACTGCGACATCGTCAAGGGCGGCGTGGTCAACGTGGCCCGCACCCCCGCCCAGGCCGACCGGCTGCGCGACTCGGTGGCCTCGGCCCGCGCCTGGGGCATCGAGGAGGCCGACCTGCGCCTGGCCGACCCGTCGGAGCACGTACGGGTGTCGGGGGCCCTGGCGGCTTCCTGGAGCCCCCACTGTGCCCGCATCCAGCCCGCCAAGCTGGCCCAGGGGCTGGCCAGGCCGTACGCGACCTCGGCGTCCCCCTCTACGAGCGCACCCCGGTCACCGAGATCGCCCCGGGGAGGGCGGTGACCCCGTACGGGACGGTCAGGGCGACGTACGTCATCCGCGCCACCGAGGGCTTCACCGCCCGCCTGAACGGCCTGCGCCGCCAGTGGCTGCCCATGAACAGCTCCATGATCGTCACCGAGCCCCTCCCCGCCTCCTTCTGGGACGAGGTCGGCTGGCGGGGCGCCGAGCTGCTCGGCGACCTCGCGCACTACTACATGTACGCCCAGCGCACCGCCGACGACCGCATCGCCTTCGGCGGCAGGGGCCGTCCCTACCTGTACGGCTCCCGCATCGACGCCCGCGGCCGCACCCACGAGTGGACGGTCGAGGCCCTGTGGCGGCTCCTGGTCGACTTCTTCCCCCAGGCCCGCTCCTCCTCGGTCGCGCACGCCTGGTCGGGTGTGCTGGGGGTGCCGCGCGACTGGTGCTCGACCGTGCACGTGGACCCCGCGACCGGCCTGGGCTGGGCCGGCGGGTACACCGGACACGGCGTGACCACGACGAACCTGGCCGGGCGCACGCTGCGTGATCTGATACTCGGGGAGGAGACGCGGCTGACGTCGCTGCCCTGGGTGGGGCGCAAGGTGCGCTCCTGGGAGCCCGAACCGCTGCGCTGGATGGGCGTGCACGCGATGTACCGCCTGTACCGGGTGGCCGACCACCGTGAGCGTTCCATGCCCAGGACCTCGGCCCTGGCCCGTTTCGCCGATCTGATCACCGGCCACTGACGCCGTCCTGAGAAAGGGAGAACCCCCATGAACATCCTCTTCCGCGGTGGAGCCGCCTTCATCGGCGGCGCCGTGCGGCGCGACGCCGTACTGGTGCGGGACGGGGTGATCGCCGCCGTCGGCCCGGAGGGCGAGCTGTCCCGCGGCGCCCCCGGCCACGACACGGTCGACCTGGACGGCGGCCTGCTGACGCCGGGCTTCACCGACGCGCACATCCACCCGGTACAGGCCGGACTCGAAAGAGCAAAGTGCGACTTGTCAGAGATCTTCGGCCTAGACGCCTACATTTCCAAGATTTCCGACTACGCCACGAAAAATCCTGAAAAAGAGTGGATCGACGGCGGAGGCTGGGACATGTCAGCCTTCCCCAACGGTCTCCCCCACCGCTCCCAGCTCGACTTCCTCGACCGGCCGGCCTACCTGATCCAGCGTGACCACCATGCCGCCTGGGTCAACTCCCGCGCCCTCGACCTGGCCGGCATCACCCGGGACACCCCCGACCCCGCCGACGGCCGCATCGAGCGCGACGCCGACGGCACCCCGTCCGGCGTGCTGCACGAGGGCGCGATGGACCTCGTCGGCCTGCTCACCCCGCGCCCCACCGCCGAGGACCAGGCGCGGGCGCTCACCGAGGCCGAGCAGCACCTGTTCTCGCTGGGCATCACCGGCTGGCAGGACGCCATCGTCGGCTCGTACGCCGGCTCGGACGACCAGCTTCCCACCTACCTCGACGCCGCCCGCGCGGGACGGCTGCGCGCCCGCGTGGTGGGCGCGCTGTGGTGGGACAGGACGCGCGGCGAGGACCAGATCGAGGACCTGGTGCGCCGGCGGGCCGCCGCCGAGGGGCTGGACCGGTTCGCCGCCACCTCGATCAAGATCATGCAGGACGGCATCACGGAGAACTTCACCGCCGCGACGCTGGAGCCGTACTGCCGGTGCGGCGGCACGGGCCTGTCGTACGTCGACCCGGGCAAGCTCAAGCAGTACGTCGCCGAGCTGGACCGGCTCGGCTTCCAGGTGCACTTCCACGCCATCGGCGAACGCGCCGTGCGCGAGGCCCTGGACAGCTTCGAGGGCACCGACCCGGCCAACCGCCACCACATCGCCCACCTGCAGATCATCGAGCCCTCGGACGTGCCACGCTTCGCCGCGCTGGGCGTGACGGCCAACCTGCAACCCCTGTGGGCCACCCACCACGCCCAGATGGACGAGCTGACGCTGCCGTTCCTGGGCGAGCCGCGCTCGTCGTGGCAGTACCCGTTCAGGGATCTGCAGGCGCACGGCACCCGGTTCTGCGCGGGCAGCGACTGGCCGGTCTCCGAGCCCGATCCGATCCAGGGCATGCACGTGGCGGTGAACCGTACCGAACCGGGCGGATCGGTGCACGCGGGCTACCCGACGGCGCAGACGCCGTTCCTGCCGGGCCAGCGCCTCGACCTGGCCACGGTGATGAGCGCGTACACCGAGGGGTCGGCCTGGATCAACCGCTCGCCGGCGGGTGTGATCGCGCCCGGCCGACCGGCCGACCTGGTGGTGCTCGACCGCGACCCCTTCGACCTGCCCCCGGCCGACATCTGGACGACGCGGGTGCGCATGACGTTCGTCGACGGCGTGGCGGTGCACGGGCGATGACGCGCGAAGGGCCCCGGTGACCAGCACCAGGGCCCTTCCGCCGGCTCGCCTACCAGGGGGACTTGTTGTTGCGCAGGCGCTCCAGTGCCTCCTCGAGGATCGCCTTGCCGTCCTTGTCGCTCCGGCGCTCCTTCACGTAGGCCAGGTGCGTCTTGTACGGCTCGTTCTTGGGCGGGGCAGGCGGGGCCTCCTCGTCCTGTCCGGCTGGGAGGCCGCAACGTGGGCAATCCCACATCTCGGGGACCGCCGCGTCGCTGGCGAAACTGGGGCGCGTCTCGTGCATGTTGGCGCACCAGAACGAGACCCGCACTCTCGGAGCTGCCTCGCCGCGTTCGGCCTCCCCCATAGGGCCGGCGCCGACTCGGCTGCCACGGATCGCGTTGCCACTACCCACGGATGAACTCCTCGCTAGATCGCCCCGCGTCGTGACACGGGGGGAGAATCACTGTCACGCGTTAACCAGTTGTTGTCTCAGGGCCGCATGAGCAGGCCGAGAGCGATGATGCAGACGAACCAGACGGTGCCCGTGATGACGGTCAGCCGGTCGAGGTTGCGCTCCACCACCGAGGAACCACCGAAGTTCGACGAGAAACCGCCGCCGAACATGTCAGACAGGCCGCCACCCTTGCCCTTGTGGAGCAGGACGAGCAGGATCATGAGACCGCTCGCCAGGATGAGGGCGATGGAGATTCCGATTTCCACGGTATGCCTGTTCCTTCAGTGCTCTGTTACGCGTGACGATTCAAACTTGCCTCTTGAGGGTACGGCCTGCTGTCAAGTCGCACCCTCAGAACGACTCAGTTAGCCAGGCAATTCGGAGAATCGGCAGATCTTGGCGAACTCCCCTGCGTCGATGCTGGCACCGCCCACGAGCGCGCCGTCGACATCGGGTTGAGCCATGATCCCCACGATATTGCCGGACTTGACCGAGCCACCGTAAAGGATACGGACCGCGGAGGCCACTTCGGGGTCGTAGAGCTCTGCGAGTCTCACCCGCAACGCTCCGCAGACCTCCTGGGCGTCCTCCGGGGTGGCCACCTCGCCCGTGCCGATCGCCCACACGGGCTCGTAGGCCACCACTATCGATTTTGCCTGCTCGGCGCTGATTTTGCGCAGGGCGCCGTCGAGTTGGCCGAGACTGTGCGCGATGTGGCCGCCCTCTTGGCGTACGGCCAGCCCCTCGCCCACGCACAGGATGGGCGTGAGCGAGTGCCGGTAGGCCGCCTGCACCTTGGCGTTGACGAGATCGTCGTCCTCGCCGTGGTACTGGCGCCGCTCGGAGTGGCCGATGACCACGTACGTGCAGCCGAGCTTGGCCAGCATGACGCCCGACACCTCGCCGGTGTAGGCGCCGCCGTCGTACTGGGACAGGTCCTGGGCGCCGTAGACGATGCGCAGCTTGTCGCCGTCGACCAGCGTCTGGACGCTGCGCAGGTCGGTGAAGGGCGGCAGGACGGCCACCTCGGCCTTGTCGAAGTCCTTGTCGCTGAGCGCGAAGGCCAGCTTCTGGACCAGGGCGATGGCCTCAAGGTGATTGAGGTTCATCTTCCAGTTGCCGGCGATGAGCGGCTTGCGCTGCTGGGCCACCTCAGTCCTCCAGAGCCGCGAGTCCGGGAAGGGTCTTGCCCTCAAGGTATTCCAGGCTGGCCCCGCCGCCGGTGGAGATGTGCGAGAAGCCGTCCTCGGGCAGGCCCAGCCTGCGCACGGCCGCCGCGGAGTCGCCGCCGCCGACCACCGTGAAGGCGTCGGAGCCGATCAGGGCCTCGGCCACCGCCCTGGTGCCGCCGGAGAACGCGTCGAACTCGAACACGCCCATCGGCCCGTTCCAGAACACGGTCTTGGCGTCGGCCAGCTTGCTCGCGAACAGCTCGCGCGTCTTCGGCCCGATGTCGAGCCCCTCGCGGTCGGCCGGGATCGCCGTGGCCTCGACCACCTCGTGCTCGGCGTCGGCCGCGAACGTGACGGCCGCCAGCACGTCGACCGGCAGCACGAGGTCGACGCCCCGCCTGCCGGCCTCGTCGAGGAAGCCGCGCACCTGGTCGAGCTGGTCCTCCTGGAGCAGCGACCGGCCCACCTCGTAGCCCTGGGCCTTGAGGAAGGTGTAGGCCATGCCGCCGCCGATCAGCAGCCGGTCGACCTTGGTCAGCAGGTTGGCGATGACGCCCAGCTTGTCGGAGACCTTCGCCCCGCCCAGGACGACCACGTAGGGACGCTCGGTGTCCTCGGTCAGCCTGCGCAGCACCTCGACCTCGGCCACGACCAGCCCGCCGGCCGCGTGCGGCAGCAGCTTGGGCACGTCGTAGACGCTGGCGTGCTTGCGGTGCACCGCGCCGAACCCGTCGCCGACGTAGAGCTCGGCGAGCCCGGCCAGCTTCTCGGCGAACGCGCCGCGGGCGGCGTCGTCCTTGGACTCCTCGCCGGGCTCGTAGCGCAGGTTCTCCAGCAGGGCGACCTGGCCTTCCTGGAGGGCGTCGACCGTCTGCCGCGCGCTGTCGCCGACCACGTCGGCGGCGAAGGCGACGTCCTGGCCGAGCAGCTCGCCCAGGCGGGCGGCCACCGGCTTGAGCGAGTACTTGGGATTGACCTGCCCCTTGGGCCTGCCCAGGTGGGCGCAGACGACGACCTTGGCGCCGCGCCCGGCCAGCGCCCGGATCGTCGGCAGCGACGCCCGGATGCGGCCGTCGTCGGTGATCGTCTCCCCGTCGAGCGGGACGTTGAGGTCGGCGCGCACGAGCACGCGCCGCCCCTTGACGTCGAGATCGTCGAGCGTGCGCATGCTCATGCTCCTGTCCCCGCAGTGGCCTCGACCATGCTCACAGGCCGCGGCCGACCAGCTCGATCAGGTCGGCGAGGCGGTTGGAGTAGCCCCACTCGTTGTCGTACCAGCCGACGACCTTGACCTGGTTGCCGATGACCTTGGTGAGGCCGGCGTCGAAGATGCAGGAGTGGGGGTCGGTGACGATGTCGGAGGAGACGATCTCGTCCTCGGTGTAGCTGAGGATGCCCTTGAGCGGGCCCTCGGCGGCGGCCTTGATCGCGGCGTTGACCTCCTCGACGGTGACCTCGCGGCTGACGTCGACGGTGAGGTCGGTGGCCGAGCCGGTGGGGATCGGCACGCGCATGGCGAAGCCGTCGAGCTTGCCCTTGAGCTCGGGCAGCACCAGGCCGATGGCCTTGGCGGCGCCGGTGGAGGTGGGCACCACGTTGAGGGCGGCGGCGCGGGCGCGGCGCAGGTCCTTGTGCGGGCCGTCCTGCAGGTTCTGGTCCTGCGTGTAGGCGTGGATGGTGGTCATCAGACCCTTCTCGATGGTGAAGGTGTCGTGGATGACCTTGGCCATCGGGGCCAGGCAGTTGGTGGTGCAGGACGCGTTGGAGATGATCGTGTGGCTGGCCGGGTCGTAGGAGCCCTCGTTGACGCCCATCACGATGGTGACGTCTTCGTTCTTGGCCGGCGCGGAGATGATGACCTTCTTGGCGCCGTTGTCGGCGTGCACCCTCGCCTTGGAGGCGTCGGTGAACAGGCCGGTCGACTCCACCACGACGTCGACGCCGAGGTCGCCCCACGGCAGCTTGGCCGGGTCGCGCTCCGCGAACGCCTTGATCGCCTTGCCGTCGACGGTGATCTCGTCGCTGGAGGCCTTCACCTCGTACGGCAGGCGGCCCAGGATGCTGTCGTACTTCAGCAGGTGGGCGAGCGTCGCGTTGTCGGTCAGGTCGTTGACCGCGACGATCTCGATGTCCTTGCCGCTGGCGGCGACCGCGCGCCAGAAGTTGCGACCGATGCGGCCGAAGCCGTTGACGCCTACGCGGATGCTCACGGAAACCGATCTCCTCGAACAGATGGCGGTTGAATCTCAACCACGAACACTATCGGACCCAAATTGGTTTAGACCACTGCAGGTACCGCCCTGCGTATCCCCGTTCAGGCGGCGTAATTTGCGAGCTTCGAGTAAAGTGCCCGACTCGTCGGAGTAAATTCGTGCATTCTCTGGGGGCTGAGATGTCACATGAGCGGTCCGGCCTGCTTCCTGGACTGATCGCGGGGCTGGTCGCCGCGCTCGTCTGCGCGGCGGCACTGGGGTTCGCGGTGCTCTTCCAGGACCGGCTGCCCAAGGCCGTGGCCACGCTGGGCAACGGCCACGCCTTGTCGGTGACGCTGTCGCTCCTGATCGCGCTGCTGGTCGCCCTGGCCGTGGGCGCGGCCCGCCCGCGCAACCGGGCGCTGCCGGTGGTGGCCGCCCTGTACGCCGCGGCGGCGGTCGCCGGAGGGCAGATCTCGGGCGCGTCCATCATGATCGGCGCCGCGCGGCGCACGCCCGCGTCCGGCACGTCCTCCTCCCCCCGGCTCGGCGACGTCACGGCGGCCAACGCCGGCGAGGGACTGCCCCACGCCCTGGCGGTCTACCGCGAGCCGCTCGGGCAGACGTGGCAGATGTGGCTGTACATCGCGGTGGCCGCCGCGGCCGCGCTCCTGCTGGTCACGCTGCGCGTCTTCCGCGTACGCCGCGCCGACCGGGCCGCCCTGGCCCAGCAGGCGGCCGAGGCGGCCGACGAGCCCGGACAGGAGTACCGGGCGCCGTTCGAGCCGGCCCAGTCGCCCGCCCAGCAGGCCGCGCCCGCGGACCTGTTCACGCCGCGCAAGCCCGCCAAGGACTGAACGGCCCTCGCCGGGCCGGCGCACCTCCACGGAGGCGGCCCACAGGGCGCTCCGTCACGGCGAGCGGCCCGTGAGCCCTCACGACCGGCCATGACGGGCGGCCACGGACGTCGGCGCGTGCGGGCCACCGAGCAGGCCACCGAGCAGACCACCGAGTAGGCCACCGAGTAGGCCACTGTGCGGAGCCGTACGGGATGGGGGTCTCCCGGACGACGCCGCACGCGCCCGCACGGCGACGAACCCGCTAGGGCGCCAGCATGTCGACGGTGAGATTGGCCTCGGTGTTGGGGATGCCCAGGTCGGAGGCGCGCTTGTCGGCCATCGCCAGCAGCCGCCTGATGCGCCCGGCGATGGCGTCCTTCGTCAGCGGCGGGTCGGCGATCTGCCCGAGCTCCTCCAGCGACGCCTGCTTGTGCTCCACCCGCAGCCTCCCGGCCACCACCAGATGGTCGGGCGCCTCCTCACCGAGGATCTCCAGCGCCCGCTGCACCCGCGCGCCCGCCGCGACGGCCGCCCGCGCCGAGCGCCGCAGGTTGGCGTCGTCGAAGTTGGCCAGCCTGTTGGCGGTCGCGCGCACCTCGCGGCGCATCCGGCGCTCCTCCCAGGCCAGCACGCTGTCGTGCGCGCCCAGCCGGGTGAGCAGCGCGCTGATCGCGTCGCCGTCGCGGACCACGACACGGTCGACGCCGCGCACCTCCCGGGCCTTGGCGTGGATCTTCAGCCGCCGGGCCGAGCCCACCAGCGCCAGCGCCGCCTCCGGCCCCGGGCAGGTGACCTCCAGGGACATCGAACGCCCCGGCTCGGTCAGCGAGCCGTGCGCCAGGAAGGCGCCCCGCCAGGCCGCCTCGGCGTCGCAGGCCGCGCCCGCCACGACCTGCCGGGGCAGGCCACGCACCGGACGGCCGTGGTTGTCGATCAGGCCCGTCTGCCGGGCCAGCGCCTCACCGTCGCGGTAGACGCGCACCACGTAGCGCGAGCCCTTGCGCAGCCCGGCCGGCGCGAGCACCAGCACCTCGGCCTTGTGACCGAACACCTCTCCGATGTCCTTGATCAGCCGCCGCGCGGTGGCGTTGGTGTCGAGCTCGGCCTCGATCACGATGCGGCCGCCCACCAGGTGCAGGCCGCTGGCGAACCGCAGCAGCGTCGAAACCTCCGCCTTGCGGCAGCACGGTTTCAGCACCGGCAGGCGGCTCAGTTCGTCCTTCACCACACCTGTCATCGCCATAAGCGTTAGTCCTTCCCCCATTCAGACCGGCTCTCGCCAGTCTCTCGCACCTTCGCGCCACGCCGACCAGGATCAACGCTTCTGGAGGAAAATCTCGTCCAGGACGGAGGCAAGACGTCGTGGGTCATGCCGGGGCGAGCCGTCGGCCGCGGCCACGTCGGCCAGGACGAGGCGGGCGCCGAGCGCCGCCGCGGCCTTGTCGAGCGCGTCGAGGTCGTCGACCACGCCGGTGTCGGCGAGCACGATGTCGAAGGCCAGGTCGGGGGCGTGCTGGCGGAGCACTTCCAGGTGCTGCTGGGGGGAGAAGTCGTCGGTCTCGCCCGGCTGGGGGGCCAGGTTGAGCGTGACGAGCCGTTTGGCCCTGCTCTCGTGCAGCGCGCGGGCCAGCTCGGGAACCTTCAGGTGCGGCAGCACGCTGGTGAACCACGAACCCGGCCCGAACACCAGCCAGTCGGCCTCGTGCACCGCGGCGACCGCCTCCGGACGCGCGGGCGGGTCTTCGGGCACCAGGGAGATGGCCTGCACCCGGCCCGGCGTGAGCGCGCAGGCGACCTGGCCGCGCACGGTCGAGGTGACGCCGTCGAGCTCGACCTCGGCCACGATGTCGAGGGGCACCGAGGCCATCGGCAGCACCCTGCCATGCGCGCCGAGCAGCCGCCCGACCCAGTCGAGGCCGGCCACCGGGTCGCCGAGCAGCTCCCACAGCGCCACGATCAGCAGGTTGCCGACCGCGTGCCCGTGAAGCTCGCCCTCGCTGCGGAACCGGTGCTGGACGACCTCGCTCCAGGTGATGCCCCACTCGTCGTCGCCGCACAGCGCGGCCAGCGCCATGCGCAGGTCGCCGGGCGGCAGCACGCCGAGCTCGCGGCGCAGCCGTCCGCTGGAGCCGCCGTCGTCGGCCACGGTCACCACCGCGGTCAGGCGGTCGGTCACGACCCGTAAGGCCGACAGCGAGGCGTACAGCCCGTGGCCGCCGCCCAGGGCCACCACGCGGGGGCCGTTCAGCGGATGGGGCAGGGACGTCTCCATACGTTCATGGGTCACTCCCGGCCCACATCCCGGTGGCTGACCTGGACCTCCATGCCGCGGTCACGCAGACGCGCGGCGACCTGCTCGGCCATGGCCACGCTGCGGTGCTTGCCGCCCGTGCAGCCCACGGCCAGGGTCGCGTAGCTCTTGCCCTCGCGGGCGTAGCCGGTGGCCACGACCTGCAGGACCTCCTCGTAGGCGTCGAGGAACTCCTTGGCACCCGGCTGGCCGAGCACGTAGTCGCTGACCGGCGCGTCAAGGCCGTTCATCGGCCGCAGCTCGGGCACCCAGTGCGGGTTGGGCAGGAACCGGCAGTCGACGACGAGGTCGGCGTCGACCGGCAGCCCGTACTTGAACCCGAAGGAGACGACGTTGAGCCGCAGCCCCGGACGGTCCTCCCCGCCGAAGTAGGCGACGATCTTGTTGCGCAGGTCGTGCACGTTGTGGGACGAGGTGTCGATCACCAGGTCGGCGTTGGCCCGCACCTCGCGCAGGATGCCGCGCTCGCGGGTGATGCCGTCGACCAGACGGCCCTCGCCCTGCAGCGGATGGGGCCTGCGGACGTTCTCGAACCTGCGCACCAGCTCCTCGTCGCTGGCCTCGAGGAAGACGACCCGCACGCGTACGCCGCGGCCCTCCAGTTCCTCGATGGCCGCGTTGAGGTCGGTGGTGAAGGCCAGGCTGCGCACGTCGACGACCGCGGCCACCTTGTCGGCGGCCAGCTTGACCTTGCCCGCCTCCTCCGCCATCGCGAACAGCAGCCCCGGCGGCAGGTTGTCGATGACGAACCAGCCCAGGTCTTCCAGCGCCTTGGCGGCCGTGCTGCGCCCCGCCCCGGACATGCCGGTGACGATGACGAACGCCGGCTCGGTGCTCATGGCCTCACTCCGTTCGCCGACACCCTGCGCTCCCTCGCGGGTGTTCACGATGTATCTCCCTTCAGCGTCGACACGATGACCTCCGCGAGGGCCGGCCCGATGCCGGGAACCTCGCAGATCTCGGCCGCGCTGGCCTCGCGTAGCTTCTTGACGGAGCCGAAGTGCTTGAGCAACGCCTGCCTGCGCGCCGGCCCGAGGCCGGGCACGCCGTCGAGCGCGCTCTCCTTCACTGACTTGGACCTCTTGGAACGATGGTAGGTGATGGCGAACCTGTGTGCTTCGTCGCGCACGCGTTGCAGCAGGTAGAGACCCTCACTTGAACGAGGCATGATCACTGGCTGGTCGTCGCCGGGCAGCCACACCTCCTCCAGCCGCTTGGCCAGGCCGCACACCGCGACGTCGTCGATGCCGAGCTCGTCGAGCGCCCGCTGCGCGGCGGCCGCCTGGGGGCCGGCGCCGTCGACGACGACCAGGTTGGGCGGATAGGCGAACTTGCGCGGTCTGCCCGTCTCGGGGTCGATGGGACCGTGGCCGTCGTCGTCCTCCGCGGCCAGCTCGCCGGTGGCCGAACGCTCCTCCAGGTAACGCCGGAACCGCCGCATGATCACCTCGTAGATCGAGGCGACGTCGCCCTCCTTGGTCCTGACCGCGAAGCGCCGGTACTCGCTCTTGCGCGCCAGGCCGTCCTCGAAGACCACCATGGACGCCACGACGTTCTCGCCCTGGAGATGGGAGACGTCGTAGCACTCGACGCGCAGCGGCGCCTGGTCGAGGTCGAGCGCGTCGGCGATCTCCTGCAGCGCCTTGCTGCGCGTGGTCAGGTCGCCCGCCCGGCGGATCTTGTGCTGGGCCAGCGACTCCTTGGCGTTGCGCTCGACGGTCTCCATCAGCGCCTTCTTGTCGCCGCGCCGCGGGACGCGCACCTCGACCCGGGCCCGGCGCTGCTCGGTCAGCAGCTCGGCGACCGCCTCGGCGTCGGGCGGCAGCGCGGGCACGAGCACCTCGCGCGGCATCGACTCGGGGCCGGCCTCGCCGTACATCTGCAGCAGGAACTGCTCGACCAGCTCGCCGGGCGAGGACTCCTCGACCTTGTCGACCACCCAGCCCCGCTGCCCGCGAATGCGGCCCCCGCGCACGTAGAACACCTGGACGGCGGCCTCCAGCGGATCCTCGGCCAGCGCGATGACGTCGGCGTCGGTGGCCTCGCCGAGCACCACGGCCTGCTTCTCCAGCGCGCGCTGCAACGCCTGGATGTCGTCACGCAGCCGGGCCGCCCGCTCGTACTCCTGCTCGCCGGCGGCCTCGCGCATGTCCTTCTCAAGGCGCCTGATGAAGCGGGTGGTGTTGCCCGCCATGAAGTCGCAGAAGTCTTCGGCCAGCTCGCGGTGCTCCTGCGGGGTCACCCGCCCCACGCACGGCGCAGAGCACTTGTCGATGTAGCCCAGCAGGCAGGGACGCCCGATCTGCCCGGCCCGCTTGAACACCCCCGCGCTGCACGTGCGCACCGGGAAGACGCGCAGCAGCAGGTCGACGGTCTCGCGGATGGCCCAGGCGTGCGAGTAGGGGCCGAAGTACCGCGTGCCCTTGCGCTTGGCCCCCCGCATGACCTGGACGCGCGGGAAGTCCTCCCCCAGCGTCACGGCGAGGTAGGGGTAGGACTTGTCGTCGCGGTACTTGACGTTGAAGCGCGGGTCGAACTCCTTGATCCAGGAGTATTCGAGCTGCAGCGCCTCGACCTCGGTGCCGACGACGGTCCAGTCGACGTCGGCGGCCGTGGTGAGCATCGACTGGGTGCGCGGATGCAGCGCGGAGAAGTCGGTGAAGTAGGAGTTGAGCCGCTGCCGCAGGCTCTTGGCCTTGCCGACGTAGATCACCCGGCCGTGCGCGTCCCTGAACCGGTAGACCCCCGGCGACTCGGGGATCGAACCTGGTCTGGGCCGGAAACTCAAGGGGCTGCCCGCTGCTCTCGCCACGGTCAAAGACTAGTAGGCGCCACCGACAAGGTGACCCGCCGAGCCTTCGGACGGCTCGACAGGGCTCACCTTCTCCTCTGACCAGGCTCCTTTGATCAGACTCCTCTGACCAGACTCCTCTGACCAGACTCCTCTGATCAGGCCAGGGTGATCTGGTCGCCCTCGACCTTGATCTGCTGCGCGGCCAGCGGCTTGTCGGCCGGCCCGTCGGTGACCGAGCCGTCGGCGATGTTGAACTTGCTGCCGTGGCACGGGCACACGATCGCGCCGTCCGCGACGCTGCCCACGGGGCAGCCCTTGTGCGTGCAGATCGCGCTGAACGCCTTGAACTCGCCCGCCGTCGGCTGCGTCACCACGATCTTCTGGTCCTTGAAGACCGTGCCACCGCCGACGGGGATGTCGGCGGTCTTGGCCAGCGCGCCGCCGGCCTGCGGAGCGCCTGACTGTGTGGCGCCCGGCTGCGTGGCGCCCGGCTGTGCGGCGCTCGACTGGCCGCCCGCGTCGGGGGCGGTGGCCGCCGGCGTCTCGGCGTTCCCGCCGCAGGCACTGATCGCCAGCGCCAGCCCGCCCGCGCCCACTCCCGCTATCACTGCCCGTCGGCTGCGAAGGTCATTTCCCATGTGTCCCACCCAATCGGAGACAGGTGAGAAATTCATGAGACACGGATTAGGCGAGTCTGATCTTGTCGCCGTCCACGGAGATCTTCTTCTCGGCGAGCGGCGCGCCGGCGGGGCCGTCGGCCACGGAACCGTCCTCGATCTTGAACTTGCTGCCGTGGCAGGGGCAGTTGATGGTCCCGTTCGAGACGCTGGCGACCGTGCAGCCCGCATGGGTGCAGACCGCCGTGAACGCCTTGAACTCCCCTTCGGTCGGCTGCGTCACCACGACCTTCTGGTCCTTGAAGACCGTGCCGCCGCCGACCTGGATGTCGCCGGTGTCGGCCAGCGCCTTGGGCTTCTTCTTCGCCTTCTTCTTG
Organism: Nonomuraea sp. NPDC047529; assembly: GCF_040642995.1. Classification (NCBI taxonomy): domain Bacteria; kingdom Bacillati; phylum Actinomycetota; class Actinomycetes; order Streptosporangiales; family Streptosporangiaceae; genus Nonomuraea; species Nonomuraea sp. NPDC047529. The sequence continues at coordinate 28,305 of NZ_JBEYTJ010000030.1, read as the reverse complement.
GGCTCGGCGGACGACGGCTCCTCCGTGGCCGACGCCTCGTTCGCCGCCGCCGTCGGCGAACCGTAGCTCGCGCACGCCGTCAGAACCGCCGCGAGCCCGGCGCCTCCGGCACCGAGCATGACCGTCCGGCGCGTCGTTTCTGTCATGGTGCGTCCTCCCAGGTCTCGGTCTCACTTGCAGGTACGGCCGGCGCCCCGGCACCGGTTCAGCCTGCACGAGCCCAATCCCGAAAACCACGCACAATTACCCAGAACGATCCGTCCTCAGACGACGACGATGCCGTCGCCCTCCACCTTGACCTGGTAGACGGTCAGCGGCGCGGTCGCGGGCCCCTTGGTGGCCTGTCCGCTGTCGGCGGCGAACTCGCTGCCGTGGCACGCGCACGTGATGACGTTGTCCTTCGGCGTGCCGACCGTGCATCCCTTGTGCGTGCACACCGCGCTGAACGCCTTGTAGACGCCCTTCGCGGGCTGCGTGATCACGATTCGCCACTCCTCGACGAGCGTGCCGCCGCCGACGGGCACGTCCGCCGTCTTGGCGAGCACCTTGCCCTTGATCGCCGACACCGGCTGCGCCTTGGCGTCACCCGCGCCGCACCCCGCCAGCGCCAGCCCGCACGCGGCCACCCCCGCCACGCCGAGCATCTCGCGCCGGCCGATTCCGCCGCGATTTTCGGGCATGGCTTCGCCCCGATCCGTAACCGTCATGAATTAGCCGACCCTTCGCGTCTCCGCCGACCCCCAGCAGGTCAAGCCGTTACCCGTGCTTCAACTTTATTGGCCCCACCCCTCGGTCCGACCATCGGGTGACCTCTGCGGCACGCCGTCGCGGCAAGGCGGGGTCAAGGTGCCGTCAGTGGGCGGTGCGCCCGCGGTCAGCGCCGCGCACGAGCCTGTGCGCATGACTCTCACCGACACTCCCGCACCCACGACGTCCGGGCCGCGCTGGTGGCGCCGTCCGTGGGTGGTTCCGCTCGGGGTGGTGGCGATCGCGTTCGTCGCCTTCTCGCTGCCGCCCTACCTGTCGCTGGACCCGAGCCGGTCGCGGGTGCCCGCCCCCGACTTCTTCCCGCCGCACTTCGTGGTGCTCTCCCTGCACGTGATCTTCGGTTCGATCGCGATGATCTCGTGCTGTCTGCAGGTCTGGCCGTGGTTCCGGGCCCGCCACCCGCGCGCCCACCGCATGATCGGCCGCGTGTACGTCTTCGGCGGCTGCCTGCCCGGCGGCGTGCTGGGTCTGGTGGTCAGCCTGGCCACTCCGTTCGGCCCGGTGACCAGGGCCAGCGGGGTGGTGCTGGCCCTGGTGTGGCTGGGCTGCACCCTGGCCGGCTGGCGGATGGCCAGGCAGCGCAGGTTCGTCGATCACCGCAGGTGGATGATCCGCAGCTTCGCCCTGACGATGTCGATCATCACCAACCGCCTGTGGGGCGCGGTGTTCGTCATCTCGCTGTCACCGCAGCTCGACACCACTTTCCACGGCGACCAGGAGCTGCTGGCCGGCACGGTGGGCGCGCTGAGCGCCTGGCTGGGCTGGGTGCTGCCGCTGCTGTTCGCCGAGTGGTGGCTGGAGCGCGGCGACGCCGCCAAGCGCCGCCGCCGCACCCCCGCCACCGCCTGACCGACAACAGGCGCCGTCACCCCCGAACCACCGCCTGACCGGCAACAGGCGCCGTCACCCCCGAACCATCACCTGACCGACGGCAACCGCCGTCACGCCCGAGCCGCCACCGTCCGGCTCAAGGCGCAACGTCGCCACACCTGGGCCGCCGCCTGCCTCAGAGCGAGAGGATCTTCCGCAGGAAGCGCCCGGTGTGGCTCTCGTTGACCAGCGCCACCTCCTCCGGCGTGCCCGTGGCCACCAGCGTGCCGCCACGGGACCCGCCTTCGGGGCCCATGTCGATGATCCAGTCGGCGGTCTTGATGACGTCGAGGTTGTGCTCGATGACGATCACCGTGTTCCCGCCGTCGACCAGCCGCCCGAGCACGCCGAGCAGCCTGCGGATGTCCTCGAAGTGCAGGCCGGTGGTGGGCTCGTCGAGCACGTAGATCGTCCGCCCGGTCTGGCGGCGCTGCAGCTCGGAGGCGAGCTTGACGCGCTGCGCCTCACCACCGGACAGCGTGGTCGCCGGCTGCCCGAGCCGTACGTAGCCCAGGCCGACGTCGTTGAGCGTCTGCAGGTGCCGCTTGATGGCCGGAATCGCGTCGAAGAAGCCCAGCGCCTCCTCGATCGGCATGTCCAGCACCTCGGCGATCGTCTTGCCCTTGTAGTGGACCTCCAGCGTCTCCCGGTTGTACCGGGCGCCGTGGCAGACCTCACAGGGGACGTAGACGTCCGGCAGGAAGTTCATCTCGATCTTGATCGTGCCGTCGCCCGCGCACGCCTCGCAGCGCCCGCCCTTGACGTTGAAGCTGAAGCGCCCCGGCTGGTAGCCGCGCACCTTGGCCTCGGCGGTCTGGGCGAACAGCTTGCGCACGTGGTCGAAGACCCCGGTGTACGTGGCCGGGTTGGAGCGCGGCGTACGGCCGATCGGCGACTGGTCGACGTGCACGACCTTGTCCACCTGGTCCATGCCGTTGATGCGCGAGTGCCGCCCCGGCACCGTGCGGGCGCCGTTGAGCTCCTTGGCCAGCGCGTTGTAGAGGATGTCGTTGACCAGCGTCGACTTGCCCGACCCGGACACCCCGGTCACCGCCGTGAACATGCCCAGCGGGAACTCGATGTCGACGCCCTTGAGGTTGTGCTCGCGGGCGCCCTTGACCGTGATCTGCCGCTTCTTGTCGCGCTTGCGGCGCTTGGCCGGGATCGCGATGCTCCTGCGGCCCGACAGGTACTGGCCGGTCATGGACTCCTCGCTGGCGAGGAGCTCCTGGACGGTGCCGGAGACCACGACCTGGCCACCGTGCTCGCCGGCGCCCGGACCGATGTCGACCACCCAGTCGGCGGCGGCGATGGTGTCCTCGTCGTGCTCGACGACGATCAGCGTGTTGCCCATGTCACGCAGCCTGATCAGCGTGTCGAGCAGGCGCATGTTGTCGCGCTGGTGCAGGCCGATGGACGGCTCGTCCAGCACGTAGAGGACGCCGACCAGCCCGGAGCCGATCTGCGTGGCCAGCCGGATGCGCTGCGCCTCGCCACCGGCGAGGGTGGCCGCGGCGCGGTCCATGGTGAGGTAGTCGAGGCCGACGTCGAGCAGGAAGCCCATGCGGGCGTTGATCTCCTTGACCACCCGCTCGGCGATGTGCATGTCGCGGTCGGACAGCTTCAGCTCCGCCAGGAACTTGGCGCACTCGCCGATCGACATGGCCGCGACGTCGGCGATCGACCTGTCGTCGACCGTGACGGCGAGGGTGACCGGCTTGAGCCTGGCGCCCTTGCAGGCCGGGCACGGGATCTCGCGCATGTAGCCCTCGAAGCGCTCGCGCGTGGCGTCGCTCTCGGCCTCGGCGTGCCGGCGCTGCACCCAGGGGATGACGCCGTCGAAGGTGGTGTAGTAGGAGCGCTGGCGGCCGTAACGGTTGCTGTACCGGACGTGCACCTGCTCGTCGTGGCCGTACAGCAGCGACTTCTGGGCCTTCTTGGGCAGCCGCTCCCACGGCGTGTCGAGGGTGAACCCGACGGTGTGGCCGAGCGCCTCGATCAGCCTGACGAAGTATTCGCTGGTGTGGCCGCCCGACCAGGGGTGCAGCGCGCCGTCGCCGAGCGTGCGCTCGGGGTCGGGCACCACCAGGTCGGGGTCGACCTCCATCTTGGTGCCGAGGCCGGTGCACTCGGGGCAGGCGCCGAAGGGCGAGTTGAAGGAGAACGAGCGCGGCTCCAGCTCCTCGAACGACAGGTCGTCGTAGGGGCAGTAGAGGTGCTCGGAGTAGAAGCGCTCGCGGCCCGGGTCGTCCTCCGGCAGGTCGACGAACTCCAGCGTGATCGTGCCGCCGGACAGCTGCAGCGCGGTCTCGACGGAGTCGGTGAGCCGGCGGCGCGAGGACTCCTTGACCGACAGGCGGTCAACGATGACCTCGATGTCGTGCTTCTCGTACTTCTTCAGCGTCGGCGGCTCCTCCAGCCGCACGACCGTGCCGTCGACCCTGGCCCGCGCGAAGCCCTTGGTCTGCAGCTCGCGGAACAGCTCGGCGTACTCGCCCTTGCGGCCGCGGATGACGGGGGCGAGCACCTGGAAGCGGGTGCCCTCCTCCAGGTCCATGACGCGGTCGACGATCTGCTGCGGCTGCTGCCGGGCGATCGGACGGCCGCAGGTCGGGCAGTGCGGCTTGCCGATGCGCGCCCACAGCAGACGCAGGTAGTCGTAGACCTCGGTGATGGTGCCGACGGTCGAGCGGGGGTTCTTGCTGGTGGCCTTCTGGTCGATGGACACCGCGGGCGACAGGCCCTCGATGAAGTCGACGTCGGGCTTGTCCATCTGGCCGAGGAACTGGCGGGCGTAGGCCGACAAGGATTCGACGTAGCGGCGCTGCCCCTCAGCGAAGATCGTGTCGAAGGCCAGGCTCGACTTGCCGGAGCCGGAGAGGCCGGTGAAGACGATCAGCGAGTCTCGCGGCAGGTCCAGCGAGACGTCCTTGAGGTTGTGTTCTCGTGCACCACGCACGATCAGGCGGTCTGCCACGGCGATCCCGGAGGTCGAAAGGCGGATAGGTCCACGGGGGATGGTAGACGGGGGCACCGACATTTTCGGCGAGCCGATCCCCGGCCCCCGAAAATCCGTCCTTCACAGGTTACGGCCATCTCCCGCGTCGGCAGGAGCCCTTTGCAAGTCAACCACTTGACCTGCTGCTTTATGCCCGACCGCGACACCTGCCCCCTAGATGGGGAAATATCTGGACATGACCGTTCTACCCGCGCTGCAGGCCGAACTGGCCTCCGCGACCGACCGGCTGCTGGCCACGGCCGCGTCCCTGTCCGACGCCGACGTGACGGCCCCGTCCCTGCTGCCCGGCTGGACCAGAGGGCACGTGCTCGCCCACCTGACCGGCAACGCGGGCTCCCACCTCAACCTCCTGACCTGGGCGCGGACGGGCGTCGAGACCCCGCAGTACCCGTCCGTGGAGGCCAGGGCCGCCGAGATCGAGGCCACCGCCGCCCGGCCGGCCGCCCGGCACCTGGCCGACCTGGCGGACAGCGCCGCCCGCCTGGCCGCCGCGATCCGCGACCTGCCCGCCGAGGCGTGGCGGACGCCCGTCCATGGCATGCGACCGCCGTCACATCCTGCCTGGTACATCCTGGTACGCCGCCTTCGCGAGGTGGGCATGCACCACGTTGACCTCGACGCGGGGTACGGCCCGCACGACTGGCCGCGGACGTTCGTCCACCGCGAACTGCACGACCTCCGCCACTCCTGGCCGTACGGCAGCAGCACGGTGAGCGAGGTCGTCCTGACCGGCAAGCCGGGGCAAAGGTGGCAGAACCTCGGTCAGGGCCCCGCCGTCCAGGGCGCGCCGGTCGACATGCTGGCCTGGTTGACAGGGAGGTCGGACGGCGAGGGCGTTACCCTGGTGCCCGCGGGACAGCCGTCGACGCCCGGTGACGGTGGCGCGCTCCTTCCCGAGCCGCCGCCGTGGCTGACGATGCCGGCCCCCGCTGATCTGCCCGCGACGCCCCCGAAGGACTATCCATGACCTACACCGGCGACGTCCAGGTCGGCGGCCCCGCCGACGTGCGCGAGCTGCCCGCCCTGACCATCTCCAAGCTGGCGGTCGGCCCCCACGACAACAACGCCTACCTGCTGCGTTCCACCGAGACCGGCGAGGAGCTGCTGATCGACGCCGCGGCCGACGCCGACCGGCTGCTGGCGCTCGTCGGCGACCAGCCGCTCGGCGCGGTCGTCACCACCCACCAGCACGGCGACCATTGGCAGGCCCTCGAACAGGTGTCCCGGGTCACCGGCGCCGAGGTGATCGCCCATCCGCTCGACGCGCCCGCGCTGCCCGTCCCGGCCGGCCGCACGGTCGAGCACGGCGACACGATCTCCCTCGGCCCGGTCAGCCTGGAGGTCATCCACCTGCGCGGCCACACCCCGGGTTCGATCGCCCTGCTCTACGACGGCGGCCCCGACGGCCGTCACCTGTTCACCGGCGACTCCCTGTTCCCCGGCGGGGTGGGCAACACCGGCAAGGACCCGGAGCGGTTCGAGCGCCTCTTCACCGACGTGTCCGAGCGGCTCTTCGACCGCCTGCCCGACGACACGTGGGTCTACCCGGGCCACGGCCGGGACACGACGCTCGGCGCCGAACGTCCCTCGCTGGCCGAGTGGAAGGCCAGGGGCTGGTAGCTCACCGTCCCGCGGCCAGCACGCGCACGATGCGGCTGGCCGCCAGGGCCGGATCGTCGGCCAGGCCGACGAGCTCACCCCACGACCAGCGGTAGAACCAGCCCTCGGGCAGCGGCACGCAGTCGATCGTCTCGGCCAGCAGCGCGGTGTCGGGATCGCTGATCCTCAGCGCGGGCGGATAGGCCCGCAAGGTGGCGGTCAGCCCGCGCTGCTCCAGCTCCGTGGCCAGCTTGCCGAGATAGTACGTCCGCGTGTGCTCGCGTGGCGTAGCCGACATGGATCCATCAAAGCCGAAGATGGATGAAAAATCCCCTAGTTGCCGATTCGCTCGGCTTCCTTGCGCAGCTCCCGCTTGTAGAACAACATGCGCAGCGGGATGGCCGCGACGAGCGCGATCTGCATGGTCGCGCCGATCTTGATGGGCAGGTCGCCGCCTTCCGGCCAGGCCACCCAGACCGTGAGGAACGCCACGTTCACCATGATCCAGCCGAGGACGACCGCCGCCAGCTGCCCCTTCGGCTTGGGGTACTCGATGCGGCTGACCATCAGCCAGGCCACGCCGAGCACCGCGAACAGCGCCCAGATGCTGGGCTGGAACAGCAGCACGATCGAGATCACGGTCATCGCGCCCATCGGGATGGGCAGGCCCATGAAGTCGCCGCTCTTGGTCTTGACGCACGCGAAGCGCGCCAGGCGTACGACACCGGCGACCAGCACGGCCGCCGCGGCGGTGACCACCGCGATGAACGGCACCGAAGGCGGCGCGCCGACACCCCAGATCACGACCATGAACGCGGGCGCGAACCCGAAGCTGATCACGTCGGCCAGGTTGTCCAGCTCGGCGCCCATCGCCGAGGCGCGGAAGCGCCGCGCGACGAGCCCGTCGAACAGGTCGCAGGTCGCGCCGATGAGCAGCAGGACGATGGCGGTGGCGAAGTAGCTCGGCGTCGGCGTGAACTTGCCGTCGGCGACCGTGAGCTGCTGGATCGCCGAATAGGCCAGGACGCAGACCGCGAGGAACCCGCAGACCGCGTTGCCCAGCGAGAGCGAGTCCGCGGCGGACAGGCGGAACGCCTTGCCCACAGGACCGCGGGGCTCTTCCTCGCCCGCCTGCCAGCTGCCGGCGTCAGCCGTGGTCAATTCTGGTCACCCCCGCAACCGTCTTCTCACCCACGGAGACCGCGGGCGAGATGCCTTCGGGAAGGTAGATGTCGACCCGCGAGCCGAACCGGATGAGACCGATTCGCTCGGTCTGCGCCACCTTGGCCCCAGCGCTCAGGTACGGCACGATCCGGCGCGCCACGGCGCCCGCGATCTGCACCATCTCGATGTCGCCCAGCGCGGTCTCGAAATGCCACACCACGCGTTCGTTCTGGTCACTGTCCTTGTTGAACGCCGGCAGGAACCCACCTGCCACATGCTGCACGGACGTGACATTTCCCGCAAGAGGGGCACGATTGACGTGCACGTTCAGGGGGCTCATGAAGATCGCGACGCGGGTGCGGCCGTCCGGCCAGGGGTCGATGCTCTGCACCACGCCGTCGGCGGGCGACAGGATGCGCCCCTCGCCTGGAGTGCGCTCGGGGTCGCGGAAGAACCAGAGCATGCCACCGGTGAGCGCACCCAGCGGGGCCGCAGCCAGGGCCCAGCGCCGGTCTCGGCGCGTCAGCAGCGCGGTGGCGGCCGCCGCGGCCGCCGTCGGGAGGAGCCACGGGGAGACCCCGCGCGCGAGCCGGACGCGGCTCGACTTAGCAGAATCGTCTGACACGTACAACCTTTGATGGTGACTGGACTAGGCGCTTTGCCATGCTGTTACGGAACTCGCAACTATTACACGGCGCAACTACACAAGCAAAGCGCCTCGATAGCCGTTCCGCTAGACCTGCTCCGGGTGCGTCTGCTCGCCTTCGCCGCTCATCATGCGGGCCTTGATCAGGCTCGCAACCGTGGTGATCGCCATGGTGGAGCCGATGACCGTGAGCGACACCCAGATGGGAATTTCGGGTGCCCAGGAGACGCCGCTGGCATGCAACGCCTCCATTATCAGCTTAACCCCGATGAACCCGAGGATGAACGCCAAACCATAGCTGATGTAGACGAGTCGCTGCAGCAACCCGCCCAGCAGGAAGTAAAGCTGACGCAGCCCCATCAGGGCAAACGCGTTGGCCGTGAAGACGACGTAGGGGTCCTTGGTGAGCCCGAAGATGGCCGGAATCGAGTCGAGGGCGAACAGCAGGTCGGTGGTTCCGATGGCGATCATCACGATGAGCATGGGGGTCACCATGCGGCGTCCGTCGATCTTGACGGTGACCTTGGAACCGACGTACCCCTCGGTGGTCGGGAACGCCCGGCGCACCCACCTGAGCAGGATGTTCTCGTTGAACTCCTCTTCCTCGCCCTTGAGGTGCTGCCGGATCAGATTGACGGCGGTGTAGACGAGGAAGGCGCCGAAGACGTAGAAGAGCCAGCTGAACCGTTCGAGCGCGGCGGCCCCGAGCGCGATGAAGATGCCGCGCATGACCAGCGCGAGCACGATGCCGACCAGGAGCACCTTGTGCTGGTAGGGCCGCGGCACCGCGAACCGGCTCATGATGATGAAGAAGATGAACAGGTTGTCGACGCTCAAGCTGTATTCAGTGATGTAACCGGCGAAGAACTCCCCCGCCTTGTCGGCCCCGAACGTGGCCCACAACCCCACACCGAACAACGCGGCCAGGGCGACATAGAAGGTGACCCAATATCCGGCCTGCCGCATGGAGAACTCACGGGCCTCACCGCGGTCGACGATCCACAGGTCAAAGGCGAGGACGACGAGCAGACCGCCGATGACGGCGATCCAGGCCCACACAGGTACGGTCACGGTTCAAACCCTCCGGCATGCATGACTCATTGCCGGAGGTCTCTCCCGCCCGCGAACAACGCGGACCGGCAGCCCCGGGGGCCCCGTGGAGCGGGGCTGCACCGTGATGACGAGGCTGTCGCGAAGGGATACTCCCCTCCCTAACCCACGCAGTATACGCCGACACTTTGCTCCCATCATCCATACGATCTTGCCGCCTCGTACACCCCGAGTACGCTTTCCACGGCATCGTCACCATCCGGCAACTCCCGTCCCCGCAGCGTCGCCGCCTCCGACAGCGTCCGCGCGACCCCCGGCTCGTCCAGGACCTTCCGCAACGCGCTCCGCAGCCCTTCGGCGTCCCCGTACGGCACGAGCATCCCGGCGTCGCCCACCAGCCACGGGATCCCGCCCACGCCTGACGCGATCACCGGCTTGCCCGCCATCAGGGCCTCGCTGAGGCTGAGCGGCAGCCCTTCCCAGCGGCTGCAGTTGACCACGACGGAGGCGGCCGCGAGCAGGTCGGGGATGTCGCCCCGGTCTCCCAGCAGCAGCACGGGCAGGCTCCGCCCCCTGATCCGGTCCTGGAGCTCCTCCCGCAGCGGCCCCTCACCCGCCACGGCGAACAGGGGCATCGGGCCCTCCCACGGCCCCGCCGCCACGTCGAGCAGGGTGTCGAGTCCTTTCTGCTGGGCGAGCCGGGCGATCGTGAGCACCAGGGGACGGTCGCCCGCCCCCAGTTCGTCCCGAACCTCCTCCGGCGTACGCCGGGCCGGGCGGAGCGGGGGCGCGGGCACCACCGCCTCCCCCACCTTCCGGGCTCCCAGGGCGGTCATCCGCTCCGCCAGGTCCGGCGAGACGACCAGCACCCGATCGGCCCGCCGCGCCACGATCCGCTCCAGCACCCCGTAGACGAATCCCACGAAACCGCCGGCGGTCAGTGCGTTGTGCAACGTGACCACCACCCCCGGCCCCTTCCCTCCCGACGAGCCCCCTGCCGGCGTTGAGCCCCTGGCCTCCTGCGATCCGATCCCCTGACGCCCTGTCTCTTGGTACTCGGCCCCCGCGCGCTTCGACGTCCGCGGCCTGATCGCCCGCAGCGCCAGGCTCGCCAGCGCCCCCGCACGGAGGCCATGAGCGTGGACGACGTCGGCATCCCGCGTCAGCCGCCGAATCGCGAGCACCGCGCGCAGATCGTTCAGCGGATGCGGCCGATCGGACACGGGCACCTCGGCGAACGTGGCTCCCGCCTCCCGGAAGGAGAACGCCTCCTCGACACTCCCCGGCCCCACCACCGCCGCCTGATGCCCGCGCCGCACCAGCCCTTCGACGAGCATCCGTACATGCCGCCCGGTACCACCGGACGTGGTGCCCATCACAAAAGCCACCCGCAAGACCCCTCCAAGATCCTCATCGGAACCCGTGACCACACCTCAAAGCCGAAACCGTAAAGGGCAGGTCACCCCCACACGACCGCTCACTTCAAGGCCCTCATCGCGGAAGATCAGGAACCGCAGGAGACCATGAACCGCCCCCGCAGAGCAGCGGACCCGCCGTAGAGGATCAGCCGCCCCGCCTGAACAGCCCGGCCACTGCCCTGGCGTCCGACCGGTCCACAGCAACCACGACAACAACCCCCACCACCACGGCCACCACCGCCGCCAGCACCACAGCACCCACGTTCGGCCAGATACCGGAGACACCGAGCCGCCCCACCACCCACGCGCCCGCCAGGTACCCCAGCACGCCACCACCGACCGCCGCCCCCGCGGCCCTGGGAAGCCCCGCTGCGGCCCCGCTCCCCCGCGCCCGAACCACGGACGCGAGCAGCAGCACCCCACCGGCGGTCATGCCGAGGCTCATCCCCAGCGCCATGCCGCCGATCTTCCACTCGGCGGGCAGCACCAGCACCAGCACGGTCTGCGCGACGATGACGACCAGCCACCCGGCCACAGTCCCCGTAGCCGCCGCCCGCCCGAGCCCGGCCGCGTAGAGCACCCGGCTCAGGTGGGCGATGAGCCCGTAGCCGACGATGCCCGGCGCGAACAACGCGATCGCCAGGGCGAGCTGAGGCGGCGGCACCTCGCTCCTGCCTCCCAGGAACACCACCGCCCCGGGCCCCGACGCGGCGGCCAGCACGCCGGCGGCCAGCCCCGTGACCAGCACCACGGCCCGCGTCGTACGCGCCGCCAGCGCCGAGAACGCGACCGCGTCACCCGCCTGCGCCGACAACCGGGGGAACGCGCTGGTGGCGATGGGCACGGCCAGCACCGCGTACGGCACCAGGTAGATCGCCCACGCGTAGTTGTAGACGGTGAGGGCTCCGTTGCCGATCGCCTTGTTCGACAGCAGCACCACGACGATCATGGCGGCCTGCTGGGCGAGCAGCGCCGCGATCCCGGCCAGGGCGAGCCTGCGCACCTGCCCGGCCACGCCGTCGGGGAAGCGTAAGGTGGGCCGCCACCGCAGCCCCAGCCGCGACACGGGCCCGAGCACGGTCAGCACGAGCGAGAGCACCCCCAGGCTGGTGCCCACCGACAGGGCCAGCTCGGCGGGCCCAGGCAGCTGAGCCGGGTCGGCCGTCCCCCCGCTGAGCGGCACGAACAGCAGGTACGCCACGATGACCACGATGCTGGACACCAGCGGCGCGACCGCGGGCCCGGCGAAGCGACTGTGCGACTGCAGCACGCCGTAGAGGACCACGGCCACGCCGTACAAAGGGATCTGGGGGGCGAAGACGACCAGCATCCGCGTGGCGAGGGCGACGAGATGGGCCGTGTCGCACCCGTGGACGGCCTCGCCGAGGAACAGGCCGATGACCGGCCGGGCGAACAGCGCGGTGAGCGCCCCCAGCGGCACCAGGACCACGACGACCCACGTCAGCAGCGCCGAACTGATGTGCCCGGTGCGCTCGCGCGAGGCGGCGGACCCGGCCAGCACCGGCACCACCATGCCCGCCAGCGCGCCCCCGACGACGACCTCGAAGACGATGTTGGGGATCTGGTTGGCCGTCATGTAGGCGGTGGACAGGCAGTTGGTGCCGACGGTCTGGGCGAAGGCGTATTGCTTGACGAAGCCGGCGATCCGCGCCAGCACGGTGATCGCCCCGATGAGCAGGGCGCCACCCGCCACACCCCGCGCCGTCACGCTCCGCACCCGGCCTCCCCCGCCCAGTATCCGGTCACGCGGACATCCTGGCAGGTGCCACCGACAATCGCGCCCGGAGGGTCACACGGGGTCGACGGGACGCCGCCCGAGCATGTCGATCCGGTTGAGCACCGGGTTCGTGGCGATGACCTTGGTGAAGCTGACCTTCTCCGAGGCCGCGGTGAGCGCGGCGACCGTGCCCAGGAGGACGAGCCTGCCCGGCCTGCCGAGCTTGGTGACCGCGGCCAGCCCGAGCAGGGCGCCGAGCGAGTTGGCGCCCGCGTCGCCGAGCATCGCGCGCTCGCCGAGGTCGTCGGGCAGCAGCGCGGCGGCGGCCCCCAGCGGCACGGCGGCCAGGGCCGCGGCGGCGGGCGACGACCGCAGCAGCGAGATCGCCAGCAGCGGCCCGCCGGCCAGCAGCCCGACCTTGATCGCCCGCCCGGGACGAAGGTCGAACAGATTGGCCAGGTTGGCCGCGCCCGCGATGGCGGCACCGTTGACCAGCGTGTCCACGGGCCCGTCGGAGACGAGGGCGGCGGCGCCGAGCCCGGTGGCCCCGATGCCGAGGATCTTGACGGCGCCGCTGGTGACCTCGCCACGGGTCAGGGCCGTCAGGTGGCCCTTGAAGCCCTTGGAGGACGTGGTGCCGTAGAGGTCGTCGTAGGCCCCTAGGGCGCCGGTGCCGACGCCCGCCAGCACCGCGGCCAGCCGGGTACGCGGCGTCAGGCCAGGCGTGAGCGCGGCCGCCACGCCGGAACCGGCGACGAACGCGGGCCCCTCCAGGAGGGTGATGGGCTCGCCGCGGTGGTTCTTGCGCGTCCAGCGCCCGCCCAGGTCGGCCGGACGGTTCCGGGTGAAGGCGGAGTAGGCGGCACGGGCGGCGGCGGCGCCGATCGCGGCGCCGGCCAGCGCGTAGAGCAGGCCACGGGCCATGTCAGCTCCCTGACTGGGTCGGTGAAGGCGTGGTGGTCGGCAACGCGGGCTGGGTGGCCGAGGCCCCCTTGCCGATGCCGTACTGGCCGGCGCGCCCGTTCAGTTGCTCCCGGAGAGCGTAGACGACCACGACCCGGCCCGCGGGCATATCGACGGTATCGACGGTGGACACGCGCTTGGAGACGTCGCCGTCGTCTCGAAGGGCGCTGACAGCGCCCCCGGTGACAGCCGTGTTGGCGGCGCTGCCGGCCAGCACCGCGCCCTTGCCCGCCGCGTCGAGCCGGTCGGCGACCGAGACGAGCGCGCCGAGCTGGGTCTCGGCCTGCTCCCCCTCGTACGCCTTCTCCGGCGCGAACATCACCGCGAGCATGGCCCGCTTGGCGGGGTCGCCGTCGATGCTGACCAGCCCGCCGGCCTCGAACCCGCTGAGGACGGCGGCGGTCGCGGCGTTGGGCGTGCCCGCCTGGGCCTGGTCGGTGGTGAGCAGCGTGGAGGCGAGCAGCGCGCCCGCCTTGTCCCAGACGGTCGCCGTGGACGGGAAGACCATGTCGACCGGCTTGAGCTGGTTGACCAGGCCGTCGAGCACGCCGCTGCGATCGGGGTCGAAGAACTTCTCGGTCAGCGTGACGCGCCCGCTCACCTCCACGCCCGCCTCCTCCAGCACCTGCTGCTCGGCCTCGCGGAACGCGGTGCTCGAACCCGGCGTCTCGACCAGCAGCACGTGCTGGCCGGTCAGCTCGCCGGCCACCAGCTTCGGCGTGACGCTGGCGACGAAAGCGTCGTTGCCCGCCTCGCGGCCCTGGAGCTGGTCGATCTGCACGCGCAACTCGTCCTTCGTCTTGGTGAGCTGCGCGCTGATCTCCTGCGCGGACTTGACCGCGGGCTCCTGCAGCAGCGTGGTGCCCAGGACGATCCCGACGGCCAGCGCCAGGAAGATCGCGACGATGGAGACGACGTGGTAGCGAAAATCGATCACGAGAAGAGTCCGACCAGCCAGAAGATGAATGCGTTCCAGACGTCTTGCAGGCCGTTCAGCCAGGTCTGGCCGAGCGGTGACAGGAAGAGGGCGACCCCCATGGTGATCAGCGCGGTGATCACGAGCAGCAGGAGCTGCGGGGTGGTGATGCGGCTACGGTAGAGCCTGCTCACGCCCTTGGCGTCGATGAGCTTGCTGCCGATGATCAGCCGGGTCAGGAAGGTGCTGGCCATGCCGGAGCGCCCCTTGTCGAGGAACTCCTCCAGGGTGCCGTGGGTGCCGACCGCGACGATCAGCTCGGCGCCCTTGTCGTCGGCCAGGAGCATCGCGATGTCCTCGCTGGTGCCGGTGGCCGGGAAGATGACCGCCTCGCGGCCGAGCTGGTGCACCCGCTCCAGGCCGGGCGCGCGGCCGTCGCGGTAGGCGTGCACGACGAGCTCTGCGCCGCAGGTCAGCGCCTTGGTGGAGACGGAGTCGAAGTCGCCGACGATCACGTCGGGGAGGTAGCCGGCCTCCAGCAGCGCGTCGGCGCCGCCGTCGACGCCGACGAGGACGGGCCGGTATTCCCTGATGTAAGGGCGAAGGGTGGCGATGTCTTCCTTGTAGTGATAACCGCGCACCACGATGAGGACATGTCTGCCCTCCATCGGGGTGCGGATCTCAGGCACGCCGACTCCATCGATGAGAAGCTTGCCCTCACCGCGAACGTACTCCATCGTGTTGACGGCGAAAGCCTCGATCTGCACGGCGAGCCCGGCGCGTGCCTCGGCCATGGCGGCCTCGACGGCCTCGGTCGTCTGCTCGTCGCCCTTGCCCACGACGTCGTCGTCGAGGTAGATGACACCCTCGTGCACGCGGACGACGTCGCCGTCCTTGACGCGCTCGAACAGCTCGGGGTTGGCGTTGTCGACGAACGGCACACTCGCGTCGAGCAGGATCTGCGGGCCCAGGTTGGGATAGCGGCCGCTGATGCCCGCGGCGACGTTGACCACAGCCGCCGCGCCGCATGCGACGAGCGCCTCCGCGCTGACCCGGTCAACGTCGACATGGTCGATAATCGCTATTTCCCCGGGCTGGAGGCGTTTGGTGAGCCTCTTGGTTCGCCGGTCGATTCTCGCCACTGCCGTCACACCGGGAAGGTCACCGACCTTCCTGCCACGGAGGCCCGGCATCTTGCTCCCCGGAACCTTCATCATGACCATCCTGCCAGAGGGAAACAGCGCGGAGGCCAAGCACTACGCGGCGTGTCCACTATGTCACACAGAATCACCTGTCGGCCGCTGCGAGTCCCAGCAGCTCCTCCGCGTGTGCCCGGCCCAGCTCGGAGTCCTCCAGACCGGCCAGCATGCGGGACAGCTCGCGTACGCGCCCCTCGTGGTTGAGCGTGACGACGCCGCTGCGCACGACACTGCCGTCGCTCGCCTTCTCGACGACCAGATGCTGGTCGGCGAAGGCCGCCACCTGCGGGAGGTGAGTGACGACTATCACCTGCGCGGTGCGGGCGAGCCGGGCCAGCCGGCGCCCGATCTCGACCGCGGCCTTGCCACCGACCCCCGCGTCGACCTCGTCGAACACGAACGTCGGCACCGGGTCGGCACCGGCGAACACGACCTCGATGGCGAGCATGACGCGGCTCAGCTCGCCGCCGGAGGCGCCCTTGTTGAGCGGCAGCGGCGGCGCGGCCGGATGCGCGGCCATCCGCAGCTCCACCTCGTCGACGCCCTCCGGGCCGAACTCGGCGCTCTGGGTGAGCTGCACCACGACCCGGGCGTGCGGCATGGCCAGCGCGGTCAGCTCGTCGGTCACGGCCTGGCCGAAGCGCTCCGCGGCGGCCTCGCGCACCTTGGTGAGCTCGGCGGCCAGGGTGGTGAGCCTGGTGGTGAGCTCCTCGTGCTCGCGGGTGAGCTCCTCGATGTGCTCGTCGTCGCCTTCGAGCTCGCCCAGGCGGGTGGCCGCCTGCTGGGCCCAGGCCAGCACCCCGGCGCTGTCCTCGGCGTACTTCCTGATCAGGCTGCCCAGCACGGACCTGCGCTCCTGGACGGAGGCCAGGCGGGCCGGGTCGGCCTCGATGGACTCGGCGTAGGCGGCCAGGTCGGTGGCGACGTCGGAGATCAGATATCCGGCCTCGGCGAGCCGGTCGGCCACGCCGGCGAGCTGGGGGTCGAAGTCGCGCACGGCCTCGACGGCCGCGCGGGCCTCCCCGAGCAGCGAGATCACGTCGCGGGCGCCGCCGGCGGCCTCCATCGGATCGCCGAGCAACGCGGTGTGGGACGTGGTCGCGGCGCTGCGCAGCGCGTCGGCGTGCGAGAGGCGCTCCTCCTCCTCGCGCAGGTGGACGTCCTCGCCCGGCTTGGGGTCGATCTTCTCGATCTCCTCCAGGCCGAACCGCAGCAGGTCGGCCTCCTGGGCGCGCTCCCTGGCCTTGGTGGTCAGCTCGTCGAGCAGCGCCCCCACCTGCTTGTGCCGCTTGTACGCCTGCGAGTACGCCCGCAACGGCTTGACCAGCTCGTTCCCGGCGTAACGGTCGAGCGCGGCGCGCTGCCTGGCGGCCTGCAACAGCCGCTGCTGGTCCATCTGCCCGTGCACGGCCACCAGGTCGTCGGCCAGGTAGGTCAGCGTGCCGACGGGCACCGTGCGCCCCCCGAGCCAGGCCCTGGAGCGGCCCTCGGCCGAGACGGCGCGCGAGATGATCAGCTCGCCGTCCTCGACCTCGCCGCCGAGGTCTTCGACCTGCTGGGCGACCCGGCCGCCGGGCTCGACGACGAGCGTGCCCTCCACGGTCGCCTTGTCGGCCCCCGGACGGATGCGCGAGGGGTCGGCCCGGCCGCCGAACAGCAGCCCGAGCCCCGTGACGACCATCGTCTTGCCCGCGCCGGTCTCGCCGGTGACCACGTTGAAGCCCGGCGAGAGCTCAAGTACGGCCTCGTCGATGACGCCGAGCCCCTGGATGCGGACCTCCTCGACCCTTGGTCGCACTGCCCACTCCCGTCACTGCCGTGCCTGATGGCCGGTTGGTTGTGTCCGGACACCTGTTGCCCATGGGATCCTACGCGTTCTCCCCTCCATTCATTCAGGGTCGCACTCTCCCGCGCCATCCCTGAACCGGTAGTTCGAACTTGGCGACCAGCCTGTCGGTGAAGGGGGCGCCGGTGTTCTCCACGCCGTGCAGGCGGGCCAGGCGGACCGGCTCGGCGCCCCTGCGAACCTCCACACGCGAGCCCGAGGGCAGCTCGAAACGCCGCCGTCCGTCGCACCACAGAACGCCGCCGGGAGTGTCCGGCAGGATCTCCACGGCCATCGTCGATCGGGGCGAGACCACCAGCGGCCGGGCGAACAGCGCGTGGGCGCTGATGGGCACCAGGAGCAGCGCCTCCACCTCCGGCCAGACCACCGGCCCGCCGGCCGAGAACGCGTACGCCGTCGAACCGGTAGGAGTGGCACAGATCACGCCGTCGCAGCCCCAGCGGGACAGCGGCCGCCCGTCGATCTCGGCGACCACCTCCAGCATGCGTTCCTGCTTCTCCACGGTGACCTCGTTGAGCGCCCACGTGTCGGCGATCACCCGGCCGTTCTGCCTGGCCAGGACGTCGATCGTCATGCGCTCCTCGACGTCGTAGCGCCCGGCCACCACGCTGTCGACCGCCGAGGCCAGGTCGGCCACCTCCGCCTCGGCCAGGAACCCGACGTGCCCGAGGTTGACGCCGAGCAGGGGCGTGCCGGCGGGCTTGGCCAGCTCGGCCGAGCGCAGCAGCGAGCCGTCGCCGCCGAGCACGATCATGACCTCGGCGTCCTTGGCCGAGCCCGGATCGTCACTGGGGACGACCTCAACCCCGCCGCAGCCGATGTCGACGGCCTCGGTGTCCAGGACGCGTACGTTGATGCCCGCCTGGACCAGCCGGTCGATGACCAGGCGGGCGCTCTCGACGGCGGCCCCCCGCCCGGTGTGGACGGCGACGAGCACGGTGCGGTTCATTGCGGCCCTTCTGCGACGGCACGCTGGATCTCGGCATCGAGCTCGGCGACGGGGGGCTCACCCTCTCCTTTGCCTAGCCAGAGCAGATATTCGACATTTCCGGACGGACCGGGCAGCGGGCTCGCGGTCACGCCCCGCACGCTCAGCCCCAGCTCCCGCGCCTTGGCCGCGGCGTCACGCACCGACCGGGCCCGCAGCTCGGGGTCGCGCACCACGCCGCCCGCCCCCACGAGCTCCTTGCCCACCTCGAACTGCGGCTTGACCAGCATGACGAAGTCGGCCCGCGGCGCGGCGACCTGCGCCAGCGCGGGCAGCACGAGCCTCAGCGAGATGAACGACAGGTCGCCCACGACCAGCGTGGGCGCCTCGCCGACCATGTCGGGGGTCAGATCGCGCACGTTGACCCGTTCCATCACGGTCACCCGTTCGTCGGTGCGCAGCGACCAGGCGAGCTGCCCGTAGCCGACATCGACGGCGAGCACGTGAGCCGCGCCGTGACGCAACAGCACGTCGGTGAAGCCTCCCGTGGAGGCCCCCGCGTCGAGGCACCTGCGCCCCTCCACCGACAGGCTCTTGAACGCCTCCAGCGCCCCGAGAAGTTTGTGCGCTCCGCGCGAAACGTAGTCGGGCCCGTCGGCCGACTCGGCGACGACGATGGCCGAGGCCGTGTCGACCTGGGTCGCGGGCTTGCTCGCCTGCTGCCCGCCCACGCTGACCCGCCCCGCCTCGATGAGCTGGGCGGCCTGCTCACGCGACCTGGCCAGACCTCGGCGCACCAGCTCGCTGTCGAGGCGAATCCTCCGGCTCACCGCTCGCCCAGCGCTTCGTCGCCCGCACCCGCGAGAGTGGACTCCAGCCCGGCGAACGCCTCCTCGAACACCGCCACGTGCTCGTTGACCGGCAGCTCGCCCACACGACCGAGACCGGCCACGATGGCGTCGACCCGCTCGTCTCCGGTTTCCTCCGGCAGCTCACCCATGACTCGACCGTAACGCCTCGGGCGAGCGCCCGGGACCTTGGCAGGCGTGTCACGCGTTGAAGCTCATACGGGGGTGCTAGTGATGTGGAACGCTACCGACCGCAAAGGGAAAGAAAGGATGCCCAACATGGCAAGCGTCGAGGAGTGCCGGGCGGCACTGGCCAGGCTCGTCGCCCAGTTCGACGAGATCGGCGCGGAGGATCGTGCCAAACACGTGGTCGAGCGCACGGTCAGCGCCCGGGTGTCCGACCTCGGTGTGACCTTCTACGGGCGGCTGCACCACGGGGGGCTCGACCCGTTCACCGAGGAAACGCCGGCCGGGGGCAAACCGGCCGATGTGAAGATCACCATTGCGAGTGACGACCTGATCGCGCTGGTCGACGGCGAACTGGACCTGGCCCGCGCCCTGCTAGGGGGGCGGGTGAAGATCGACGCGAGCTTCGGCGACCTGCTACGCCTGCGCAAGCTGATCTGACCGGTTCCGTTGTTCAACGCATTCGTTAACTGTTAGGCGACAGGCGAACAGCATCCCTACCCCTCGGCCCCCGATCGGCGAGCCGCCCTCCGGCGGCCACGTCGCCCCCGGCGACCCGCCCTGACGATCGCTCCCCACTCGCTCCTCCATGATCAGCACGCCGTACGTGTTCGCGTCCGGCGTGCTGCGGGCCATGGAAGAGTACGACACCGCATCGGTCACTCGATGCAAGGCCGCCGATCGACAAGGAAGGCCAGGTCTAAGGAGGCCCCCGGCCCTCACCCGACGCGCTTCAGGACCTCCTTGACCGCGTCCTCGCCGACCTGGCCTTCCCCGGCCGCCGCCCAGGCCGCGTCGCAGGCCGCGCGCAGCCCGTCGATCCGGCTGCCGTCTCCTTCGAGGCGCAGCACCCCGTCCCGCCACTCCGCCTGCCATCCTCCGCAGGCCCCCTCCCGCACCTCGGGATAGGGCTGGACCAGCGCACCGAGGTCCTCGGCCAGGTACGTGGGCCGGTGCCGGGGCTCAGCGGTCAGCACGTCGAGCGGGGTGGCCACCCCGGTGAGCACCAGCAGGCTCTCCACGCCCGCGTTGGAGGCTCCTTCGATGTCGGTGTCCAGCCGGTCCCCCACGACCAGCGGCCGCCGGGCGCCCGTACGGATCATCGACTCCCGGTGCAACGGCGGATCCGGCTTACCGGCATAGACCGGCTCGACCCCGGTGGCAGCGGCGATGACCCGGACCATGGCTCCGTTCCCGGGCAGTTCACCGCGCCCGGTCGGCATGGTGCTGTCACCGTTGGAGGCCACGAACAACGCCCCCTGCCGTACGGCCAGCGCCCCCTCCGACAGCAAGGCATAGGACAGACCCGGAGCGATCCCCTGAACCACCGCGGCAGGCGACTCGGCCGCGACGGACACCGGCCTGAGCCCGTGGTCACGTACGGCCACCCGCAGCCCCGACCCGCCCACGACCAGCACCGCGGCGCCTGGAGCCACCCGCTCGGCGACCACTCGCGCGGCCGCCTGTGCCGAGGTCACGACATCGGCCGCCGTGGCCGGGACGCCGAGTTCCCGCAGGTGGGCGGCGATGGCGGCCGGCGTGCGGGAGGCGTTGTTGGTCACGTAGGCGAGCCGCACGCCCTTGCCCTGAGCCGCCTCCAGCGCCTCACTTGCCCCGGGCACGGCGTGCGGTCCCAGGTAGACCACACCGTCGAGGTCGAGCAGCAAGGTGTCATAGCCGTCAATCAGCACAGCGCCTCTTCCCGTTTGACTCTCACGCCGCGTGAGACTTTAGCGTCGCCTTCGTACCCCGCCACAGGAAGCCCTGACGGGAAACCCGTTCTGGAAGGACGACCATGCCCCGCACACTCAATCTGACGACCGACGAACGCACCGAACTCTTCGGCGACTTCGCCCACGACGAACACTCGGCGGAGGCCGAGGAACGCTGGGGTGACACGCGTGCCTGGGCCGAATCCGCGCGCCGCACCTCGTCCTACACGAAGGAGGACTGGCAGCGGTACAAAGCCGAGGCATCCGCCCTCTCGGCCCGCCTCGCCGATGCGATGAACGCCGGCATCCCCGCCGACAGCGACCTTGCGATGGACCTGGCCGAAGAACACCGCGCCCACATCTCCCGCTGGTTCTACGACTGCACGTACGACATCCACCGCGGCCTCGCCGACCTGTACGCCTCCGACCCCCGCTTCACCGCCACCTTCGACCGCACCTCCCCCGGCCTCGCCACCTACCTCCGCACCGCAATCCTCGCCAACACCACCCGCCAGAGCTGAGCCGGCCCCTTTGAGCAGTCGGCCATGCGGAGAGTCACGTCACAGGCGACGCATGACGGCCCGGACAATCCTTCCTGAGGCGCCGGACAGCATCGTCGCAGTAGCCAGGAACATCAGTCGCCGTCGGCGGCCGGAGTCCACGCAGACGTGGGCGCGGCACATTCGACCGCACAGAGCCCTCGTCAGGCCCGCGATGCGGCAGGCACCGCCCGCCCAGCAACGTTCCCCGCCTGACAGCGCACATCTGAGGTGGCACCTATCGGGCCCGAAAAGATCCACCCGAGCAATGACACTGCACGACGGCGGGCCCCTGTCCGCGCCCTACACCCCTACATCTCCCGGCGAGCCCTCAACGTCGCGCGCACACTCTTCAAAGCCGATACGTAATGCCGCTCGTCCGGCCGCATGGCCACCGCGATGGCGAGCGGCTCCTGAGCCCCTTCCAGGTCCCCCGTACGCCACAACGACAACCCCAGCCCGAAATACGCATAATCCTCAGCCGGATTCGCATCCACGATCTGCCGGAAGCTGGCCGCGGCCTCCGCATACTGGCGGGAGTTGAACTGCGCCCGAGCCAATGCCTCAAGGATGCTCCGCGACTGTGGCTCAGCCGCAGCCGCCCGCTCCAGCAATGCCGCGGCAGCCGCGGGACTCCCCTCCTTCAGCAACTTCACACCACGCTGATACCAGTCGTAGACACCGCCCCCAGGAACGCCGCCCAAGGACTCATCGTGACCATTTCCGCCCTGAACCATGCGTGAGGACTCCTTCATCGCCGGACGACGAACCTCGCTCCCGCTCCGCCGCGATAGGGGCGCGACAGCAAACGATTGGGGCAACTCCTGGTAGGCGCAAGCTTTTATGGGAGCATGCCCGGTATGGGGACTCCTGAACTGCCGGTGCCGGACGGACTGGTGCTACGGCCCTTCCGAGGCGTACGTTTCGATGTCGAAGATCCCGCCAAGGTGACCTCCCCACCGTACGACCTGATCAGCGACGCGGACGTCGAAGCTCTCCTTGCCTCTCACCCGAACAACGTCGTCCGCCTCATCCTTCCCTGCAACCCCGAAGCGACACCCTCCGCCGAAGGCAGCCCTCCTCGCGGCCCGGCCGGCCCCCCGTCCAGGCTTCACCACCGGCCCGAGGTGCCGCTCGAAGCCCGTTACGCCGAGGCCAGGGACACCCTGAGGGCCTGGCTGGACGCCGGCGTCCTGGTGGCCGACGACACCCCCGCCCTGTACGTGTACGAGCAGAGCGGCCCGCACGTCCTCCAGCGCGGCCTGATCGGCGACGTCGGCCTCATCGACCCGGCCGAGCGCGTCATCCTCCCCCATGAAGACGTCATGCCCGGACCGATCGCCGACCGCCTGGCCCTCATGAGCACCACCGAGGCCAACCTCGAACCCATCTTCCTGCTCTACAACGGCGACCACGGCAGGGCCACCCGTCTGGTGGACGAGGTGGCCACCAAGCGACCGCCCCTCGTCACGGCCGAAACCGAGGACGGCCTCACCCACCGGCTGTGGGCGATCACCGACCAGGACGAGATCGCCGCGATCAACGCCGACCTGCGCAACCGTCAGGCCTTGATCGCCGACGGCCACCACCGCTACGCGACGTACCGCGTCCTGCAGCGCCAGGAACACGCCGCCCGCCAAGCCCTTCGGGACGGAACTCACCAGGCCACGCCCAACGCCGTGCCACAAGAAGCCCCTCTGCACACCCCCCAGGACACGTTTCCCCAGAGCTCTCGGGACATCTCCCTGAGCGCTCCCCCAAGCATTCCCACCGTGACGGACCACCCGGCAAGCCCCACTCCCAGCCCGGTCACCTCGATCCGTCACGAGTTGATTGACCACCTCGCCCATCCCTCGGAGGCCCCGGTCTCCGCCCCGGCCGAGCCCCGGCGGGCGCTGGGCCCCTGGGACTTCGGGCTGGCCCTGATCGTCGACTCCACCGCCTACCCACCCGATCTCAAGGCCATCCATCGGGTCATCCCCGGCCTGCCCTTGACCGAGGCCGCCGCCAGGGCGAGGGGCGCCTGGCAGGTGCACGACCACGACGACCTGCGGCAGGGCCTGGAGGCATTGGAGAACGCTCCCGAGCCCGCCTTCCTGCTCGCCGGAGAAAGCGGCACCCACCTGCTCACCGACCCCGACCCGGTGCAGCTCAACCTGGCGATGCCCGACCACCACTCGGAGCGCTGGAACTCGCTCAACACCTCCATCCTCACCGAGTTCATCCTGCCCAAGGTGTGGGGCATGGAGGACGACGACCAGGCCGTACGCATCGTCCACCACGACACCGAGGCGGCGCTGCGGCTCGCGATCCAGACGGGCGGCACAGCCGTCATCCTCAAACCGCTCATGGTTCACGACGTGCTGGCGGTGGCCGCGGGCGGCGAACGAGTCCCCCGCAAGTCCACCTCCTTCGGCCCGAAACCACGCACCGGCCTGGTGCTACGCACGTTCGCCATCGACTGACCCCGCACGCCCTCACCTGCTCGCCTCACCCCGTGCCGTCGACCCTCCACGCCCGCGACGGAACCCGGCCCCGGACCGGGCATCAGATCTGGCCACCCGCCCCGGCCAACTGAGCCACCTTCCGAGGCCCCCGGCTCGGAGCCATCTCCTGGGACGGCTCAGGAACCGGCTCCTCGACCGGCCTGGCGGCGCTCACCTCCACCTCGTACCGCCAGACCTTGGCGGCGGACGGACCGAAGACCCGGCAGCGGAAGGCGCCCGTCACCTCGACGAAATCCCTCGGTTTGAGGCCCCGCACGGTCTCCGCCACCTCGGGATCGAACGTGACACAAGGGATGCTGTCCGTGAGCGCCGGGCCCCGCTTGTGCCTGCGCCGGCGGCGTACGATGACCCGCCACTTCGTGGCCATGTCGCCGCTCGGCATCGCGTATTCCTCGACCGCCGCGGACAACCGCCCCGCGAGCACGACCTCGTTCCGATCCATTGACGTCCTCCCGTTTGTGTTCCGGCGGAGATCACTCTCTACGATGAAGGGAAGCCCGGATCGATACGAACGTCGTTCTGGGGATAACGGATGTACGCGCGGGAGTTCCTGTGGACAACATCACCGCACTAGGCGGCGACGTCTATGAGATCGACACCAAGATGGCCGGATACTCGGGCATCACCGCCGGCTATCTGATCCTGGGGGACCGGCCGTGCCTGGTGGAGACGGGCACCTCGACCTCGTCCCCCGTGGTGCGCGACGCGCTCGCCTCGCTCGGCGTCGGCCCGGACGACCTGGCCACGGTGGTCGTGACCCACATCCACCTGGATCACGCGGGCGGCGTGGGGGACATCGCGAAGTTCTTCCCGTCCGCCCAGGTGGTGGTGCATGAGAAGGGCGCGCGCCATCTGGCTGATCCGTCGCGTCTGATGGCCAGTGCCCGGATGGTCTGGGGCGACCAGCTCGACACCCTCTTCGGCGAACTGTCCCCCACCGAAGCCGAACGTATCGTCGCCCTGGGCGACACCGGCGCCATCGACCTGGGCAACGGCCGCACGCTGAGCAGCCACTACTCCCCCGGCCACGCCAAACACCACGTCGGCCTGATCGACTCCGCCACCGGCGACCTGTACGTCGGGGACGCCGCGGGCGTGTACCTGCCCCAGACCGGCGACCTGCGCCCCGCCACGCCGCCACCGGACTTCGACCTTCAAACGGCCCTCGACTCGATCGCCCTGTTCCAGGCGCTCGGTCCGCAACGGTTGCTGTTCAGCCACTACGGCCCGGTCGGCGCCGTCCAGGAGACGCTTGAGCGATCCGCCGAAGAGCTCCGCGTCTGGGTGGATCTCACCCGCCAGGCACATTCGGAGGGCCTGGACCTCGATCACGCGGTCGCCATGGTCCGCGACCGCACCAAGGAGCGCTACACCGCCCTGCAGTCGGACGACGTGACAGCCGAGCAGTTCGAACTGCTGAGCGGCGCCCCGTCGAACGTCGCGGGCATCCTCCACTGGCTCAACCGCGTCGAACGATGACGAGCCCACACCTCGCCTGAGACAAAAGCTCCGCCGTACCCCAGACCATCAGGGCACGGCGGAGCAGCAACACTTACTCGTCGTTCTTCTTCGGCCGGTCCTGAGCGGATTCGCCCGTCTCGACCTCCAGCACGTCACCGAAGTCCGGCTCGATGAACGCGGGCGTGATCCCCGGCGTCTCGGCCTCGGCCGGCTTCTCCTCGGCCGGCTTGGCCTCCTCAGCGGTGTCCGTCGGCTCGCCGGCCTCGGGCTCTGCCGCCTCGGGACTCACGGCGGCCTCAGGCTCGGCCGCCTCAGGGGTCTCGGTGGCCTCCGGCTCCAGGAGGTCGTCCGCCTCGGCCAGGGCCTCGGTGTCCTCTTCCTCCTCCTCGGCCAGCTTGCCCTCGTCGGCGACACCGGCGTCGTCGAAGTCGTCCTCGGAGTCGAGGTCTTCCTCGAAGTCCTCCTCGACGTCCTCGATGACGGCTCCGGTCAGCTCGGCGTACCGCTCGGCCGCGTCCGTCTCGCCGTCCTCGTCGAAGGCCATCGCCCGCGCGAACCAGTCGGTGGCCGCCTCCTGATGCCCGGCATCGGCCAGGGCGTCCGCGTAGGCGAACGCGAGGCGCGCCGACCACGGCTTGGGCTGCGGGTCGCGCAGCTCGGGCAGACGCTGGAGGGTGATCACGGCCGCGTCCTGCTGACCCAGGTCACGCCTGGCGCCGGACTCGACGATGGTCAGCTCGATGCGTCCGGCCCGGTCAAGGCGCTCCGCCTCCGGCGAACGTACGAGATCGATGGCCCGCTCCGGACGGCCCAGACCGCGCTCGCAGTCGGCCATGACCGGCAGGTACGCATCCGACCCCGTCATCCTCCTGGCCGCACGCAGGTCGCTGAGCGCCTCGGAGAAGTGTCCGGCCCGGTAGGCGACGATGCCCGCAGCCTCACGTACGACACCGATGCGAGCCGCGAACCGGCGCGCCACCTTGGTGTGTTCGTGCGCCTTGTCGGGATCGTCCTCCTCCAGGGCGCGCTCAGCGGCGACCAGGTGCCTGCCGACCAGGTCGGAGAGGTCGCCGGGCAGGGAACGCAGCTCCTCGCGTACTTCCTTGTCCAGCTCCTCCGCGGTGATGTCGGGCGCCACCTCGGGCAGCCTCTCGCGCTGCGGGGCGTCGGAGTCGCGCTCCTCCCTGCCGTACCTGGCACGGGTGCCACCGCCCGGACGCTCCCCGCGGTCGTCCCGCGAGAACGGGCGCGACTCGCGGTAGCCGCCCTCGCGACGAGGCCCGTAGGAGTCGTCGCGACGCGGGCCACGGTCGAAACCTTCGCGGCGCGGACCACGGTCACCGTAGCCGCCGCCCTCGCGACGAGGACCACGGTCCTGGAAGGGGCGACGCTCGTCACCCTCACGACGCGGCCCCCGGTCGAAGCCCTCACGGCGCGGACCACGGTCATCGCCCTCACGACGCGGACCACGGTCGAAACCTTCGCGGCGCGGACCACGGTCACCGTAGCCGCCGCCCTCACGCCGAGGCCCACGGTCCTGGAAGGGACGACGCTCGTCACCCTCACGACGCGGCCCCCGGTCGAAGCCCTCACGGCGCGGACCACGGTCATCGCCCTCACGACGCGGACCACGGTCGAAACCTTCGCGGCGCGGACCACGGTCACCGTAGCCGCCGCCCTCACGCCGAGGCCCACGGTCCTGGAAGGGACGACGCTCGTCACCCTCACGACGCGGCCCCCGGTCGAAGCCCTCACGGCGCGGACCACGGTCATCGCCCTCACGACGCGGACCACGGTCAAAGCCCTCCCTGCGCGGACCACGGTCATCGCCCTCACGACGCGGACCACGGTCAAAGCCTTCGCGCCGCGGCCCGCGATCGCCATACCCGCCCTGACGGCGGTCACCGTAGCCGCCGCCCTCGCGCCGGTCACCATAGCCACCGCCGCCCTGACGGCGGTCGCCGTAGCCGCCTCCGCCTTCGCGACGCTCACCGTAGCCGCCCTCGCGACGGGGCCCGCGGTCATCCCGGTCCCGGTAGGAGCGGCCCTCCTCCCGGAAACCACCCTCACGCGGCGGGCGCTCGTCGCGAGCGCCTTCCCCGCTTCGGGGCGCTCTGTCCTCGCGGTTGTACGGACGCGGCCGGCCCTCGGAACGGAACGGACGATCGCCACCGGAATCACGCCCGCGAGAGCCGTATCCGCCAGTCCTGCCGCCGCCAGAGCGCCTGTCCCCGTAGTCGCCGCGCCCGCGCTGTCCGCCGTCCGATCCGTTATCTCTGTTCACTTCTGGTCCATTTCGTTGGCTCACTCAGCGGACTCACAACGGCGGTCCACCGTGGCTGGTCGCCGCCCACCCTCGGGCCTTACGCGACGAAGGCCACCCGTGGGGGTGGCCCGCTCCCTCCAGCCTAGCAAGCCCTCGCACGTTCACGAGCCCTCCAGACGCCCCCGCAACCCTCCAGCCGGCCACGAACCAAGTGGGATCGCCTGCTGTGATCCCACCTCCGTCCGCGTCCGAAGAGCGACACCTCCCCGAAGGAGCGGAACATTGACGTCATCGACGAGTCCAACCAGGGACCAGACCCGTGTCTCCCTCATGGCGAAGAGCCCGACATTGAGGCCCTAAGGCCACGGGACTCTCCCCCAGAAAGGCCAGCCCATGGGCCAGCTGCAGCTTGCGCTGTCGTCGGGCAATGCCGTGACCGGCGGCCGGCGTCGCATGCGCCCGACCCGACCTGCCTAGCCTCCCGCGTTCGAGGAGCGACAGTTGAAAGCCCTTGGGAAGGGCCCACAACGCAAAGAAGGCCCCACACAACCGTGTGGGGCCTTCTTCGAAAGATTGTCCGGCGGTGACCTACTCTCCCACACCCTCCCGAGTGCAGTACCATCGGCGCAGAGAAGCTTAACTTCCGGGTTCGGAATGTAACC
>NZ_JBEYTJ010000029.1:90101-145493 GCF_040642995.1 Nonomuraea sp. NPDC047529 | reverse complement strand
CACTCCCGCGCCCGCTCCCGGCGCCCCACGCCGCGGCCCCCCGGGCGGGGCCGTTCTCGCCGCGCACCGGGGCTCGACCACGGGGACGCCCCCGCCGCCCAACAGGCTCCGCGCGCCCAGCGCGCGGCCGGCGCGGCTGCGCAGGGCGGCCACCGCCGCCTCCGCCGCGAGCGGCGACCGGATGCCCGCGAACACCCGCCGCAGCAGCAACCGCCCACGGAACCGGGCCCGCAGCGCGGCCCCGTCGTACTGCCTGAGCACCCCTTGATCGCCGGTGCGCAGATACTCGGCGATCACCGCCGCGGCCGGTTCGGACATCCGCAGGCAGGGGTCCAGCCCGCCGGCCGTCAGCGGCGACACCGCGCCCGCCGCGTCCCCGACCAGCAGCCCGGCCGGGCAGGCCAGCCGCCGCAGCACGCCTCCGACCGGGATCGGGCCGCCCCGCCGCTCGACCGGCCCGGTGGGCGGCGCGTCGCGGCCGGGCGCGCCGGCGGCGAAGGCGTCCAGCAGACGGCGGACGCCGGCCCGCATCGCCCCCGGCTCCCCCGCCACACCCACGTGGGCGTGCCGCCCGTCGTCCACCACCCACCCGAGGTACCCCGGAGCCACCCGGGGGTCCAGCACGCAGTGGAACACCGGGACCGCCGGGCCCGGCGCGACCGGATGGACGATCTCCGCGCCGACGAGGAAGCGCCGGTTGACGTCCAGGCCGAGATCACGGGCCACCCGCGACCGCGCCCCGTCCGCCCCCACCACGAACCTGGCCCTCACCTCCCGTACCCCCTGCCCCGCGGCTTCCAGGCGGACGAGGCCCGCCGACGTGCCCGCGTACCGCGTGCCCAGCAGGACCCGTGCCCCGGCCGACTCGGCCGCGCGGCGGGCGTGCTCGTGGACGGCCGCCATGTCGGCCACCCGGAACTCGTCCCTGTCGCTGGTGAGGTGGATCGGCGAACGCCGCGACGGCGGGTGCAGCAGCACGTCCCGGACGCCGGGCCCGAGCAGGTGGTCCGGCAGGTCGAAGTCGTCGAGCGTGCGGCGGACGAAGATCCCGGTGGTGCGGATGCCGGCCGACAGCGACCTGCGGCGGTCGACGACCATGACGTCCAGCCCTCGCAGGGCGAGCAGCCGGGCCGTGCTCAACCCGGCAAGCCCGGCACCCACCACCAGAACATCCACTGTCCTCATATTTCGGGACGTTAGGCGGGTTCCCCCTCCCGTAGGGCGGTCTGCACGGTACCCGCCCCCGACCTTCACACCCCCGCCACAAGTCCGAGGCCCGTCGGTGCACCGCGCCCACGACCGCCTCGCCCTCGCCGGGTCGCCGCCGGCCGGGGGAAGCAGTGCCTCCGCCGCGCGGTGCCGTGCTCGGCCTCGTCGACACGGTCAAGGACCGTACGCCGTGCGTGCGAGCAGGCGATCGGCCAGGCCGTCGACGTACTCGGGGGTCAGCGGGGCGGCTCCGAACAGGACGCGGAGGTACATCGGGGCCAGGATGTGGTCGACCACGTCGAGGACCTCCGGAGGGTGCTCGCCCCGGTCGCGGGCCCGGTCGAGCATGGCCTGGAGCTGGCGGGAACGCTCGGCGAGGAACGCCGCGCGGGCCCGCAGGCCGTCGTCGCCCGCCGACGACAGGGCGATGACCAGGCGCAGCAGGGCCAGGCCGTCGGGGCCGGTGACGTCTCTGGCCACGTTGGCCGCGTAGGCGCGCAGGTCGCCGTCCAGGCTGCCGGTGTCGGGGACGGGCGAGGTGGTGGTGAGCCAGGTGATCGCGACGTCGATGGTCAGGGCCTCGATCGTGCCCCAGCGCCGGTAGACGCTGGTGTCGGCCACGCCCGCGCGCGCCGCGACGTCGCCGACGGTGTAGTTGCCGTAGCCGCGTTCGGCGATCAGGTCGGTGACGGCCTGGTGCACCGCGGCGCGGACCCGGGCGCTGCGCCCGCCGGGACGCCTGGCGGGCTGTCGCTCTTCCATGCCCTCACCTTAACGCAGCCACGACTTGCGTTTGCGGCTTCTCGCGCCCTAGAGTCCTCGCCGTAAACGCAGCCACATCCTGCTTTAGCAGTGGGGCGACGCACCTGAAGGAGAGCACGATGACCTCCGTGATCGAGCAGATCGACCGCGCCCTCGACATGGCCGGCGTCATCGTCGAGGGCCTCACCGGCGACCGGCTCGCCGTCCCCGCCCTCTGCCCGGCCTGGGACGTGCGGACCGAGCTGAACCACCTGGTCGGCGGCATGCGCATCTTCGCCGCCGAGCTCACCGGCACCGACGCCGGCGCGGCGCACGAGGACGACTGGCTCGGCGGCGACCCGCGGGCGGCCTTCGCCCTCGCCGCCCGCCTCGACCGCGACGCCTGGCACCGCCCCGGCGCCCTGGACGGGACGGTCCGCCTGAGCTTCGGCGAGCTGCCCGCGCGGATGGCCGCGCTCGTGCACCTCACCGAGGTGCTCGTCCACGGCGCCGACCTGGCGCTGGCCACCGGTCAGGAGACACTCGTGGACGACGACGCGTGCGGCGAACTGCTCACGGTGATGCTCGCCATGGATTTCGGCGCCTTCCGGCGGCCCGGCATGTTCGGCCCCGAAGTCCCGGCCGACCCCGGCGACCCCGCCCACCGCCGCCTCCTGGCCTTCACCGGCCGCCGGCTCCCGTCCCGCTGAAGGCCGGACGGGAGCCGATCGAACAGGACGCGGGTCAGTCCTTCACGGTGACCGCCAGAGCACCCTGCACCGGCGCGAGGCCGGTCGGGCGCACGGTCAGGGTGCCGCTGTACGTGCCGGGCCCGGCGAACGACCGGTCCGACCGGGCCGTGAAGGCGTCGTTGACCCGCATGTCCGGGATGCTCGCCACGCGCGGCGTGGTCAGCGTGACCTCCTCCGTCACCCCGTCGCTCCAGGCGATCGACGCCTTGAGCCCGTCCGCGGCGTGGCCGGGCGCGGTGACCGTCCACGTGGCCCCGGCCGGACGTCCGGCGCGGACGGTGACGGGCCGGCCGAGGACCTGCAGCCGCCACGGGACGTCGGCGGTGGGGAAGAAGTTGGTCCCCGTGACCGTCAGCCGGCCGCCGACCGCCGACAACCTGGTGCTGAATCCAGCGTAGTCACGCTGGTCCTGCGGGGTCCAGCCGACCTCGGCCGTCGCGATCAGGCGCGGGAAGGAGTAGTACTGCGCCTGGCCGAGCCGCCTGATGAACTCGCCCCACATCGCCGACTCCACGCCCAGCACGGACGACTCGGCGACGCCGGGCACGTACGTGCCGGGGTCCCAGTTGTAGTGGCGGTCCAGCCCGCAGACCCCGCCGCACGCCCACGTGCCGCCCTGCGGCTGACGGGGGTCCTGCTTCTGCGGGACGTACGTGTTGGCCGCCGGGGACAGGATGGCCTTGGCCCCGCGCTCGTTGACCGCCTTGGCGACGGCGGCCAGGTTGCCGTTCCAGAACTGCACGACGGCATCGCCCTGGGGCAGGGCGGTTCCGGCGTACTCGTTCCAGCCGACGACGGTCTTGCCGAGGCCCTTCACCGCGGCGGTGAACGCGTCCACCATCTTGACGTAGTCGGCGTGCGGGGTGACGTGCGCCTCGTCCCCGCCGATGTGCAGGTACGGGCCCGGCGTCATCGCGGCGATCTCGGCGAGCACGTGCCGGGCGAACTCGTAGGTGACGGGGGCGGCGGCGTCCAGCGAGGAGTAGCCGACCGCGCCGGTGCCGTTGTGCGGGACGGTGGTCTCCCCCGGCTGGAGCCGCGGCTGCGCGCCCGCCGTGTTGAGCTGCGGGACGGAGTGCAGCGCCGAGTTGACGTGACCGGGCAGGTCGATCTCGGGGATGACGGTCATGCCGTTCTCGCCCGCGTACCGCACGATCTCGGTGTAGTCGGCCTTGGTGTAGAAGCCGGTGATGCCCGGTTCGGTGCCCCGGTCGGTCATCGCGGTGGCGCCGCCGACCCGGGTGAGCAGGCCGTAGTCGATGCCCGAGGGGTTGGTGGCCGGGTCGCCGACGGCGATGCGCCAGCCCTGGTCGTCGGTGAGGTGCAGGTGCAGCCGGTTGATCTTGAACTGGGCGGCGGCGTCGATCGCGGACTTCACCTCCGCCACCGGGTAGAAGCTGCGCGCGACGTCGAGCATCATGCCCCGGTGCGCGAAGCGCGGGTAGTCGGTGATCGTCACCGCGGGCGCCGTCCACGAGGCGGGCACGACGGAGTCGGACTCGACCCACTGTGGGAAGAGCTGGCGCAGCGTCTGGACGCCGTTGAGCGCGCCGGCGGCCGTGCTCGCGGTCAGGGCGATCCGGCCGGGGGCGACGGTGAGCCGGTAACCCTCGTCCTCGTGCCCGGCCGGGCCCTTGCCGGGGCCGACCTCGACGACGATCGGCGCGGGGCCGTCCCCTGCGGCGACGACCGGCAGGCGGTAGCCGGTGGCCGGGCGCAGTGCCCTGGCCAGGTATTCGGCGGGCGCCCGCGCGTCCTGCCCGGCCGCGACGACCCGGGTGTTCCTGTGCAGCGTGTACGGCGTCCCGCCCTGCTCCTGGAGCGCCACCGGCTTCGGCAGCAGGCCCAGGACGGGCCGGGGCGGCGCGGGCGGCCGGTCCCAGATCTCGAACTCCGAGATCGAGTAGCCGAAGGCGGCCCAGCGCTTCCTGCCCTGCATCCGGACATGGGACACCGGGGTCTGTGAGGCCACGTCGATGACGTCGGTGCGCGGGCAGGTGTCGCGTTGCAGCGAGGCCACGTCGGTCCAGGTCACGCCGTCGGCGGAGGTCTGCAGGACGAAGTCGCGGGCGCAGGCGTTCGGCCAGCGCAACGTCACGTGGTCGACCTTGGCCGGCTCGTCCAGGCGTACCTGGACCCAGTTGTCGTCGGCGTACTTGGAGGACCAGCGGGTGGCGGTGTCGCCGTCGTTGACGTGCGCGGCGGCGAAGTCGGCGCGGTCCAGTTCGACGCTGGAGGCGGTGGCGGTGCCCGCGAGGGCCAGGTTGACGGGCTCGTCGGCGGCGTAGGCGCTCGGAGCGGGCCCAAGAGCCGGGACCACGAGCGCTGCCGCGAGCGCGGCGGTCAGGAGATGTCGACGCATCGGACTCCTTCGGGAGGCGGGGGATATCGCAAAGTGTGATCACCCTCACCGATTTACGTCAAGAGACCGGAAATAAAAACCGACATCTCTCCCCTATCACCCCCTTGCGGAGCTCATGATCCTTCTTTAACGTAAACCCTCAAGAAAAATTAGCGATCGGAGAGCGAGTGACCAGTCCCCGCAACGTCCTGTTCCTGATGACCGACCAGCATCGGGTGGACACGCTCGGCTGCTACGGCAACCCCGTCGTCCGCACCCCCGCGCTCGACGGCCTGGCGGCGGAGGGCACGCGCTTCGACCGGTTCTACACGCCGACCGCGATCTGCACCCCGGCCCGCGCGTCGCTGTTCACGGGGCTGCACCCGTTCCGGCACGGCCTGCTGGTCAACCCCGAGCGCAACGGCGGCGGCCGGGACGAGGTCGCCGACGACCAGCCGACCCTCGCCGCGCCGCTGCGGGCCGCCGGCTACAACCTGGGCCACGTCGGCAAGTGGCACATCGGCCGCGAACGCGGGCCCGAGTTCCACGGCATGGACGGCGAGCACCTGCCCGGGGCGCTGAACCCCTTCGACCACCCCTCCTACGACAGTTGGCTGAAGGAGCACGGCCATCCCCCCTTCGCGGTGGACAGCCCGATCTTCGGCAAGGCCCCCAACGGCACCGGCCGCGGCCATCTCATCGCCGGCAGGCTCCGGCAGCCGGCCGAGGCCACGATCGAGGCGTTCCTCGCCGACCGCACCCTGGAGCTGCTGGAACGCTACGCCGCGGACTTCCGCCGCACCGGCCGCCCGTTCCTGCTGTCCTGCCACTGGTACGGCCCCCACCTGCCGTACCTCATCCCCGACCACTACTACGACATGTACGACCCGGACCTCGTGCCGCTGCCCGCCTCGATGGCCGAGACCTTCGCCGGCAAGCCCGAGGTGCAGCGACGCTACTCCGAGTACTGGTCGGCCGACAGCTTCGACGCCGACGCCTGGCGCAAGCTGATCGCCGTCTACTGGGGTTACGTGACGATGATCGACGACCAGATCGGCCGGCTCCTGACGGCGCTGCGCGAGCTGTCCCTCTGGGACGACACCACGGTCGTCTTCACCGCCGACCACGGCGAGTTCACCGGCGCCCACCGGCTGAACGACAAGGGCCCGGCCATGTACGAGGACATCTACCGCATCCCCGGCATCGTCCGGGTGCCCGGCGCGCCCGCGAAGACCGTGGACGCGTTCGCCACCCTGATCGACCTCAACCCCACCATCCTGGACCTGGCCGGGCTGCCGCCGCAGGAGCCCTGCGACGGCGAGAGCCTGCTCCCGCTGCTGCGCGGCGAGCCCGCCGAGGGCCGGGACTCGGTGGTCGCCGAGTTCCACGGCCACCACTTCCCCTACTCCCAGCGCATGATCCGGGACCGCCGCCACAAGCTGGTCTTCAACCCGGAAGGCGTGCACGAGCTCTACGACCTGGACGCCGACCCGCACGAACTGCACAACGTCTACCCCGCGCCCGCCTACGCGGCGGTCCGGCGCGAGCTGACCGTACGCCTGTACCGGGAACTGCTGCGCCGCGGCGACCCGGCCTACACCTGGATGAGCTACATGGCCGACATCGGCGAGGGCCGCGCCCCCGACGTGGACGGCGTCGCCGACGAGGTCGCATGAGGCCGCCGTCACCCCCCGATCCCTCCGTGAGACGAGAAAGGACCCCCCGATGAGGCGTCCTCGCACCCTGGTCAGCGCCCTGGCGGCGCTGGCCGTCCTCCTCCCCGCCGCCGCCTGTGGCTCCTCCTCCGGCGACGGCCCCGAAGCCAAGAGCGTGCGCTTCGGCTACATCGCCGACTTCTCCGGCGCCGCCGCGCTCGCCGCGGCCGACAAGCAGGGCCTGTGGGCCAAGCAGGGGCTGGAGCCCGACCTGAAGGTGTTCACCAACGGCCCGCTGCAGATCCAGGCGCTCGGCTCCGGCGACATCGACTTCGGCTACATCGGCTCCGGCACGACCTGGCTCCCGGCCAGCGGCAAGGCCAAGATCATCGCGCCGAACATGCTCGGCATGGCCGACCGGGTGATCACCTACCCGGAGTCGGGCATCACCTCCGTCAAGGACCTGAAGGGCAAGAAGGTGGGCGTGCCCGAGGGCACGTCCGGCGACATGATCCTTGAGCTGGCCCTGAAGGAGGCCGGCCTGTCCGGCAAGGACGTGCAGAAGGTCAACATGGACCCGAGCACGGTCGTGACCGCGTTCAGCGCCAAGCAGATCGACGCGGCGGCCATCTGGTACCCGCTGATCGACACCATCAAGAAGAACGTGCCTGAGCTGGTCGAGCTGACCAAGAGCGAGGACTTCTACCCCAAGCTGAGCTTCCCCAGCTCGTTCGTCGCCCGCAACGAGCTGGTCTCCGGCGACGCGGCCACCGTCACCAAGGTGCTGAAGGTGCTCCAGGAGGCCAACGACTGGGTCGCCGGGCACGCGGCCGAGGCCGAGACGCTGACCGCCGCCTTCCTCAAGGCGCCGCCGCAGCAGTTCAAGGGCGCCTCGGCGGTGACGAAGATCCTGCCGACCGCCGAACTGGTCAAGCTGGCCAAGGACGGCACCGCGGCCGGCTGGTACAAGGGCCTGGCCGACCTGTTCGTCACCATGGGCAAGCTGACCGAGTCGCCCGAACCGTCCACGTACTTCACCGCCGACCTGTACGCGTCGGCCGCCGCCGGATGATCCGGACGGAGAGTTGACCGCAATGCCTTGCCCACCATCATGGTCCCATGTCGTCACCCACTGACGCGCTGCAGCGGCTGCGGCTGGTGCACGAGGACGCCGTGCTCGCCACGCTGCGCGCGGCGGGCGCGCTGAGCCGGGCCCAGCTCACCGAGCGCACCGGCCTGTCCCGCAGCACGCTGTTCGCGATCATCTCCGACCTGATGGACCGCGGTGCGGTGATCGAGACGGACTCGGTGCCCGCCGAGCCGCGCGGACGCGGCAGGCCCGCCGCCTTCGTCTCGCTCAACCCGGCCGCCGGCCTGCTCCTCGGCCTCGACCTCGGCCGCGGACGGGTCCGGCTGGCCGTGGCCAACGCCGCCCACCAGGTGGTGGCCACCGCCTCCGCGTCCCTGCCGGAGGACGCGGCCCCGCTGGAGGAGGCCGAGGCGGCGATCCGGCTGACCCGGGAGATCGCCGCCGAGCGCGGCATCGGCCTGGGCGCGCTGGAGGCCGTCGGCCTCGGCCTGGTCGGCGTCGTGGACGAGAGCCCCGCGCCGGCGCCGGTCGACGTCCCGGGCATCCCGCCGACGCTCCCGGCCTCCTACCTGCCGGTGGCCCGGCGGGTCGCCGAGGAGTTCGGCGTGCGGGTGGCCGTGGACAACAACGCCAGGCTCGCCGCGCTGGCCGAGGCCACGTGGGGCGTCGGCCGCTCGGTGCGCGACATGGTCTACGTGCGCTGGTCGGTCGGCGTCGGCGGCGGATTCATCGTCGCCGGCCGGCTGCTGCGCGGCGCGCACGGGGCCAGCGGCGAGATCGGCCACGTCTCCCTCGACCCCGGCGGCGAGCCCTGCCACTGCGGCAGCCGCGGCTGCCTGGAGGGCGGCATCGGCGGGCAGGGCCTGCTCAGGGCGTGCGCCGCCCGCGGGGTGCGGCTGTCCGGCCTGGACGCGCTGGTCGCGGCCGCCCAGGACCGCGTGCCGGCGGTGTGCGAGGTCATCGTCTCGGCGGCGGCCGACCTGGGCCGCGTGCTGGCCGGCACCGTCGCCCAGCTCGACCCCGCGCTGATCGTGGTGGGGGGTGAGCTGGCCGGGCTGGGCAGCCTCGTCCTCGACCCGATCCGGGACGCGGTCTCGCGGCTGGCGCTGCCGCGCGCCCCTCGGGAGATCGCGGTCGCGCAGGCGGACCTGGGGGTGAACGCCTCCGCCATGGGAGCGATCGCCCTCCTCGTCCACGAGGAACCCTCGATCCCCGCCCACCTCCGCCCCCTGACCCCCTGACCGTCATCCCACCCTCCCCCCACCCCACCCGCCCCTGCTTTTCCACGGAAACCCCAGACACGCATGCACCGCCCGGAAGGACCCCCGACGATGACGAGCCCCGAACCATGACCGCCGTGACCGTGACCGATCCTCCCCCGGCCCGCAGGCGGCGCCTGGCGCGACCCCGTCGCACGCTCGTGCTCAACGCGGCCGCCGTCGTGGCGGGCCTGGCCGTCTGGAGCGGGCTGTCGCTGGCCGGCATCCAGGGCCTGTCCAGCCCGGCCGACGTGGCGGCCCGCGCCGCCGAGCTCGTCTCCGACGGCACCCTCCCCACCGACCTGCTGGCCAGCCTGCGCCGCGTGTTCACCGGCTTCGCGCTCGGCACGGCGCTGGCCGTCCCGATCGGCTTCCTCATGGGCTGGTACGCCACCGCCCGCGCGCTGATCGAACCGTACGTGCAGTTCTTCCGTACGATCCCACCGCTGGCGATCATCCCGCTGGCCATCGTGCTGATGGGCATCGGCGAGACGCCGAAGATCTTCGTGATCTTCCTGGCGGCGTTCCTGTCGAGCGTGGTCTCCACCTTCCAGGGCGTCCTGGACGTCGACCGCACCCTGATCAACGCGGCCAGGGTGCTGGGCGCGGGCGACCGGACGATCTTCCTGAAGGTGATCGTCCCGGCGTCCACGCCGTTCATCATCGTCGGCATGCGGATCGGGCTGGGCGCGGCCTGGGGCACCCTGGTCGCCGCCGAGCTGATCGCCGCCCAGGAGGGCCTGGGCTACCGCATGCAGCAGGCGCAGCTCTACTACGACCTGCCCACGATCTTCGTCGGGCTGATCAGCATCGGCGTGCTCGGCCTGGTCATGGACCGGCTGCTGCTGCTCGCCGAGCGCCGTTTGACCGGATGGCAGGAGCGCCGATGACCCCCAAGATCTCCTTCGAGGCCGTCTCGAAGACCTTCCCGCTCAAGGACACCGAGTTCGTCGCCCTCGACCGGGTCGACCTCGACATCGCCGACCGCGAGTTCGTCACCGTCGTGGGCCCGTCGGGATGCGGCAAGAGCACGCTGATGAGCATGGCCGCGGGCCTGACCGAGCCGGGCGCCGGGCGCATCCTGCTCGACGGCGTCCCGGTGACCGGCCCCGGCCCCGAGCGCGGCGTGATCTTCCAGCAGTACGCGCTGTTCCCGTGGCTGACCGTGCGCAAGAACGTCGAGTTCGGCCTGAAGCTGGCCGGCCTGCCCGCCGACGAGCGCAGGCGGCGGGCCGAGCACGCCATCGAGCTGGTGGGCCTGACGGACTTCGCCGACGCCCTGCCCAAGACGTTGTCCGGCGGCATGAAGCAGCGCTGCGCCATCGCCCGCGCGTACGCGGTGGGCCCGCAGGTCCTGCTCATGGACGAGCCGTTCGGCGCGCTCGACGCCCTCACCCGGGTGCAGTTGCAGGACCAGCTCCTCGACACCTGGAGCAGGGAACGGCGCACGGTCATGTTCATCACCCACGACGTGGACGAGGCGGTCTACCTCGCCAACAAGGTCGTCGTCATGGCCGCCCGGCCGGGCCGGATCCACCGCGTCATCGAGGTGGATCTGCCCTATCCGCGCACGGAGGAGATCCGGCTGTCGCCGGAGTTCGCCCGCATCAGGAACGAGGTCTGGCACTCGGTCTACCACCAGGAGGCCACCGTCTGACGCCCCGTCCCCGACGTCCGGGCGGGCGGCGGGGACGGATGGGCTCAGGCGAGCAGGCGGAGCAGGCCGGCCTCCTCCTCGGCCGTGAGGCCGGAGCGGGTCACCGTGTGGCCGGAGTCGCGCAGCCAGGCGAGCGTGTCGCGGGCCGTGTCGGCCACCGGACGGATGCGCAGCCCGGCGGCCACCGTGGCGGAGGTGTCCCGGGTCATGAACCCGGCGTACTCCGGCAGCGGCAACCACAGCGGCAGCGAACGCGGCCCCATCCACGGCTCGACCTTGTGCTCGGTGAGGAACTCCTGACCGGCCCAGACGAGCTCCGGCTCGACCTCCAGCCCCTCGGCGATCCGCGCCAGCATCTCCCCCCTGCCGAACGGCATGGAGATCCCGTCGTACGGCCCGGTGAGCCCGGCCTGGGCCGCGTCGAGCGTCCAGGCGGCGAGATCGCGCACGTCGACGAACTGGACCAGGTCGCCGGGCGAGCCGGGGGCCAGCACGGGCCCGCCGCGCGCCAGCCGCTCGACCCAGTAGGTGAACCGGTCGGACAGGTCCTCGGGGCCGACGATCAGCCCGGCCCGCACGTGGAGCGCGTCGGCACCGACGATCTGCTCGCACGCCACCTTGGCCGGGCCGTAGTTCTCCGGGTCGCCCTCGTCGGCGTCGCCGGGCAGCGGGTCGTGGAGGACCTGGGTGACCCGGGTCGCGTCGGCGTAGACGCTGCACGTCGACACGAACGTCCAGTGACCGGCCCGGCCCGCCAGCTCCGTGACCGCGCGCCGGACCTGGCTCGGATGCCTGGCGACGTCGACGACCAGGTCGAACGCCCCCTTCACGGGTGCGAGCCCGCCGTCCTCGGCCCGGTCGACCCGGACGAACTCCACCCCCGGCGGCGGATCACCGGCCAGGCCGCGCGCCGCGCACACCACCTCGTGCCCGCGATCGCGTGCCTGTCGCGCGATCTCCCTGGACAGAAATCTCGTGCCACCCAGAACAAGTGTCCGCATGCCCACCATCCTGGCGCACCCGCCCCGGCCGGGCCCCCGCCCTTCACTCGCAGCGCAAAAGGCCCCCGGCGGCCGCGATGAGACGCCTCTGCGAAAGAGGTCGATCGCATTCCGCAGTCAGGTATCAGCAGAGCGGCGGACATGCTCTCATAGGGGTGATTCGGGGACTCAGTTCAAGTCAGGCGAGGAGACATGCCCGAACCAGGCTCCCCAGAAACCGGCCCCCTGGAAACCGGCGGCTCAGGTCCCACGGCGCCGACCATCGAGGAGGCCGCCCGGACGATCCTGCTCGACGTGGCCCCCGAGGACGCGCGGTTCCTGCCTCTGGCCTGCGCGGACTTCTTCGGCAACCCGATCGCGCGCAGACGCGCGGTCCGCGCCGTGCTGCGAGGACGCGAACGCGACCAGCCCACCGGCTTCGACGCGGGCGAGGGCATGCAGCTCGTCCTCGGCGTGGTCCTGACCCTGCTCAACGGCGTGGCCTGCGAGGTGCTGACGGGCATGGCGACCGAGCGGGTCGACCGGCTGCGCGGCCGGTGGCGGGAGCGCCGCCGTCGCAGGGCTCTGACCTCGGCCGTCGCCCCGCAGGCCGAGCGCACGCCGTTGCCCAGGGTCAGCGCGGTGGACGCGGCGGCCATCGGCGCCCAGGCGGCGGAGATCGTCCGGGCGGCGGGGATGTCCGAGGAGGCCGCCCAGCGGGTGAGCACGCTGCTCGCCGCGGCCCTCATCGACCCGCGGCCCTGACCGTGCCCACCACCAGCGGGCCGCGCCAGGACGGCGCGGCGCCGGCCGGTCCGCCGGTGCCGCCGTCGCCGCCGAGACTGGACCCGTTCGCGCTCCCCGCGGCGACCACGGCGCGTTTCCTGCTCATGATCGTGGTCGCCGTCACCAGCGCCGTCCACCTGTACCTGGTGCTGCTCGACCGGTACGTCACCGCCAGAACCGACCTCGGCCCGCGCGCCTGCGCCCTGGCCGCGAACTCCGGCGCGGGACGCGTGCCGGACGGCGACCTGGTCCGGGACTACCTCGGGTGCCTCCAGCACGAGTCGGTCCGTGCCGGGTGGACGGTGATCGGCATGGTGGCCGTGCTGCTCGCCGTGACCGTCGTGATCCACCTCCTCCACCCGCGCCTGGTCATGCGCTCCCGCCCACGGCCGCTGGCCCGGCTCGCCGTGGACGAGGGCATGGCCGCCGTGGTGCGCCGCGTCGAGGACACCGTACGGGCCCTGGCCCCGGGGACCGAGGTGTACGTGGCGACCCTGCGCGCGAGCGCGAGCGGCCGGGCCTTCGGCCGTCGCCCCCGGTACCGGATCATCCTCGACCTCGGGCTGCTGCGCGCGGCCGACGCCGACTCCGGGCAGCTCGACGCCGTCCTCGCCCACGAGCTGGCCCATCTGCGCAACAAGGACGTCGGCCTGACCACGTTCGCCTTCGCGATCTGGTGGGCGTACGTGCTGGTCGTCGCCCTGCCCCTGCTGCTGCTCTCGGCCGTCGAGCCCGGCCTGCGCGCCGTCCTGCCGTGGCGGGTGGCGGCGGTGCTCGCTCTCCTGTGGTTCACCCGCACCGCGGTGCTCAGGACCAGGGAGTACTACGCCGACCTGCGCGGCAGCGCCACGCCGGGCGGCGAGCGGCTGCTCCTGGACACGCTGCGCCCGTCGCGGCCGACGAGCGGGCGGCGCCGGTGGGAGCCGTTGTCGTTCCATCCCGGCGACGACGAGCGGGCGGGCGTCATCCGCGGCGCGCCGCTGCTCTTCCGGGTCGGCGTGGTGGAGTCGGCGGCCGTCGGCGTGCTGCTCGGGCTCGGCTACACGCCGTGCGTCCACCTGATGAGCCTGCTGTTCCCGGCGTCCGGGGTCTCCCTGTTCACTCCGGAGCGCCTGGCCGTCGGGGTGCTGTTCGGGGCGCTGGCCACCGGCGCGGTCGCGGGCACCGTGTGGCGGGCCGGGCTGCTGGCGCAGGCCACGCACACGCGGCCGCCGTCCACGCTGCTCGCCGCGACGGCCCTGACGGCGGGGGTGCTGACCGGCCAGCTCGTCGCGCCGCCGCTGGCGACCGCCCACGGCTCGTGGGCCGCGATCCTCGCCAGGTCGCCCGTGATCGCGGCCGTGCTGGCCTTGCTGCTCGCCGTCCTGTTCCAGCTCATGCTCAGGTGGGCGCTGCTGTGCGCGTCCGTGTGGCTGCCGCTGGCCCGGCGGGTCCGCACGGCCGCGCTGGCCGGCTCGGCGCTGTCGGCGTTGATCTTCGGGACGTGGTTGAGCTTCTGGTTCGACGTCATCACGTGGATGACCGGCAGCTCGGCCGACTGGAACATCCTCTGGTTCAGCCTGTTCACCACCGCGGTCAACCCGACGTTGCAGCTCTGCGTCGTGCTGGCCTGCGCCGTCGCGGTGACCGGCTGGGCGGCGCGCCGCGGGCTGCCACCCCGGCCTCTCGCGGCCGTCTGGCGGGACGCGCCGCCCAGCCGCCTGGCGGCGCCGCGCATGCCGTTGCCTGCGGTCAACGTCACCGCGGTGGCGATCGTCCTGGCGTACTCGGGGGTGATGGTCCCCTTCTACGGCCGGCTGCGCTCGACCTTCGGCGGCGTGCCGCTCACCGGGGACGTGCCCCCGGCGAGCGCGGCGGCTCTCTTCGCCCCGCTGCTCATCGTGGCGACGGCCGTGGTCCTGGCCGGGTCGTTCTGCTTCGGCCTGGCCGCCGGAGGACGCGGCGGCACGGCGCCGGTCGTGGCGGGCGCCGGGGTCCTCATGCTGCTGATCGTGCTCGGCCTCGTACCGCTGGTCCTGGTCCACCTGGTCATCGCGGCGTGCGGTCCCGGGCAGCTCTCGTCCTGCATGGCCCCGCTGCCGCGTCTACTGTCCCGGAACGGGCCGTTCTTCACGATCGGGTTCGCCGTGCTGATGCTGGTGGGCCCCGCCGTGGCGTGGCTGGGCAGTGTGCTGCGCGGCGGCGTGCAGGCGCTGTCCGACGCGGGTCCCCTTCCCCGGAAGGCACGTCCCTGGGGTGCGCGTCCATGGAACGGCGCCGCCGGGCGGCCGGTCGGCGCCGTGCTCTCGCTCGTCCCCACCGTGCTCGGCTCGCTGCTGTTCGGCCATCTGGCCATCACCGCGTTGTCCACTGCCGACGACAAGCCACTGCCGGTCGACCGGGCGGCCGTGGTCCGCGAGCTGAGCGTGGCCTCCGAGGGTCCGGTGCCGCCCGTACGCGCCTGCGCGGCCGCCGACCGGGCCGGCGCCGAGCCGGTGTTCCGCGTCCTGGACTCCACCGGCATCGTCGTCGGCGTGGCCCGTAGCGCCCGGTACGCCGTGGCCGCGCGCGACCCCGCCGTCCAGGCCATGGGACGCGAGGCCGCCGCCGCCCTGCTGGGCGGGGACTACGGGCGGGCCCTCAGCACCCACGCCGCGCTGCGCAGCCTGTGCACGGTCACGGG
This sequence comes from Nonomuraea sp. NPDC047529, assembly GCF_040642995.1. Taxonomy (NCBI): domain Bacteria; kingdom Bacillati; phylum Actinomycetota; class Actinomycetes; order Streptosporangiales; family Streptosporangiaceae; genus Nonomuraea; species Nonomuraea sp. NPDC047529. The sequence continues at coordinate 130,361 of NZ_JBEYTJ010000029.1, read as the reverse complement.
CCTGCTGCCCGGCTGATCACTCCTGCGCGGCGGGCGGGAGCCGGAGGGCGATGATGGCGATGTCGTCGAGCCCGGTGCTGGGCAGGCCGCTGAGCACCTGGTCGCAGAAGCTGTCCAGCGGTTCGGCGGCGAGCGACTCCGCCACCCGGCGCAGGCGCTCCAGGCCGAGGTCGAGATGCTCGCCCGACCGCTCGATGAGGCCGTCGGTGTAGAGCAGCACCGTGCCGCCCGGCGGGAGCGGTTCCGTCTGGGAGGCGCGGGTCTCGTCGTCGGGGAAGCCGAGCAGCGGGCTGACCGCGCCCTCCAGGAAGCGTCCGTGGCCCTGGGCGGTGACCAGCAGGGGCGGCGGATGGCCGGCCACCGCGAACCGCAGCCGGTGGCCGCCCTCGCACTCCTCCACGCGGGCGAACACGCACGTGGCCGTGACGTCGGAGGACAACGACTCCATCGCGACGTTGAGCCGGGTCAGGATCTCGCCGGGCGGCTCGCAGCGGTCCATCGCCAGCGCCCGCAGCATGTTGCGCAACTGGCTCATCAGGACGGCCGCCGACAGGTCGTGCCCCGCCACGTCGCCGATGACCAGCGCCGGGACGCCGTCGGGCAGGACGAAGCAGTCGTACCAGTCGCCGCCCACCTCGGCGGCGCTCGGGCTGGCCCGGTAGCGGGCCACGATCCGCAGGCCCGGCAGCCGCGGCGGCTCGGCGAGCAGGCTGTACTGCAGGGCCAGCGCGACCTGCTGGGTGCGCTGGAAGCGGATGGCCCGGCTCAGGGCGTCGTGGGCGTGGCCGAACATGTTGGTCAGCAGCGAGATGTCGGCCCGGCTGATCGCGGGGCGTTCGCCGCACGTCACCACCCCGACCACGGCGGGGACCGTGCCGTCGACCACGACCGGCAGGATCAGCAGGCTGTTGGCGTCGCTGGCCGCCAGCCACTCGCGCGTGCTCGCGGGGGCCAGGCCGGGCGGCGGCGACCCGGCCGGGAACGTCTGCAGCATGGGCCGCCGCCGGCGTACGGCCGTCACGAAGGCGTTGTCGTCGTCGAGCTGCTCCTCGCTGTACGGCGACAGCGGCACCAGGCCGCGACGGACCGCGGTGACCAGCCGCTCGACGACGAACGGCGCCCCGCCGTGCCGCTCGCCGGTGAGGTCGGTGACGAGGTAGACGCCGCAGCCGTCGGCCAGCTCGGGCACGATGACGTCGGACAGCGCGCCGAGCATCTCCTCCAGGCTGGTGGACTGGGCCGTGGCCGCCGCGGCGTTGTCGAGCAGGCGCTGCCGGCGCTGTTCCTGCCACTGGTCCTCGATGTCGGTGCACGACCCCACCCACTCCACGATCTGGCCGTTCTCGCAGATGGGCACGGCGCGCATCTGGAAGTGCCGGTAGGAGCCGTCGGCGGTGTGCAGCCGGTAGACGTGCTCCCAGGTGTCGATGGCCCTGCTGACCGCCCGGACCCACGACCTGATCGTGTCCTGGCGGTCGTCGGGATGGACCATCTTGAGCCAGCCCTGGCCGCGGTGCTCCTCCCACGGCTGCCCGGTGACCCGCTCCCAGGTCGGGCTGGGCTCGTGCACGTAGCCGTCGCGGGTGGTCACCCAGATGATCTGCGCGCTGACCTTCATCAGGCTCTCGTAGCGGCGCAGGATGCGGCGGCGTTCCTCGGCGATGGCCTCGATCCGCCGCGCGGCGGTGACCTGGTCGGTCACCTCCATCACCACTTCCAGCACGCCGTAGTCGCCGGGGCCGAAGACGACGCGCGACAGGCTGGAGGTGAAGAACCGCTTCTCGGTGCCTTCCAGCCCGCCGACGACGTACTCCGGCTCGGCCGTGGTGACGAACGGCTCGCCGGTGGCGTAGACCCGGTCGAACTGGGCGCGGAAGTGCACCTCGACGAACTCCGCGAACGCCTCCTCGATCGGCATCCCGGTGCGGCTGTCGGCGAACAGGGAGCGGTAGGCGGCGTTGGTGTAGACCAGGCGGTGGTCGGGGCCGCGCGCGACCGCCACGCCCACCGGCGCCGGGTCCAGCACTTCGAACGCCAGCCCGCTGCCTGCGGGCTCGCCGTCAGCCCCCATCGTGACCTCCCCCGACGGCCACAGCCTCCTCCCCCCCTACCCGCGCGCGGTCGTCCCTGAACGCCCGCCGCCGGGCCGGTCAGCCCCGGTCGCCCGGCGGGATCAGGCCCGACTGTTCCTCCAGGTAGGCGATGGCCCCGACGCCCTCCTCGGCGAAGAACACCAGCTCGGTGAGGGGCAGCGGCAGGAAGCCCTCCGCCTCCATGCGCTGGAACTGCTGCTTCAGCCCGTCGTAGAAGCCCGCGGTGTTCAGCAACACGACCGGCTTGGTGTGCAGGCCGTGCTTGCGCAGCTCCAGGATCTCGGTGGCCTCGTCGAGCGTCCCGCTGCCGCCCACCATGATCACGAAGCCGTCGGCGCGGGACAGCAGTTGTGCCTTGCGCTCGGCCAGGTCGCGGGTGACCAGCATCTCGTCGGCGCCCGGCCGGGCCTTGTGCGCCAGGAACTCGACCGAGACGCCCACCAGGCGGCCCCCGGCCTCCTGCACGCCGTCGGCCATGACCTTCATCAGGCCGGTGTCGGAGCCGCCCCACACCAGGGTGTGGCCGCCCTTGCCGATGAGCTCGGCGAACTCGCGGGCGGGACGGGTGTAACGCTCGTCGAGGTCGGCGGCGGAGCAGAAGACGCAGATGTTCACGCCGTAACTGTAGGCGAACCAGACCAGGTCAGGGCACCTGTGAAGGATCTACCCAAGATCCGACGAACCCGGTTGCCCGGCCGTCACGCCGGGGGTACGTCCTGGTCCATGAAGAAAGCCATCAACGTGTGCTTCGGCGTGGACGTGGACGCCGTGGCGGGCTGGATCGGCTCGTACGGCGGCCAGGACTCACCGAACGACATCCAGCGGGGCGTGTTCGCCGCCGAGGTCGGGACCCCGAGGCTGCTGCGCCTGTTCGCCCGCGAGGGAATCCGGACGAGCTGGTTCGTCCCTGGACATTCGGCGGAGTCGTTCCCCGACCAGATGCGGCGGATCGTCGAGGCCGGGCACGACGTCGGCGCGCACGGCTACATGCACGAGAACCCGGTCTCGATGTCCGCCCAGCAGGAGGAGGACGTCCTGGCGCGCAGCCTGGAGGTGCTGGACCAGGTGCTCGGCGTCCGGCCCCGCGGCTATGTGGCGCCGTGGTGGGAGATGTCCGCGCGGACCGCCGAGTTGCTGCTGCGCTACGGCTTCGGCTACGACCACTCGCAGTCCTACCGCGACTTCCAGCCCTTCTACGCCCGTAAGGGCGAGCGCTGGACGCGCATCGACTACGAGCAGGCCGCCTCGACCTGGATGAAGCCGCTGGTGCCCGGCGAGGAGGTGGACCTGGTGGAGTTCTCGGCGAACTGGTACCTGGACGACCTGCCGCCGATGATGTTCATCAAGAGCTCGCCGAACAGCCACGGCTTCGTCAACCCGCGCGACCTCGAACAGCAGTGGCGCGACCAGTTCGACTGGGTCTACCGCGAGCTGGACTACGCGGTCTTCCCCATCACGCTGCACCCCGACGTCAGCGGGCGTCCCCAGGTGCTGCTGATGCTGGAGCGGCTCATCGCGCACATGCGCGGGCACAAGGGCGTCACGTTCATGTCGATGGCCGAGGCCGAGATCGACTTCCGCGCCCGTTTCCCCTTCGACGGGCGGGCCCGTCCGGCCGACATGCGGTGAGCCGCCCCGGTCGCGGGCCGGGGACGGCTCGGGGCCCGTCACGCCCAGGGCGGGCTGACGGCCCAGCTCACGTCGGCCGCCCAGGAGGTGGCGCTGTCGAAGGCGTGCGAGCCGCCGTTGCTCGCGATGTAGACGGTGTTGTCGTAGTGGCGCAGGAACCGGTCGGGGAAGTTGGCGGAGGCGAACGACGTGCCCTGGCCGCTCTTCCCCGCCTGCGGGCAGAAGGTGGCGTCGGCGGCGAACAGCGCGCTGCCGTCGTTGTGCTGCCGGTGGAGCTGGTAGTTCTGGTGCCGCAGGTAGTCGCCCGGGTAGTTGCGCGACTCGAACGACAGGCACGAGCTCCCGGCCAGCCCGGCGCGGACGATCCACGTGGCGTCGCTCCTGTCCAGCGACGAGCTGCCGGACCCGATCACCGACGTGACGACCTGGTCGTTCTGGTGGCGCAGGTAGCGGGTGGTGCAGCAGGCCGTGGTCGCGCGCAGCGAGACGGACGCGCCGGGGGTGAGCGTCCCGTCCGCGCCGCCGCCCGTCGTGGTGTAACCGGCGGCGACGATGGCCGCCTGCACGGCGTTCTCGGTGGCGTTCGAGGGGTAGCCGGAGGTCATCACGCCCTCGTAGAAGGTGCCGGCGGAGCCGTTGCTGTTGTCGCCGCCGATGCCGAGGATGATCGCGCCCTCCTTCTTCATGGGGTTGTAGCCGGGGGCGTTGGGGCGCGGGCCGTCGTAGTAGGTGGACAGGCCGCCGGACTGGGCGTTCCCGGCGCGGATCGCCCAGTGGTTCGGCTCGCCCTTGACGACGGCGGTCAGGTAGCGGTGGCTGACGCTGGGGTCGTTCGCGTTGTAGCCCGGGTTCACGCCGGAGAACAGGCCGTTCTCCAGGTCGGCCATGACCCAGGGGCCGTTGCCGGTGCCGTAGCCCCAGACCTTGATGTCACCGAAGTAGATGGCCTCCATCGTGCCGTTGCCGTTGTCGCGGCTGTTGGTCTCGGCGTTGCCGTAGTCGAAGCAGCAGCCGCCGTTGTGGTGGGTGCCGTCGAAGACGGCGTACATGCCTTCGGGCTGGTCGCCCTTGGCGACGCCGTTGGTGGTGTTGTTCCGGTAGCCGGTGCCGGGGGTGACCCGGACGCCGTACGCCTTGTGGCCGTTGATCACGGTCGGGGCGGCGGTGGCGATCGCGAGGTTGTCGTACCCGCCGGGTGCCGGGCCGGGGAACCCGCCGGGGGGCGCCTGGGTGAGGTGGTTGCCCCGTCCGGACTGGTCGTAGAGGACCGTGATGAGGCAGGTCGTGCCGGCGCAGAAGGCGTCCTGGGCGGCGGCGTCGGCGTAGCCGCCCGCGCCGAGGAGGCCGACGTCGCGGGTGGCGTTGTCGGAGGAGCGGCGCACCTGGTAGAGGGGGCCGTTGTAGGCGGCGTACAGGGCGCGGGTGGTGCTGTGCGCCGCGACGCAGGGGGTGCCGCCGGCGGCGTAGATGTCGCACGACTGCTGGGTGGCGGCCTGCGACGCCGCGGGGGCGCCGGCGAGCAGCCCGGCGACGAGCGCGACGGCCGCTCCCGCCTTTTTGAGAATGCTTGATCCGGACCGGGACATCATCAATGAAACCGCTGCCTTTCAGGGGGTGCCGAGGTAATTCGACGCACGGAAAGAGGCGATCGGCCGCTGCGCGGACGCGCACAGCCCTATGTCCATTGACCTGCGACGAACCGTCAGGGACGGAAAGGAAGTTGCTCTGTTATCGCTAACATTATTGTCGCTGCGAACCTCCGGGAATACGTAAATAGGTGACCGGCTCACTATGAAACGAAATTGCGGGCGCCGTCAAGTTCCGCAGGTTGTGTCAATCGCGTGCCGCTCACGCCGTTTCACACAGGCGCGCCACAGGGAGCCGAGGGTGAGGGATGCCTGCTTCCACGCCGGCGACCTCGTCAGGAGGAGATTCGGCCGTCGCCGCACCGTCCGGCCGATCTCCCGAACCTGGGCGAGGGTGATCAACACATCCTCAACGGGGACTCAACAGCGGCGGGGCAGGCTGGCCGGGCCCTCGCGTTCACCTCACCACGGAGTTGGGATGACCACTGTCACGTCACGGGACGACCTCGAACTGGAATCGGCGTACGAGGCTCCGCGCACCGACATCGAACGGCGGCTGGCCGGCCTGTGGTCGGCCAAACTGCGCGTCGCGCCCGTCGGCATCGAGGACGACTTCTTCGAGCTGGGCGGCGACTCCCTGCTGGCGGCCGACGTGCAGTTCGCGATCGACCGCGAGTTCGGGTTCGAGGTGCCCGCCTGGACGCTGTTCCTGTCGCCGACCATCGCCGAGCTCGCCGAGGTGATCGGCTCGCCGGCCCCCTTCGACCATGCGTGACCTCGCCGACCCCGCCCTGTTCGAGGCGGGCGGGCAGCACCGGACCTGGCGGTGGTTGCGCGAGAACGACCCGGTGCACCGGCACGACCGGGGCTTCTGGTCGGTCACCCGGTACGCCGACGTGGACCGCGTCCTGCGCGACCACACGTGCTTCACCAGCGAGCGCGGCACCCTGCTCAACCTGCTGGGCCGCGACGACCCGGCGGCCGGACGGCAGCTCGCCGCCACCGACCCGCCCGAGCACGACCGGATGCGCGCCCCGCTGCGGAAGGTCATGGACCTGCGCTCGGCCGCGGCCTACGAGCCGTCCGTCATCACCGCGATCACCGGGCTGCTCGCGCCCGGCCTGGACGGGCCGGAGTTCGACCTGGCCGCCGCCGTCCGGGGACTGCCGCTGGCGCTGGCCGGGCCGCTGCTGGGGCTGCCGGACGAGGACCGGCCGCGCCTGCTCACGCTGGTCATGGCGGCCAGCGCCGAGGACGACCCCGACTACCAGGTCGCCGGCGACGCGTCCGGGACGCTGCGCCGGGCGCACCGCGAGCTGTTCGCCTACTTCCTGCACCTGGTACGGGAACGCGCCCGCACCCCCGGCGAGGACCTGATCAGCCTGATGTTGTCGCCGGACGGCGGCCGGATGGACCCCGGCACGGCCGTCTCCAACTGCTACAGCCTGCTGCTCGGGGCGAGCGTCACCCTGCCGAACGTGGTCAGCTCCACGGTGTTCGAGCTGGCCCGCGGCGGCTACCGCGCCTGGGCCGGCCGTCCTGAGCTGCTGCGCGACGGGGTCGAGGAGGCGCTGCGCTGGGCGTCGCCCGGCAGCCACTTCATGCGCCACACCACCCGGCCGGTGCGGCTGTCCGGCGTGGACCTCCCGGCGGGCGAGCCCGTGGTCGCCTGGATCGGCTCGGCCAACCGTGACCCCGCCGTCTTCGCCGACCCGGACACCTTCGACCCGGCCCGTACGCCCAACCGCCACCTCGCCTTCGGCAGCGGACATCACTACTGCATCGGATCCCACCTGGCCCGGCTGACGCTGCGGCTGTTCTTCGCGACGCTGTTCGCGACCTTCGCCGACGTCGAGGTGGTCGGCGAACCGGTCCGGGTGCGATCGACCTTCCTCACCGGCTTCAAGAAGCTGATCATCTCGGGGACGCCCAGGAGAGGCCAATGACGACAGAGATCCCGTTCACCTACGCCCAGCGGTTGCTGCTCGGGCTGGAGGAGGCCGTGCCGGGGAGCGTGGTCAACTCGACGTTCATCGTCCGGGCGGCCTACCGCGTGGCGCACGAGGTGGACGCCGATGTGCTGCGCCGGGCCGTGGACGACGTCGTGGCCAGGCACGACGCCCTGCGCACGACCGTGTCGCGCGATCCGGACGGCGGCGTCCGGGCGCGGGTGCACGAAAGCGTCCCGGGGCGCCTGCTGGTGCACGACGTGGACGACGAGGACGCCTTCCTCGCGATGGCCACCGGCTCGGCGTACCCGCCGGAGGAGCCGCCGTTGCTGTGGGTGCACCTGGGCCGGTGCGAGGACGGCACGAGCCTGCTGGTGATCGTCGCCCACCACCTCACCTCCGACGCCTGGTCGCTGCCGCTGCTGGCGCGCGACCTGTCCGACGCCTACACCGCCCGCCTGCGCGGCGGCCCGCCGCCGGGCTCCGGGGTCATGGGGTACGCCGAGGTCGCCGCCGACGACTTCTCGCCGTCCTGGGAGAGGACGATCACCGACGCGCTGCCGTACTGGAGGGACCGGCTGGACGGCGTGGCGGAGCTCGCCATGCCGGTGCCGACGCCCGGCAGGCGCGGCGACCAGCGGACGTGCCGATTCACCGTGCCCGGCCCGCTGTGGCTGCGCCTGGGCCGGGCGGCCCGCCGCCGCCGGACCACGCCGTTCACCCTCCTGCTGACGGCGTTCACCGCGTCGGTCTGGGCGGGGCACGGCGACGCCGTCGTGCCGGTCATCACCGCCGGGCGCAAGCCGTCGGAGTGGTACACGGCCGGGTTCATGCTCAACCTGTTGTGGCTGCGGATCACCACCGACGACCCCGCCGACCTGGACGAGCTGAGCCGCCGGGCCGACGAGGCGTGCCGGGCGGCCTACCGGCACGACGTGCCGCTGCTGCGGGTGCTGCCCGAGGCGCCGGAGCTGGCGGCCGTGGTGTTCGACCCGTCGGAGGTCGTCGAGCGCACCTTCCCGGTGTTCCAGCTCATCCCGAGGACGCCGTTCGCTCCCACCGCCGAGGACCCGGCGCTGCTGCTGACGCCGGTGCCGGAGGAGCGGCAGCCCGCTCCCGTGATGCCCGTGCACCTGCTGTGGTCGATGCGGGTGGACGAGGAGGTGGTCGGCGTCGTCGCCTACGAGGCCGGGATGTTCGGCCTGGACTGGGTGGAGGAGAAGGTCGCCGGGTTCCTGCGCGTGCTGGAGCGGCTGGCCGATGCTTGAGCTCATCGAACCCCACCTGGGCCGCGAGCACACCGCGATCGCCGACCGCGAGGGCGAGCTGTCCTACCGGGACCTGGACCGGCACAGCGCCGGGCTCGCGCGGGTGCTGCTGGAGGCGGGCCTGCGGCCCGACGAGCCCGTGGTGATCCATGCGCACCTGTCCCGGTGGGCGGTCATCGGCATGCTCGCCGTCCTGCGGGCCGGCGGCCGTTACGTGGCCATCGACGCCGCCTTCCCCTTCCAGCGGCAGCAGGACGTCGCGCAGGCGTGCGGGGCGCGGATCGCGCTCATCGAGCCGGACATGATCGTCCCGCTGACCGGCCCGGCCCTCCGCGTCGAGATGGCCCGTACGGACCTGCCGGACGGGCCGGTGCCCGCCACCTCGGCGCGGCTCGCCTACACCTGCTTCACCAGCGGCTCGACGGGCACGCCGAAGCCCGTCACCGTCTCGCGCGCCGCCTTGGCCTGGTCGACCTCGGCCCGGCTGGCCCACTACGGGTCGCCGGTCACCGGGTTCCTGCTCTGCTCGTCCATCTCCTTCGACAGCTCGGTCGCCGGGATCTACTGGACGCTGGCCTGCGGCGGCAGGCTGGTCATCCCGAGCCAGCGCCCGTCCGACCTGGCCGCCGCCGCGCGCTTCGCCGTCGAGCACCGGCCGTCGCACCTGCTCATGGTGCCGTCGTTCTACGGGCTGGCGCTCCGCAACGGCCTGGCCGACGCGTTCGGGTCGCTCGGCACGGTGATCGTCGCGGGCGAGACGTGCCCGCCCGCGCTGGTCGGGGAGCACTACGCCGCGCTGCCCGGCACGGCCCTGCACAACGAGTACGGCCCCACCGAGTGCACGGTCTGGAGCACGGTCCACCGCTGCGTCCCCGAGGACGCGCAGGCGGCCCGGGTGCCGATCGGCCGCCCGGTCCCGGGGGCGCGCGTGACCATCGCCGACCCCGGCCCGGACGGCGTCGGCGAGCTGCTGATCTCCGGCCCCGGCCTGGCCGAGGGCCTCGGGGACGCCTACCGCACCGGCGACCTGGTCTCCCGGCGTCCGGACGGGGAGCTGCTGTTCCACGGCCGCGCCGACCACCAGCTCAAGCTGGGCGGCGCGCGGGTGGAACGCGCGGAGATCGAGCACGCCATGGCGGGCTTCCCCGGCGTGCTGGCCGCCGCCGTCGGGGTCGCGCGGACCGGCTCCGGCCCCGTGCGGCTCAAGGGCTACCTCGTCACCGACCAGGACCGGATCGACCGCCGGGCGCTGCGCGCGCACCTGCTGGACCGGTTGCCGATCGTGGCCGTCCCGACGGTGTTCCAGCGGCTGGACTCCCTGCCGCGCCTGCCCAACGGCAAGGTCGACCACCAGGCCCTCGACGGCGGCTGACCGCCTCCCGGGAGGATGAGGGGCGTTCCGTACGCGGTCGCCGGGAACCGCTCGCGGCCGTCCAGGCAACAACTGTTGTCCTGATTCATCGCCGAAAGGCCACAAAGTGAGCGCCCCGAACCATCCGGAAGGTGATGACGCCTCCCATGTCCAACGCTCCCTGCACGAGCCGGAGGCCTTCGCCGAGCTGTTCCGCCGGCACGCCTCCGGCATCACCCGGTACGTCACCAGAAGGCTGGGGGCGGACGCCGCGGACGACGTGGTGGCGGAGACGTTCCTGACGGCGTTCAGGCAGCGTGGCCGCTACGACCTGTCCCGTCCGCACGCCCGTCCCTGGTTGTACGGGATCGCCACCAATCTGATGAGCCGCCATGTGCGTACCGAGGTGCACCAGTTGCGCGTGCTCGAACGCACCGGCACGGACCCGGTGACGGCCTCCTTCACCGACCGCAGCGACGACCGGGTGAGCGCCGAGGCGGCCCGCCGCCGCCTGGCCGGGGCGCTGGCGACGCTGCCCGGAGGTCACCGTGACGCGCTGCTGCTGGTGGCGTGGGCCGGGCTGACGTACCCCGAGGTCGCCGAGGCGCTGGACGTGCGGGTCGGAACCGTGCGTTCTCGCATCAACCGGGCCAGGGAGAAGTTGCGCGGAGAGCTCGGAGGAGTCAACCCGATGGCCGTCGTCAGCGAGGAGCCCGTCCATGAATGAGATGACCGAGCTCGGACGCCTCCGCTCGGAGGTGCCCGCGCCCACCGCAGAGGCCCTGGCCGCGCAGGAGGACCGCTTCCTGGCCGCGCTGGCCGAGCAGGAGGACCGCCTTCACGGCGCCTTCCCCGCTTCCCGGCGCGGGCGTCGGGGGCGGCTCCTGTTCGGCGGGCTGCTCGCCGCCGCCGCGCTCGCCGCCGCGGCCGTCCTGGGCCCGGTGCTGGCCGGCCCCGACGCCCGCCCCACCGCGTACGCCAACTCCGCCATCGGCATCGAACTGCGCGGCGACGAGTACGTGGCCACGATCAAGGACCCGTTCGCCGACCACGCCCTCTACAGCGAGGCGTTCCGGGCGATGGGCCTGGACGTCGCCCTCGACCTGCGGCCCGCCTCCCCCACGGCGGTCGGCGAGGTCTTCCGGCTCGGCTTCAGCGGCACGACCGAGAGCGACCGCATCGGCGGCACCCTGCGCCCGAAGGGCTGCACCCCCGGACGGCCCGGCTGCGCGCTCACCGTCACCGTCTCCAAGGACTTCGGCGGCAAGGGCGTGCTCTACCTGGGCCGCCCCGCCAGGCCCGGCGAGCTGTACCAGAACAACGCGGACGCCGGCCGGAAGGGCGAGGCCCTGGAGGGTTACGTCGTGGACGGCCGCCCGGTCGCCGAGGTGCTGGCCGAGACGCGCAGGCGGGGCCTGGAGGTGACGTTCCAGATCATCGAACCCGCTCCCGGCGGGGACGGCTTCTCGGTGGACCCGCGCGGGCAGTCGGCGAAGGTGGGCGGCCACTGGGTGGTCTGGGCCGCCGAGCCGTACCGGCAGGGCGCGGTACGGCTGCTGGTGTCCGAGAAGCGCGTGCCGAAGAACCCGGTGACCGGCGTCTGACCCCACGTCTCCATGCTCGGGACCCTCGAAGTTCGCCGCGATTCAGGGCGAAATGATGGCGCATGCGCGCACATAGGCAGAGGTGTCCGAGCAAATGATTCGATGAGGAGATTCGCCATGGGAACCGCCCGTGGATGACGAGCGGTCGGCCAAGTTCGAGGCCGCCTACAACCGGGCCTACGGCCAGATCACCGCCTACGCCGTACGCCGGTGCGACTCGCCTCAGGACGCCGCCGACGTGGTGGCGGAGACCTTCACCGTCGCCTGGCGCCGGGTGGACGAGCTGCCCGAGGGCCCTGAGGCCACCCTCTGGCTGTACGGCGTGGCGCGCAAGGTCCTGGCCAACCACTTCCGGGGCGACAACCGCCGCAGGGAGCGCACGGCCGAGCTCGACGCCGAACTGGCCGACCTGTACGGCCACTCGCCCGACAGCCAGGTCGAGCTGGACGCGATCGGCCGGGCGTTCAGGGGCCTGTCCGACGACGACCGGGAGTTGTTGTCCCTGGTCGCGTGGGAGGGGCTGGAACGCGAAGAGATCGCGAAGGCGCTGGGCCTGTCGCGCAACGCCGTACGGATCAGGCTGCACCGCGCCCGCAAGCGCCTGTCGCGCGCCCTGGCGTCGGCGGGCGTGCACGTCACCGCAGAGAGCCGGCTGGTCCCGGCGGAGAGGCCGTTGGGAGGAGCGCTGTGAAGAACACCGAGAACGCTGAGAACACCGAGCGGAACCTGGACGGGATCGAGGCGATCGGGAGGCTGGCCCGGGTCGCGCCCGGTGAGCGGGGAGGCGAGTCGTCCGGCGCGGGGGCGCGGGCGCTGCTGGCCGCGATCACCGCCGAAGAGCCGGGCACAGCACCGGGAACGGCACCGGGAACAGCGCCGGGCTCGGCCCGGCGGGCACGGCGCGGCGTCCGGCCCGGGCGCCTGGCGTTCGGGCTGGTCGCCGCGGTCGCGCTGGCCGCGGGTGTGGTGACGGTCCCGATCGTGCTGGAGGACGGCGCGCCCAGCTCGTGGGCCGTCAACCTGGACGAGGGGATGGTGACGATCCAGATCCGTGACTTCGACGACGCTACCGGGCTGGAGAAGCGGTTGAGGGAGCTGGGCGTGCCCGCGCTGGTGGACCACGTGCCCAAGGGCATGACGTGCCGCCGGCCGCGCGGCAAGGACGTGGAGAACATCCCGCGCGGCATCTACAGCCTGCCGGAGAACATCCCGGGCGAGTCCGAGGGCGTGCAGATGCGCATCAACACCAAGCTGTTCGGCCCGGGGCAGACGTTCGTCTGGACCCTCAGCGGAAAGGGCGGTCTGACCAGCACGTATCTGATGGAGGGCCCGGTGGCGCCCTGCGAGCCCGTGCCCCTCCCCACGGTGAAGCAGGAGGAGCCGGAGTTCCGCGCCATCAGCACCCGCGAGCTGGGCGGTCTGCGGGTGGACGAGAAGACCGTCGGCGAGGTGCTGCCCGAGCTGAGGAGGCTCGGCCGGAAGGTGATCTTCGCGGTCATCACCGTCCCGCCCGGCAACCCGGGAGGGTTCGCCATCGACCACACCCAGAGCACGCCCGTCGGCGACCACTGGGTCGTCTGGGAGGCGGAGCAGAACGCCAAGGGGGTGATCCAGCTGCTCGTGACGGAGGAGCGCCTGGACAAGAACCCCTACTACGGCGGCCCCCGCGACGCGGTCATCAAGGACTGACCGCCGTCCCCTCCGCGCCTGCCGGGATCACCCCCCGAGGCGCGGAGGGCGTCGGTCACCAGGTGAGGGGGCCCTCGGCGTCGAAGTAGCCGCCGGTGGGGCCGTCGGGTCCCACCTGGGCCATGCGGACGATGATCTCGGCGCCCTGCCCGACGGTCTGGTGGCCGCTGTTGCCGTTCAGGTCGGTCCGGGTGAAGCCGGGTTCGACCGCGTTGATCCGCATCTCGGGGAACGCCTTCGCGTACTGGACGGTGATCATGTTGACGGCCGCCTTCGACGCCGGGTACGCCACGCCCCGGTAGTCGTGGCCGACCCTGCCGGGGTCGGCCATCCGGGACAGGGAGGCCAGGCCGCTGCTGACGTTGACGACGACCGGCGCGCCGGATCGCCGCAACAACGGCAGGAACGCGTGCAGCACCCGGACCATGCCGAAGACGTTCGTCTCGAACGTGCGCCGCATCATCTCGGCGGTCAGCTCCGCCGCGCCGGCCACCACGTGGCCGTCCTCCATCTCCACCTGGATGCCGGCGTTGTTGACCAGCACGTCCAGCCCGCCGTCCGCCTCGACGGCCCGTGCCGCCGCCGTCACGGACGCGTCGTCGGTGACGTCCAGCGGCACCGCCCGCGCGCCCAGCCGTTCGGCGGCCGTCCGTCCGCGTCCGGCGTCCCGGCTCGCGACGTAGACGGTGTGCCCCGCCGCGACGAGCCGCCGGGCGGTCTCGAACCCGAGCCCCTTGTTGGCCCCTGTGATCAGTGTCGTCGTCATGGACGCGACGCTAGGAATTCGAGCGCGCTCGAAGTCAAAGTCAGCGTTTGAGGTAGGCGAGGACGGCCAGGACGCGGCGGTTGTCGTCGGCCGAGGGGGCGATGCGGAGCTTGGCGAAGATGTTCGCGGTGTGCTTGGCGACCGCGCTCTCGCTGAAGTGCAGGGTCGCGGCGATGGCGACGTTGGACCGGCCCTCGGCCATCATCTCCAGCACGTCCAGCTCGCGCGGGGTCAGGCTGTCGATCATGCCGCGCGCCTGGCTGCGGGTCAGCAGCTTGGTGATGACCTGCGGGTCCATCACCGTCCCGCCCGCCGCGACCCGGCGGACCGCGTCGACGAACTGGGCGGTGTCGGTGACCCTGTCCTTGAGCAGGTAGCCCACGGCGCCGTCGCCGGTCGCCAGCAGCTCGTTGGCGTAGAGCTGGTCGACGTACTGGGACAGGACCAGGACGGGCAGGCCGGGACGCCGGCGGCGCGCCTCCAGGGCGGCCTGCAGGCCCTCGTCGGTGTAGGTGGGCGGGAGCCGTACGTCCACCACGGCGACGTCCGGCTCGTCCTCCAGCAGCGCCCGCAGCAGGGACGGGCCGTTGTCGACCGACGCCACCACGTCGCAGCCGTGTTCGCGCAGAGTCCTGGTCAGCCCGTCCCTCAGCAGGAAGAGGTCTTCGGCGAGGACAACGCGCACGGGATCTCCAGGGTGGCAGTGGTCGGCCCGCCGGGCGGGCTGTGCAGGGTGAGGACGCCGTCGAAGGATTCCAGACGGCGGCGGAGCCCACGCAACCCGGTGCCCTTCGCGGGGTCGGCGCCGCCCCGGCCGTCGTCGGTGACGGTGACGCGCAGGCGCCCGCCGTCGTGGTCGAGGACGATGGCGACCTCCCGCGCGGCGGCGTGCTTGGCCGCGTTGGCGAGCAGTTCGCCGACCGCGAAGTAGGCCGCCGACTCCACCGGCGAGGGCAGCCGGCCGCTCAGCCGGACGTCCACGCCGACGTCGAGGAAGCTGTCCAGCGCCAGCGACCTGACGGCGTCGCCGAGCCCCCGGTCGGCGAGGACCGGCGGATGGATGCCGTGCACCAGGTTGCGCAGGTCCTCCAGGGCGCGGGCGGAGGTCTCGGCCACCTCCAGCAGCAGCTTGCGGGCGGCGGCCGGGTCGCTGTCGAGGAGCCGGGTGGCGCTGTCGAGGGTCAGGCCGAGGGACACCAGCCGGGCCTGGGCGCCGTCGTGCAGGTCGCGCTCGATGCGGCGCAGCTCGGCCGCCTGCACGTCGAGCACCTCGGCCCGGGTGTCGGTCAGGTGGGCGATCCGCCGGACCATCTCCGTACGGCGGGGCACCGACAGCAGCCGCCGGGTCCAGCGGCCGTGCAGGCGCAGGATCGGCGGGGCCAGCAGCAGCCCGGCGGCCATGAAGACGACCCCCAGCACGAGGGCCGCCAGCATCGTCGGCATGTCCTGCACCGGGACGAACGCGTACCAGTTGTCGGGGCCGAGCACCGGCCACACGAACGGCTGCACCAGGGCGCCGAACGCGCCGTACCAGAGGAAACCCAGCGGGACGGCGACGAGGAAGCCGCCGACCCACGGCTCCAGCCAGGCCCAGGCCAGGTCCCGCCAGAAACCCTCGGCGGCCAGGATCGCCCCCGCCCGCCTGCGCCTGCTCCATGAGTGATCGCCGGCGTAGGGCTCGGGCGGGGTGATGCGGGTGCCCGTCCACCGGGTGGCGCGCTCGCGCGAGCGGTCCGACAGCGACCGCAGCGTCGTCGCCCCGGGGACGAGCAGCCAGAAGCCGACGCCGACCGGCAGCAGAAGGAGGGCCAGGACGACGAGCGACCCCACCGCCGACCCCGCCACGGCGAGCAGCCCCGCGAGCTGGCAGCGCGCCACGGCGACCAGCCTCTCCTTCGCCCTCATCGGACGTGGATTCTAGCCGGTGCCCTCCACACCCAGAGCACCGCCGCCAGCAGGCACGACGCGGCGAACAACATGATCGGCGTGACCGCGCCCGCCTCCTCGTCCATGAACAGCAGCAGGCCGAGGTTGATCAGCGTGTGGAAGCCGCCGGTCAGCAGCAGCCGGTGGGCGCGCACCCGCTCGACGGCCAGCCCCATCACGACCGACATCGCCACCGTCGCCACCAGGAACGCGGCCGCGTACGCCGGCGCCTGGCCGAACACCGGGACGTGCCACGCCCCCCACAGCAGGCCCACCACGACCGACGCCGTCAGCGGGCCGGTCCGGCGGCGCAGCAGCGGCTGCAGCAGGCACCGCCAGCCGATCTCCTCGGCGCACGCCCCGACCAGCTGCGCGACCACGATCAGCGCGAACGGGTTGTTCAGCGCCCCCGGGGCGGTGAACCGCGGGTCGCCGGTCAGCAGGCCGTGCGCGCCGACGGCCGCCGCGATGATCAGCGGTGCCGTGACCAGCAACGCCACCCCGGTGGCAGCACCCCACCCGCCGCGCCCGGCGGCCCCGGACGTGCCCTGCGCCCCGGACAGGGCCGTCCGGTCGACCCAGCCCACGGCCCCGGCCAGGGTCTCGCGGGCGGTGCGCGGCCACAGCAGGGCGACGACCGCCACGGCCAGGGCCGGGCCGAACTGGGTCAGCTGGATGACCTCGGGCGGTATCGGCGTGCCCGCCTGCGCCGCGCCCAGCAGACCCGCCGCCACGAAGGCGACCGCGGCGAACACTCCGGCCGGCGCCGCGATGCCACGGGCCGTCCCGCGTTCTGTCCTCAGCATGTGTGCTCACATTTCGTCGAATCGGTAGATACGGGACCACGATGTCGCCCGGCACGAACCCGTTCACTGCATCTGGCCCCCGAGCCGGGGTGGACCTGGGTACACCCCCGGCCCGCGCCAGGACCGGTCGCGGTTGGCCCTGGCCGGTCATCTCTGCCAAGATCGCCGTGATTCCCCCGCCTTGACCGAGGAGCCCTGTGGACAGGAGACGTTTTCTCACCCTGACCGGTGTCGCCGGACTGGCGGCCGCCACAGTGCCGGCCGCGGTGGCGGCCACGCCCGCGCTGGCGGCGGCCTACCCGTCCGCGGACGCGGGCCTGACCGCCGAGGCGCACGCCAAGCTGGCCGAGCTGGCTCCCTACGGCGTCACGGCGCTCGCCTTCACCCCGTCCGGCGGGTGGGTCATGGTCACGCAGGACGGGCGGTACTTCGCCCGCGGCATCCCCGACGCCTGCTTCACGGAACTGGGGGCGCTGCTCAAGGCGGGCCGGAAGGTCAACGCCGTCGCCTTCCCCCCGGAGGGCGGCGACCGCTGGGTGATCACCACCGACAAGGGCGTGTCGGCGCGCGGCCTGCCCGCGGCCTGCCTCAGCCGGATCAAGGCGTTCTACACCGCCGGGCAGCAGGTCGTGGACGTGGCCTTCCCGCCCGCCGGCGGCGACCGCTGGGTGGTCGTCGCCGCGAACGCCTTCCAGGCCAACGGCGTCGACGACGAGTGTTACCAGATGATGCGCAACCTGACCCAGGGCGGCCGCCGGCTGACCCGCGTCGCCTTCCCGAAGGCGGGCGGCTGGGCCCTGGTCGCGCAGGACGAGTTCTACGCCCGCAGCATCCCCGACGCCTGCTTCAAGCAGATGAAGACCGTGGCCGGCGGCGGCTGGCAGCTGCACAACCTGGCCTTCGCGCCCGGCGGCGGATGGGCGCTGTGCTCCCGGGGCAAGGCGCCCGCGCTGCCCGCCGACCGGGTGCGGCAGTTCGAGAACGCGGTCGGCGGCTCGACCGTCTGGCAGCGGATGAGCGCGTACAAGACGCCGGGCCTGGCGGTCGCGGTGGTCGTCGGCAACAAGATCGCCTGGTCCGCCGGCTACGGGCGGCTCGCGGCCGGCGGCGCCGCGGCCGCGCATCCGGAGAGCGCGTTCCAGGCCGCCTCCATCAGCAAGGCCGTGACCGCGGTGGGCGTGCTGCGGCTGCTCCAGGTCCGCAAGATCGCGCTGACCGCCGACGTCCGCCCGCATCTCGGCTGGACGCTGCCGGCCCGCTCCTGCGTCTCGCCGACGGCGGAGCCGACCGTCGAGCAGCTCCTGACGCACCGGGCCGGGATCGTCGGGCGCGGCTCCACCTCGCCCGCCGGGGCCTGCTCCGGCTTCGACTCCTCCGGCGGCGGCTTCGCCGGGTACGGCGCCTCCGCCACGGTCCCGTCGCTGCTCCAGGTCATGAACGGCGAGGGCAACTCCCCCAAGATCGAGCTGTCCACGGAACCGGGCGCCGAGTACCACTACTCCGGAGCCGGGTACGTGCTGCTGCAGCGCATGGTGGAGGAGCTGACCGGCACGTCGCTGGCCGACTACATGAGCCAGGAGGTGTTCGCCCCGCTGGGGATGGCGGGCAGCTCGTACGCGCTCTCCCCCGCCTTCGAGCTCGCCTCCGGCCACACCTCCACCGGGACGGTGATCCCGGGCGGCCACAACCGCTACCCCGAGTCGGCCGCCGCCGGCCTGTACACGAACGTGCTCGACCTGTGCCGCCTGATGTCGTACCTCAACCGGGCCTGGACCGCCACCGGCGACATCGCCGGCCCGCTCAGCCGCGCGTCCGTGCGTACGCTGCTCACCCAGGGCCCGCAGCCCGGGATGGGACGCGGGCTGTTCATCGCCGGCTCCGGCACCCAGAACTTCTCCTACACCCACGACGGCTCGAACTACGGCTTCAAGTCGGTCTTCAAGGGCTATCCGGAGCTGGGCGCGGGCTACGCCGTCCTGTCCAACGGCAACGACACGGCGCTGGTCAACGAGGTCGCCGCGGCCGTCAGGTCGGTCTACGGCTGGGCGTAGGGCCTTCCCCGCCCTGACCGGCGGCCGGTCGTCTGACCTGCGGAGTCGTGGGTAGGGGCCCTGACATGGACAACGAGCGGGGAACGTCGGGGGCCGTCATCGTCGTGGGGGCCGGGATGGCGGGGCTGGCCTGCGCGGTGCGGCTGCACGAGGCGGGCGTGCCGGTACGGGTGCTGGAGGCGTCCGACGGGGTGGGCGGCCGGGTGCGCACCGACGTCGTGGACGGCTTCCGGCTGGACCGCGGCTTCCAGGTGTTCAACACCGCCTATCCGGAGGCCCGCCAGGTGCTCGACCTGGACGCGCTCGACCTGCGCCCGTTCGCGTCGGGCATGATCGTCCAGGGGACGAGGGCGCGGGCCAGGGTGATGCTGCCGTGGCGGCACCCGCTGCACGCGCTGAGCGGGCTGCTGACCGGCCTCGGCACGCCGCGCGACGACGCCGTGCTCGCCGCGATCACGGCCCGCGACCTGGTCCTGCCGGCGTCCAGGCTGCGCGGCGGGCCGGACCGGCGTACCGACGACGAGCTGCGTGCCTGGGGCATGTCCGAGCGGATGATCGACTGCCTGATGCGTCCCTTCCTGGCCGGGGTGCTCCTGGAACGCGATCTGGAGACCTCCAGCCGGATCTTCCACCTGTTCTGGCGGTCGTTCGCGCGCGGGACCATCGCGCTGCCCGCCCTCGGCATGGGGCAGATCCCGCGCCAGCTCGCCCTCCGGCTGCCGCCGGGCGCCGTCACGTTCGGCGCGCGCGTCACCGAGGTCACCTCCGGCGGCGTGCGGCTCGCGGACGGCTCCACGGTCGGGGGCCGCGCGGTGGTGGTGGCCGCCGACCCGCCGGCCGCGGGCCGCCTGCTGAGGGAGATCGACACGCCGGAGATGCGCGCGGTGACCACCTTCTACCACGCCGCGCCCCGCTCCCCCATGCGCGAGCCCATCCAGGTCATCGACGCCACCGGGGCCGTCGCCGACACCCTGGTCCTCACGGACGCGGCCCCCGGGTACTCCGCCGACGGGCGGGCGCTGGTGTCCACGTCGGTCCTGGGGGTGGCCGACGACGAACGTCCGGTGCGCCGGCGCCTGACCGAGATCTACGGCGACACCTCCGGCTGGGAGCACGTGGCGACCTACCAGGTGCCCGCGGCGCTGCCGGCGATGCGGCCGCCGTACCCGCTGCGCAAGCCGGTGCGGCTGCGCGCCGGGCTGTACGTGTGCGGCGACCACCGCGACACCGGCTCCCTCCAGGGGGCGCTGGTCTCCGGCCGGCGCGCGGCCGACGCCGTGCTCACCGACCTCGCGTCCCTGGATCTGTCGCTGGGCGCCGACCGTTTCACCGCCGTCGATCGCGCGACGCTCTAGCGGCCCGGGGTCACAGCTCGCGGCGCTTCAGCGGTCCGGGGTCACAGCTCGCGCAGTGCCAGCATGGCGTCCCGCTCGATGCGCGCGAGGTCGCGCAGGACGGCCCCGGCCTGCTCCAGGTACGCCGCGTCGCGCCCCTCCCCGGCCTTGGCGACCAGGGCGGACACGTCCGTCCAAAGGGCGGCGGCCTCGGCGTACAGGCGGTGGCCGGCGCGCAGGCGGTCGTCGTCGACGAACGTGGCGCACTCGGCGAGGAAGTCCCGGTACAGGACGCGGAACAGGCCGCCGCCGGTGCCGCCCTTCTCCATGAGGAGCGCGGCCTGCGGCAGGTCCCGCGCGGGCTCGCCGGCGCGGGACAGCCAGGTGGGCACCAGGCGGGCGGCCTTGTCGATGCCGCGGTGGCCCAGGTTGGCGATGGGCGCGGCGAGGAACGCCTCGGCGCACGTCCTGATCGCCGGGACGGCCCGCTCCCGCCAGGCGGGCGGGCCGTCCGGCAGGGCGAGGGTGAAGGAACGGTTCCTGGCGGTCATCGGGCCGCGTTCGGACCGCGCCGCCGCCAGGCTGTCCCGGCTCGTACGCACGGCGCCGCCCTGCTGCGCGGTGTCCACCAGGTACGCCTGCCGCTCGTCGTAGCCGTACATGGCGACGACGTGGCCACCGAAGTGCACCTTCGTGCCGAAGTACTCCAGGTGGTGGCAGTCGAGCTGGAGGCCGACCGGCAGGCCGTCGTCGATGCGGGCGGCCACGTTCTCCCATGCCTTGCGGGCCGAGCCGGTCTCCTCCACGCGCAGGGTCAGCCCGAGCCTGCCGGCCAGGTTCCTGGTGAGCTCGAACGGCTTGACCCGGCCGCCCATGAACGGGAAGTCCATGCCCTTGGCGTCCCAGTAGACGAAGGACAGGCCCGAGCCGAGCCCGAACAGCATGGGCTCGGACAGGTCGAGCCCCTGGTGCCGCAGCAGCACTCCCAGTGCCGTCGTCTCGCAGTGCTCCAGGCCGCGAGCCTCGATGCCTTCCACGATGGTCATGCGTCGCTCTCCTCGGTGGCCGGGTCGATCAGCGTGCGCGGGGCCGCCGGCCGGTCCGTGCCCCGCGAGCAGCATGACGCCTCCCACGGGGGGAGAGTCCACCGTCCCGGCCGCGTGGCCCCGTCCTACGGCTGCGCCCGGTCCGTACGGCCGGCCGCGCGGGCGGTGAGGGCGCCGGTCGCGCAGACGGCCGCGAAGCCGAACAGCACGTACCGGGCGGAGTCGAGCATCGAGGCGCCGCCGAGGTTGACCAGGATCCCGGCGACCGCCGTGCCGAACGCGATCGACAGGCTGGTCACGGTGGCGATCGCCGCGGCGGCCCGCCCGCCCTCCTCCGGATCCCGCGTGCTGGTCATCACGGCCACGGACAGGTGCGGGTAGGCGAGGCCGATCCCCGCCCCGGCGGCGAACAGCACCGGCACCCAGACCAGCACCAGCCATCCCGGCGTGTCCGCACGCTGCACCAACCCCTGGACGAGGAGTCCGGCCGCGAGCAGCACCGGGCCGAGCACCCGCAGCCGCCGCACCGCGCGCCGCCCGGTCACGGACGAGCTGCCGATCTGGGTCGTCGACCAGCCGAGCGAGACGGCCGCGGCGAAGAACCCGGCCACCAGCGGCGGCAGCCCGGCCAGCCGCTGCCCGAACAGCGGCAGGAACGACTCGACCGCGACCCCGAAGGTCAGCACCCCGATCGTCAGGTAGGCCCACTTCAGCGACGATCCCCGCCGGTACGTCGCCTCCGGGAAGACCCGGCGCCCGCTGCGCCGCTCATGGACGACGAACCCGCCCGCGAACAGCAGCGCCAGGGCGAGGACGGCGGCCTTGGCGGGCGTCCCGGCCACGACCGCCGCCACGCTCACCGCCCCGGCGGCCGCCGTCACCAGCACCAACGACGCCACCGGCACCGCACCCGGCGCCCCGCGCTCCCCGCGCCCGTCGCGCGGCAGGGCGCGGGGGACGATCGCGCCGCAGCCGACCCCGATCACCGCCATCGCCGCGAACGCCGGCCGCCACGCCCCGAACTGCGCGAACAGCCCGCCGAGCGCCGGGCCGGCGAAGTTGCCGACGCCGTACATCGCCGACATGAGGGCGGTGCCGCGCGTCCAGAGCCGGGACGGCAGCGCCGACCGGATGACGGCGAACCCGAGCCCCGACAGCAGCCCGGCGCCGAGCCCCTGGACCCCCCGGGACACCAGCAGCACCGCCATCGCCGGGCTCACCGCGCAGGCCAGCGAGCCCACGGTGAACGTGGCGAACCCGGCGAGGTAGGAGCCGACGTTCCCCCACGTCGACAGTGACCGGGCGGTGAGCATCGTCGCGATCACCATGGCGACCAGGTAGACCGTCATGTTCCAGGCGTAGAAGCTCGCCCCGCCGAGCTCGGCCACCGCGGTCGGCAGCAGGCTCGCCGCCAGGTAGATGTTGATCGCCCCGGCCAGCACGCCCCCGGCCAGCACGACCGCGGCCCCCAGATGCTCCCGTCCCAGCAACTCCCCCCAGCCTGCGGCGACGTGCCCTGTCGGAGGGGCGGTGGCGGGCCGGCGGCCGCCGGGCTGTTCGTCGTGGTCAGCACTCATGACTTCAAGGCTGTCGTTGAACCGTTCCCGGAAGCTTTCGCCCGAGCGCCGCGGACGACGCTGGACGGGCGGGCGGGCAACCCTCAACCGCCGGGCGAACCCGTCGCGTCAGCTGTACGTGCGCATCGTCCTGCTGATCCACTCCGCGTACGCCGGCACGTTGGTGTACAGACCAGGACCTTCCGCGCAGGACGGGCTCTTGGCGCCGGGGCCCGAGGTGACGCCGATGAGCTCCCACCGGTCTCCCCGGCCCCGGCGCAGCTGCGGGGAGCCGGAGTCGCCGTTGCACGCCATGGCCTTGGGCACCCGGCTGACCGTGCACAGCCGGGTGCCGCCCGCGAACCCGGGCCCGCACTCGGACTTCGCGCCCCTACGCGTGTCCAGCTCGTTGAGCCGCGGGGACATCTTCCAGCGGGCCGGATCGCGCTCGGCCACGGTGACGCCGAAGCCGATGATCCGGGTCGGGGTGCCGGGCCGTCCCGGCTGCGCGGCGATCGGGACGGGCCGCTGGCCGACCGGGCGGTCCAGGCGGACCAGGGCGATGTCGTTCCTGTTGGGCGTGTGCTGGGAGTAGCGGGGGTGGAGCACGGCCTGGGCGATCCCGCGCACCTCTCCGCCGGACGTCCGCCGGTCGCTCCCGACGCGGACGGTCCCCTTCGGGATCGACCCGATCTCCATGTCCAGGCAGTGGGCCGCGGTCACCACCCACTGCGGGGCGATCAGCGCCGCTCCGCACACGCCGTCCGTGAGCCCCATGGCCGGGGCCGAAATCGGGATCGAGGCCATGAACGGGTACGCCTCCGTGGCCTTCGTCCCGTTGATGATCGCTCCGGCGCTGCCGGCGGTGGCGGCGAGGCAGGCGGCGCCCGCCACGACGACGACAGCGGAACGGGTCACGACACGACGCAGGGATTTATTACCGAACAACGGATATATCCATTTCAGTGGGCGATTCGTATGAAATGACGCTATCTGCGAAGAACCCGGCCGGGTCAGTACGCCAGCACGCCAACCGGTGGTAGGGACAACCCCCCTGCGCGGCGCGGGGCTGTGGTTTTCCGCAGGGGGACTGGGCGGAGCACCGCATTCCGCCGAGGAGCCGATCTTCCTAACGTTGACCGCATGATGCAGACGATGATGAACGTGCTGGTGGCGGTGACGATGGCGGCGGGGAGCCAGGGCGCCGGAGTGGGCCCCGAACTGGAGAGGATCGTGACGGGACAGGGCGCGACGGCCGCCCTGGCGCGGGTCACCGACGGCGGCCGCACCTGGTCGGGCTCGGCGGGCGTCCGCGACGTCGAGCGCGGCGGACGCCCCTCGCCCAACGGCTACTTCCGGATCGGCAGCGTGACCAAGACCTTCGTCGCCACGCTGGTGCTCCAGCTCGTGGACGAGGGCAAGCTGAAGCTGGACGACCCGATCGACGCCCACCTGCCCGGCCTGGTCCCCGGCGGCGGCCGGATCACGGTCCGCAGCCTCCTCGACCACACCAGCCACCTGTACGACTACATGAGCGAGCCCGGCTACTCCACCAACCGCTGGCGCGGCGAGGCCCGCTTCCGCTCCTACCGGCCGGCCGAGCTGCTGAAGGTGGCCTTCGCCAAGAAGCTCCCCGACGACGGCAAGTGGCACTACTCCAACACCAACTACGTGGTGCTCGGCCTGCTGGTGGAGAAGCTGACCGGCCGCCCGTACGGCGAGGAGGTCACCCGCCGGATCCTGCGCCCGCTGGGGCTGCGCCACACGCTGGTCCCCGGCGACCGGGCGGGGGTGCCGTCCCCCCACGCCAAGGGGTACGAGCCGATGCCCGCCCTCGTGGACGCCACCCGCATGAACCCCTCGCTGGACTGGGCCGCGGGAGAGATGATCTCGACCGCCGCGGACCTGGAGCGGTTCATGTCCGCCCTGCTGGGCGGCAAGTTGACCAGCGCCGCGTCGCTGAAGGCCATGCGCACGACCGTCGAGACGGGCGCCGGATTCGGCTACGGGCTCGGCCTCCAGGCGTACGCGCTGCCGTGCGGCACGGTGTGGGGGCACAGCGGGGAGCTGATCGGGTACCTGACGTTCGCGTTCCGCTCGGACTCGGGCAAGTCGCTGACCCTGTCGCTCAACCCCTCGACCAGGAACCCGTCCACGGAGGAGATCATGGGCATGGCCGTCAAGGTATTCTGCGGGACCGCGGGCTGAGATCAGGGCGGCCCCCGAGATCACGAGGAGGTTCCCTTGGCAGGTCCGACGGAGAGCGTGACCGGTGAGCCGCCGCTCCTGGGCTCCTTCCGGCTCCCGGACGGCTCCTGGGTCCGCGGCCGGGGCCTGCGCCACCCGCTGCCCGAGGGCCCGGCGCCCGGCTTCGGCCTCTACCTCGGGTCGGCGCGGCTGGCCCGCCGTCATGAGGACGGGCTGCGCTGGCCGCACGCGTGGATCGAGTGGCCCGACTTCCTGCTGCCCCGCGACCGGGACGCCGCCGTGGAGGCGATCCGCGACCTGCACCGGCGGGCGAGGGAGGGCACGGCGGTGGAGGTGGCGTGCGGGGGCGGCGTGGGCCGCACCGGCACGGTGGTCGCCTGCCTCGCCGTCCTGGCCGGCATCGATCCGGCCGACGCCGTCGCCTGGACGCGCGAGCACCACCACCCCCGGGCGGTGGAGACCCCGTGGCAGCGCCGCTGGATCCAGGGTTTCCCCCGGCCCGTCCGCCCGGAGCCGGGCGATCGGGGGCCCGCGCCGCGCCGCTGACCCGGCGGTCCGGGGCGCCGGGGGGTGGCCTCAGCGTCCCTTCGTCGGCGGGGAGTCCGTCAGGAGGCCCTCTTCGAGGACCAGGTCGAGCTGGAGTTCCCGGTATCCGGCGTCCTCGAACAGGACCGTCAGGCGGTCCTCGCCGCGCTGGATGACCTGGCCCGGCCCCCACGCGCGGTGTTCCACCCGGGCGTGCAGCGGGAAGGGGCCGGTCTCCTGGGGCGCCTGCCCGGCGGTCCCGGCGCGGCAGTTGTCGCAGTTGCCGCAGTTCTCGGCGAGCTCCTCGCCGAAGTAGCCGAGCAGGAAACGCCGGCGGCAGTCGGTGGTCTCGGCGTAGCGGCGCATCATCTCCAGGCGGCTGCGGTCGACGTCCCGGCGGCGCTCGGCCAGTTCCCTGGCGCGGCTCGCCGCCGCCCGCGGGTCGAGGCCGGGCACGGGATCGACCCTGCGGGTGCCGAGCCGTACCGCGCCCGCTCTCTCCAGCAGGTCCAGCAGGGCCGTCAGGCGGCGCGCCGACAGCCCGGCGCGTTCCGCCAGCGCCTTGCGTTCACTGCCGGGGCCGGACTCCGCGACCGCCTCGGCGACCCGCGCCAGCTTCTCCTCGTCGGGCACGCCGCCGGTGAAGAACCGCTGCACCCCCAGGTCCTCGGGCCGGTAGAAGAGCACGGCCGCGGCCGGCTCGCCGTCCCTGCCCGCTCGGCCGATCTCCTGGTAGTACGCGTCCGGCGAGCCGGGGATCTCGGCGTGCAGGACGAAACGTACGTCCGGTTTGTCGATGCCCATGCCGAAGGCGTTGGTCGCGACCACGACGTCCAGGTCACCGGCCATGAAGCGGCCGTGCACCTCGTCCCGCTCGGCCCTGCGCAGGCCGGCGTGGTAGGCGGCGGCCCGGACGCCGGCCTCGGCCAGCAGCCCGCTCAGGCGGCCGGTCTGCCTGCGCGAGGTGGTGTAGACGATGCCGGGCTTCTGCGCCGCCACGACGGTCGCGACGATGTCGTCCGCCGGGTCGTCCAGCGCCCGGCGCACCTCCAGCGAGATGCCGGGCCGGTCGAACCCCTGGACGATCTCCACCGGCGCGCGCATGCCCAGCCGCTCGGCGATCTCCGCCCGTACCGGCGGCGCGGCGGTCGCCGTCAGGGCCGCGACGACCGGACGGCCGAGCGCGTCGGCCACCGAGCCGAGCCGCAGATAGTCGGGGCGGAAGTCGTGCCCCCAGGCCGAGACGCAGTGGGCCTCGTCCACCACCATGAGCGAAGGGGCGGCGGCGGCCAGCTCGCTCAGGACGTCGGGACGGGCGAGCTGCTCCGGCGCGCAGAACAGGAACTCCGTCTCCCCCGCCCGCAGCGCCTGGAACAGCTCCGACCGCTCGCTCGCGCGCGTCCCCGCGTTGAGACTGACGGCCTCCTCGTCGCGGTCGCGCAGGGCCTCGACCTGGTCGCGCTGCAGGGCGACGAGCGGCGAGACCACCAGGGTCGGGCCGTTCAGGAGCAGCGCCGGCACCTGGTAGACGGCCGACTTGCCGCTTCCGGTCGGCATCACCACCAGTGTGTCCCGGCCCTCGGCCAGGGCCGTCATCGCCCGTAGCTGGCCGGGCCGCAGGTCGGTCAGGCCGAGCGCCTTCCTGGCCACCCGCTCGCATTCCGCCGCTGTGTCGCGCATCCGGTCCTCTCCGGTCGGGGAGACCGTCCCTCCTGCCCCGCCATCGGCCTTCGCATGCGCGATCTCATGAACGGCGGGTCATCGGGGCGGGAGCCGGAGCTCGAAGACTGTCCAGCGGGGGCGGGTGGCGACCGCTGATGTCGGTTTCTGAGCGGCACGATCTCAACCTCCCGCCGAACGGCGACGATCACAGGTCCGACCTCACACCTTCTCCAGGCATACATCTCCGGCAGATGTCTGTCCACAGCCGGTCGCACCTCCGATGTCTCCGGAGGGCCGAGTTAGGAAAGTTTCCTAAACTTGGATCGTTCCAAGATCGATAATCTGTTGACGGGTGTGACTCCTTGTGGGAACACGATGAAAAGCCGCTCACCCCCCAGGAGCCACCCGATGAACCTGTGGAAGTCCCGGTTGTGCGTCCTCGCGCTGGTCGCGGGCATGCTGGCCGTACCCGCCGGCCCAGCCGGCGCCGCCCCCACCCGGTACGAGGCCGAGAACGCGACGATCTCACAAGGGGCCGTCGAGTCCAACCACACCGGGTACTCCGGCAGCGGCTTCGTGAACGGCGACAACGTCGCGAGCTCCTACGTCCAGTGGACGATCAACGCCCCCGCCGCCGGCACCGCCACCCTGTCCCTGCGTTACGCCAACGGCACCACCGCCGACCGTCCGAGCGACATCGCCGTCAACGGCTCGGTCGTCGCCGCGGCCCGCCCGTTCGCCCCGACCGCGAACTGGGACACCTGGGCCACCGTCACCCTCACCGCCCAGGTCAACGCGGGCGCCAACACGATCAGAGCCACCGCCGCCACCGCCGGCGGCAACCCCAACTGGGACTACCTGGACGCCGACGTCCAGGTCAGCGGCTTCACCGACTACCAGGCCGAGACGGCCACGATCGTCCAGGGCGTGGTGGAGTCCAACCATGCCGGCTACACCGGCTCCGGCTTCGTCAACTACGACAACGCGCTCGGCTCGTACGTCGAGTTCCAGGTCAGCGCGGCGGCGACCGGCCCGCAGAGCCTGACCTTCCGCTACGCCAACGGCACCACGATCGACCGGCCGATGAGCATCTCCGTGAACGGCTCGGCGACCACCCGCTCCTTCCCCGGCACCGGCGCCTGGACGACCTGGAACGAGGTCACGCTCAACGCCCCCCTGAACGCGGGCGCCAACACCGTACGGGCCACCGCGACCACCGCGAACGGCGGCCCCAACCTCGACCGGCTGCGCGTCAGCGGACCGGGCGACACCGAGAAGCCGAGCGCGCCCGGCCAGCCGGTGTGCGGCGAGATCACCCACAACAGCCTGAAGCTCGACTGGCCGCCCGCCACCGACAACATCGGCGTCGCGGCCTACGACATCTACCAGCAGGGCCAGCTCATCGCCACCGCCCCCGCGCCGCCGGCCACTTTGACCGGGCTGAACCCGGACTTCGGCTACCAGCTGTCGGTGTTCGCCCGCGACGCCTCCGGCAACGTCTCGCTGAGCAGCCCCGAGGCCGCCTGCCACACGCTGCCCGCGCCGCCGGACGACCCGCCGTCGCAGCCGGGTCAGCCCGCCGTCAGCGGCGTCCAGCCCACGACGGCGACCGTCACCTGGGCCGCCTCCACCGACGACGGCGGCGTGCGCGCCTACCTCGTCCGCGACCACGCCTCCGGCACAGTGCTGGCCACCGTCACCGGCACCCCGCCGGCCACCACCGCGAGCGTGCCGCTGGAGTGCGCGCACACCTACCAGCTCGACGTCGTCGCCCGCGACACCGCCGGCCAGCTCTCCACGCCGAGCACACCGTCGGCCTCGTTCACCACGGGGACCTGCGGGACCGTGCCCCAGACGCCGACCGGCGTCGCGGGCGGCTGGGACGTGCCCTGGGACATCTCCTGGACGCCGGACGGCTCGTACGCGCTGGTCACCGAACGGGACACGTTCAAGGTGTTCAAGGTGACCCCGTCGGGCACGAAGACGCAGGTCGGGACCGTGCCGAACGTGCAGACCACCGACGGCGAGGGCGGCCTGATGGGCCTGGACCTCTCCCCCACCTGGAACGGCACGACCGACCAGGAGGTGTTCTTCATGCACACCGCCGCCGAGGGCAACCGCATCGCGAAGATGAACTTCAACGGCAGCACGCTCAGCGGCTACACCACGATCCTCCAGGGCATCGACAAGAACCGCTACCACAACGGCGGCCGCGTCCGGTTCGGCCCCGACGGCTACCTGTACGCCACCACCGGCGACGCCCAGCAGTCCGCCAACGCGCCGAACCTGAACTCGCTCAACGGCAAGATCCTGCGCATCACCAGGACCGGCGCGGCCGCGCCCGGCAACCCGTTCGGCACCCGCGTCTACAGCTACGGCCACCGCAACCCGCAGGGCCTGGCCTGGGACTCCGCCGGCCGCCTGTGGTCCTCGGAGCTGGGCAACTCCTCGCGCGACGAGCTCAACCTGATCCAGCCCGGCAAGAACTACGGCTGGCCCACCTGCGAGGGCACCTGCACCACCTCCGGCATGACCAACCCCAAGTACACCTGGGGCGTCGCCGAGGCCTCGCCGAGCGGCATCGCGATCGTCAACAACACGATCTTCATGGCGGCGCTGCGCGGGCAGCGGCTGTGGCGCATCGTGCTGAACGGCGAGAACGTCTCGACGGTCAACTCCTACTTCAACGCCACCTACGGCAGGCTGCGCGCGGTCGAGAAGGTGCCGAACGCCGCCGCCATCTGGTTCGGCTCGACCAACTCCGACAACAACGGCGACGGCACCGCCGACACGATCCGCCGCTCCGCCATCCAATAGCCCCCGAGGGAGTGACCGTGCTCGCAACCCGCTTACGCACCCTCGTCCCGATCGCCGCCGCGTGCCTGGCCGTCTCCGCGCTCGTCGCGCTGCCGGCCCGCGCCGCGACCGTGCGCTACGAGGCCGAGAACGCCACCAACGTCCAGGGCGCCGTCGAGGCGAACCACGCCGGGTTCTCCGGCACCGGCTTCGTCAACAGCGACAACACGGCCGGCCCGTACACGGAGTGGACCGTCAACGCCCCGGCGGCCGGCACCGCCACCCTGGCCATCAGGTACGCCAACGGCACCGGCTCGGCCCGGACCTCCGACGTCTCCGTCAACGGCACGGTCGTGTCGGCCGGGCGCTCGTTCGGCGCGACGGCGAACTGGGACACCTGGGCGACCTCCACCCTCACCGCCACCCTGCACCAGGGCGACAACAAGATCCGCGTCACCGCCGCCTCCGCGGGCGGCAACCCCAACCTCGACTTCCTGGAGGCCACCACCGCCGACGCCCCGGCCACCGAATACCAGGCCGAGGCCGCGACGCTGACCCAGGCGAGCGTCGCCACCAACCACACCGGCTACACCGGCACCGGATTCGTCGACTACGTCAACGCCGCCGGCGGCTCCGTCGAGTGGTCGGTCAACGTCGCCGAGGCCGGCAGCCACACGCTGACCTTCCGCTACGCCAACGGCACCGCCGTCGCCCGCCCGATGGACATCGCCGTCAACGGCGTCACCGCGGTGACCGGCCTGGCCTTCCCCGGCACCGGAAGCTGGGACACCTGGGCCGACGCCCGCGCCACCGTGACGCTGAACGCCGGCGTCAACACCGTCCGCGCGACCGGGACCGGCGCCGACGGCGGCCCGAACGTGGACAGGCTGTCGGTCAGCGGCTCCGGCGGCCCCGACGGCCAGGCGCCCACCGTGCCCGCGGGCCCGCGGGTGACCGGCGCCTCGGCCGCCAGCATCTCCCTGGCCTGGACCGACTCCACCGACAACGTGGGCGTCACCGGCTACCGCGTCTACGAGGGCACCGCCGTGGTGGCGACCTCGCCCACCGCGAGCGCCACGGTGGCGGGGCTGACCTCCGGGTCCACGCACACGTACACGGTCACGGCGGTGGACGCGGCGGGCAACGAGTCCGCGCACAGCGCCGCGGTCACCGGCACCGCGACCGGCGGCACCGGCGGTCCCACCGCCGACCAGCTCCTCGCCAAGGTCACCACGTGCGCCCAGATCTCCAACGGCAAGTACAAGACCGACTCCGACGTCTCCTCGGGGACCGTCCCGGTGTGCGGCAAGACCGGCGGCGTGTTCTGGAAGGGCGACCTGGACATCGACTGCGACGGCGTCCGCACCACGCAGTGCAACGAGAACACCGACTGCTGCTTCCAGGCCGACACGTTCTGCCACACCACGTCCGACACGCCGCTAAACGCGGCACAGCTGGCGTACATGGTGGTGCCGAGCCCCAGCTCGATCTGGGACTACCGGACCAAGGGCATCGGCTGCGGGACGGTGGTGGCCGTCATTTACAACGGCCAGGTGGAGTACGCGGTCATGGGCGACACGGGCCCGTCGGGGATCATCGGCGAGGCCTCCTACCGCACCGCCGCCGACCTGGGCATCAACCCCGACCCGAGCAACGGCGGCACCGACTCCGGCGTCACGTACATCGTGTTCACCGGCTCGGGGACGAAGGTCTCGGCCATCGAGAACCACAACCAGGCCGTGACGCTGGGCAGGACCCTCGCCCAGCAGTTCGTCGACAACAACTGACCACCCCGTGAGCGTGCCGGGGGCCGCCGGTCGGCCCCTGGCACGGGATCGGGGTGTCTGCCCCGATTTGTCCTGGATAAAACGGCAGCCCCCTGGACAGGACAGGGGTTATGGCAAGATCTGCGCTGGTCGTCATCGACATGCTGAACCCGTACGAGCACCAGGACGCCGAGCAGCTCGCGCGGCAGGTGGAGCCGATCGTCGAACCGCTGGCGGAGCTGGTCGCGCGGGCCGGCGAGCGGGACGACGTCGAGCTCGTGTACGTCAATGACAACTACGGCGACTTCGCCGCCGACCGGCGGGAGATCGAGGATCGGGCGATGAAGGGCCGGCGGCCCGACCTGGTGCGGCCGGTCCTGCCGCCGCCGGGGTGCGCGTTCCTGCCCCAGGTGCGGCACAGCGCCTTCTTCGGCACGTCCCTGGAGTACCTGCTGTCCCAGAGCCGGGCGGAGCGGGTCGTCCTGGCGGGGCAGGTGACGGAGCAGTGCGTGCTGTACAGCGCGCTGGACGCGTACGTGCGGCACTACGAGCTGACCGTGCCGCCCGACTGCGTGGCGTCCATCCACCCGGATCTCGGGCAGGCGGCGCTGCGCATGATGGAACGCAACATGTCGGCCCGGCTCGCCCCGTCCGGCGACTGCTTCCCCGCGTAAGCCCTTGACCGCATTCCAGGGGACTCCCTAGAGTCGGTAACTGCTGTTCTTCCTTTTGTCAGTTACCGAATGGAGTCGGCGTGAAGTCCCACAGGCCGGAGCCGTCCTTCGCCGGATGGCCGACGGTCCGGTACGTCGGCGCGGCGACGCTGGTCCGATGCGTGGACGGCGGCGCCACCGTGTGCCTGGTCCTGCTCGCGATCCAGCGTCTCCCCCAGGGCGCCGCGGCCGGCGGCCTGTTCGCGGCCCTGCTGACCGTGCCCCATCTGCTCGGCCCCTGGCTGGCGCGCCGGCTGGACGGGGCCGCCGACGGGCGGCGGCTGCTGGCGGGGGCCTTCGCGCTGCACGAAGCGGCGCTGGCGGCCGGCGCGGCGCTCATGGGCGTCGCGCCGTTGCCCGTGGTGGGCGCGCTGCTCCTGGTCGCCGGGGCCGGCGGCCCGATGGTGACGGGCGGGCTGAGCAGCCGCCTGCCGGAGATCGCCGCCCGCGGGCGGATGGCGCGGGGACGGGCCGAAGGCTGGGACGGCTCGGCGGGGTGAAGGGGCCATGACGGTGCGGCAGGCCCTGGGGCTCATGGTCACGGTCGGGCCGCTGCGGCGGGTGCTGGTCGCCACGCTGCTCACCGCCGTCACCGCCGGTGGGCTGACCGTGGTCGCGGTCGAGTTCGGCGCCCGGCTCGGCCACGGCGCGACGGCCGGCGCGGCTCTGGCGGCGGTGTACGGGCTGGGCAATCTCGCGGGCTCGCTGGCGGTGACGGCGTTCCCGTTGCGCGGGGAGCCGGAGCGGCTGACGGTCCGGCACGTGGTGATCCTGGCCGTCGCCCTGGCCCTGTGCGCGTTCTCGCCCGTCTATCCGGTGGCCGTGGCGGCGTTCGGGCTGGCCGGGTTCGCCAACGCGCCGCTGTTCGCGGCCAGCCTCATCCTGGGGCCGCGGGCGCTGCCGGCCGCGGGGGCGGCGCTCGTGCTGCTCGCCGCCCTGGTGGCCGTGGCGGACCGCCGCCTCACCGCCTCCTCCGCACGCCCTCGTCCGGAACGGCCCGGTACGGTCCCCGTCCCGGCCGAGGCGGCCTGCGAGGACCGGACGTGACCACCGATGCGCCACCGATCAGGACGCGTGGTGGAGGAGGCGGGCCGTGCGGTCGGCGACGAGGTGCGGCTGCTCGGCCTGGACCAGATGCCCCGCGGAGACGTCCTCGTGGCGCCCGTCGGGCAGGCTCTCGGCGTAACGGCGCTGGTGCTCGCGGTTGGCGGCGTGCTGACGCTCCCGCCCACGGGCGGCGCGGGTCACCGACAACACGATCGCCGGGCATTCGGGGAGCCGCGGCGGCCGGGCCCGGAACTCCGGGATCGCGGCGGCCACGGCCCGGACCTCGCTGCGGGTCTGGGCGACCCCGGCCGGGGTGAAGTCCTCGGCGAGCATGGTCCGGTAGGTGTCTGCGGGGAACAACCGCCGGACGTTCCCGCTGAACAACCGCGCCAGGGGACGGAACCGGCTGAGCGCCTGCGACACCGCCAGCATGCGGTCGACCTGCTCGGTGGTCCGGTCCCAGGTGTCGTACACCGGCGAGGTCTCCGGCAGGACGTCGGCCAGCAGCAGCCCCCGCAGCCGGGGCCCGAGCCGCTCGGCGGCCCGGCGGGCGACCAGCCCGCCCATGCTGTGCGCGACCAGCACGAACTCCTCCGGCACGACGGCCTCGGTCATCGCGACCAGGTCGGCGGCCAGGTCGTCGATGCCGAGCGGCCCTCCGGCGGGGCCGCTGCGCGCGCGCCCGGCGCGGTCGTAGGTCACCAGCCGCGCCCTGGACGCCAGCAGCGGCGTCACCGCGTCCCAGCAGGTGCGCCCGCAGCCGCCGCCCGCCTCGAAGACCACCCATGAGGGCCCGTCGCCGGACTCCTCGACGTAGACGTGCCGTCCGTTCACCGGCACCGCCCGCCCCCGCACGTCTCGCATGCGTCCTCCTCCGCCGTCCGAACGTTTTCATTTTGGATAACGGTATCTCATATGAAATCGTTGGGCCATGGATCCTGTCGAGCAGTTGCTGCACCCCGTACGGCTGCGCATCGTGCACGCCGTGTCCGCCGCGGGCACGATGACGATCGCGCAGCTCTGCGCCCGCATGCCGGAGGTTCCGAAGATCACCGTCTACCGCCAGGTCGCCCACCTCACCGAGGGCGGCTTCCTGGAGGTCGAGGGCGAGCAGCGCGTACGCGGCGCCACCGAGCGCCGCTACCGGCTGCGCCAGGACCGTCCCGCGATCGACGCCGGCGCCGCCGCCGCGATGTCGCTCGACGACCACCGCAGGGGGTTCGCCGCCGCCATGGCCGTCCTGATCGCCGAGTTCGACGCCTACCTGCGCCGCGAGGGCGCCGACCCGGTCGCCGACTCGGTCTCCTATCGGCAGGGCACGCTGTGGCTCAGCCCCGACGAGCTCGCCGCGATGCTGACCGACCTGCTGGCGGTCCTGGGCGGCCGCCTGGGCAACACCCCGGCCCCCGGCCGCGCCCCCTACCTGCTCAGCGCGATCCTGTTCCCCTCCGGCGCCCCGCCTTCCGGCCCGCCTTCCGGCCCGCCTTCGCCGCACGAGACCGGCCGGTAGCCCGCCCCGAACGTCAGGGCGTCCGGGCGGGAAGGACCTCGATGGCGGCGAGCCGGTCGATCCTGAGCAGCGACAGCCGGGTGACCTGGCTGGAGGTGGCGCGGATGGTGAGCGGCCGGGAACGGTCGGCGGCGGCCAGGTCGGCCAGGTCGGCCAGCGCCCGGACGCCGAGGAAGGACATGGCGCTGATGTCCACGACGTGGTGGCCGGGGTCGAACGAGGACAGCAGCGCTTTCCAGGCCAGGGCGTTGGACCGGTCGGCCTCGCCGGAGAAGGCCAGCCCGTCGCCGTCGGCGGTGGCGCGGTGGCCGAAGCGGGCCGCCTCGGCGATCGCCGGATGCGCCTGGCAGGCGCGGAAGACGTGCCCGGAGGTGAAGACGCGGGTGTCGTACGCGCACAGGGCGGTCAGCGTCCCCAGGGTGAACAGGGTGTTGGCGGCGGCCTCGAACGCGACGAGCGCGTCGATGTCCACCGCGTCCACGGCGTCCACGGCGTCCGCACGGTCCACGGGGCATGCCCACGCCATGTCGACGGCCACCCACAGGCCCGGGTAGCCGGCGGCGGTCGCGGCCAGGGCGGCGTCCCGGTAGGCGGCGTGCAGGCGGCCGGCGTCGAACCCGCCGCCGGCGTGTCGCGCCTGGACGGTGTCCATGACGTGCAGGTGGCCCTCGTGGAGCGCGCGCCGCAGCGGCGGGGACGCGCCGAGCCGGTCGCCGAGCGAGCCGCGCAGCCGGGGCGAGGGGAAGATCATCACCTGGGCCCCTCCCGTGACGCCGACGTGCGCGAACTCGGCGGCGGCCGACAGGAAGGCGCCGTCGGAGCCGAAGCGCGCTCCGAGGTGGTCGCCCGTGTGCACTGGCGGCAGAATCGCCATCGTGCTGCCTCCCATGCCCGGTTGCCCTTCATCCTAGGCAGGCGCGGCACGTCCGCCGGAGGGCTTTCGAGGATTTTGCGGCCGAATGTCGTATCAAGGTGCTTAGGATTTGCTCACTGAGGGATGAGCGGCCACGGGACGAATCAGGCGGTGACCATGGGCGAGTCGTTCGGACTGCACGTGCCGATCGGTACGAACCTGGCTCTGCTGCGTGGCCTGATCAGCGCCTTCGCGCTGGAGGCGGGGCTCGACGGGCAGCGGGTGGAAGGGCTGGTCCTGGCGGTCAGCGAGGCGGCCAGCAACGTCCTGGAGCACGCCCGGGCGCCCGGCATGGTGAGCGCCCGCAACGACCCCGACGGCGTGACGGTGCACGTCGTGGACGAGAGCGGCACCCTGACGGACGCCCACCTCAACCGCGTCCCGCCGTGGCCGCCGCAGCGCGGCATGGGCCTGTGGATGATGCAGCGCGTGTGCGACCGGGTCACGCTCGACCATCCGGACGGCCGTTCACGACTGGAGCTGTTCATGAGCCGCGCCCCCGCGAACACGGACGAGGAGACCACGCACCCCTAGTACGGTGGCCGGCCGCACGCCGCCGACCTGTCGGCTTCGCCGCCGCCCCCGCCTGATCGCGACCGCCGAGGAGCCGTTCCGGCCGGTCAGGGAGCCAGGGATCGCCCCTCGGCGGGAACGAACCGGATGAACGGGATGCGGCGGCCGACCTCGCGGTAGTCGTCCA
This sequence comes from Nonomuraea sp. NPDC047529, assembly GCF_040642995.1. NCBI lineage: Bacteria > Bacillati > Actinomycetota > Actinomycetes > Streptosporangiales > Streptosporangiaceae > Nonomuraea > Nonomuraea sp. NPDC047529. The sequence goes on along the minus strand of NZ_JBEYTJ010000029.1, from coordinate 93,867 downwards.
CGCCGCCGTCGACACCAGTCGGCCCTGGGACCGAAGCCGGAGGCGGCCACGTAGCCGCGCTCGTCGTGCTGGACGACCTCGACGACGGCCCGGCGGGGCAGGCGCGAGACGCGTCCGGTGTGGGTGAGCAGCATGACGCGGCGGCCCAGCAGCGGCCCGAGGCCGAGGCGGTACAGCAGGATGGGCAGCCGCCACAGCCGGCGGCTCAGCCCGGCCGGCGGGTCGGGTCTCCTGACGATCTCCATGGTTCGGGCCTTCCGTAGTGGGTCGGAATGCTCCGCGCACCGGACCGGCCTACTTACGGGCCGTCCGCCTCCAGCAGGTCCTCCACCGCCGTCAGCGCCTCGCCGACCGGGAGGCCGGGGTCGATCAAGCGGTGCAGCATCAGCCCGTCGATCGCGGCCGTGACGAGCGTGGCGACGCCGTCCAGGCGGGCGGCCGTCCAGATGGGACGCAGGCGTCCGAGGCGGGCGTCGATCCTGGCGCGGCCCCGGCGGAGCTCGTCGCGCAGCACCGCGCCCAGGGCGGGGTCGCGGGTGGCGCCCACGATCAGCTCGGCCGCCAGCCGGGTCGTCGGCTCGTCGCCCGCCGCCTGAGCCGGCAGGCCGCGCATCAGGGTCAGCGCGGCGCGTTCGTCCTCGGCGTTCAGCAGCTCGGTGACCAGCGGGCCGACGACGAGGTCCGTGGCGCGGCGGAAGATCGCCTAGTGCAGGCCGGGCAGCCCGCCGAAGTGGTAGTGGATCAGGCCGGGGTTGGTGCCGGCCCGCTCGGCCACGGGCCCGCGTGGTGACGGCGGGCCATCCGTGCTCCCCCAGCAACACGATCCCGGTCTCCACCAGCTGCTCGCGACGGCGGTCGCCACGCGGGGAATGTGGCCGATCGGCCAAGTTGGTCACACGGCCAAGTCAGCACGGAAATTCGCGTGCGCCACGGGCGGTCGCCGGTGTTGCATGTCCGGATGATCGACGAACCCCTGGACCGCCTCCGCGCCGCCGCACGACGTACCCGCGAACTGGCCCTGGAACGGGGGGCCACCGGCGTGGGCCACGAGGACGCCGACGACGACGCCGGCACGATCGGCACCGACGGCGCCCTCGGCTTCGACCCGTTCCCGCTGCTGGAAGCCCTCCACCGGCACGGCGTCCGGGCCGTGGTGATCGGGCAGGTCGCCGGCATCATGCACGGGTCCGCCGAGCTGACCGGCGACCTCGACCTGCTCTGGGACGGCGTCCCGGCCCACGCCCCGGCCCTGGCCGCCGCCTTCGCCTCCGCCGGCGCCCGGCTCGGCGACGAGACGGGCCGCCCTCTGGCCGCGCACCCGGACTCCCTCCTGCGCCCGAAGGTGCGCTTCACCTCGCCCGGGGCCGGCGGCGACTGCTGCACCCCCGCGCTCCCCTGGGGAGGGTTCCGGGTCCGCGACTGCCTGGACCGCGCACTGACCGCGACCGGCCCGGACGGCCTGGAGGTCCACTACGTCTCGCGGGACGACCTGATCGGGATGCGCCGCGCCCTGGGCCGCCCGAAGGACCTGCGCCGGGCAGCCGAACTGGAGGCCCGGTGACCGGCGGAAAACCAGTCGTGGGAAGGGGCGGCGGTCGAGTAGCTTCGCCGTTCATGACCATGACCCCGACGCTGCGCACCGAACGGCTGCTGCTGGAGCCGTACGTCCCCGAGGACGAGGAAGCCTTCGTCGCCCTGTTCCAGAATCCGCAGGTCACGCGCTGGATGGGGGACGGCACCGCCACCGAGGCCGAAGACCGCGCGCTGTTCGGCCGGATCTTCAGCAAGGTCTACGCCCAGGACCTGTTCGCCGTCTGGGCCGTACGCCGGGACGGCGCGCTGATCGGCCACGCCGAGATCAAGGCGACCGACACGGTGGCGGGCCACGAGCTCGTCTACGCGCTCACCCCCGAGGTGTGGGGCGCGGGCCTGGGCCGGGAGCTGGCCGAGGCGATCGTCGCCCACGGCTTCGACGCCCTCGACCTGACGGAGGTGCACGCCACCGTGGCGCCGGCCAACCTCGCCTCGCTGGCCGTGCTGCGCAGGATCGGCTTCGAGCACGTACGCGACATCGCCGAGGACGACGGCGGCAGCACCCATGTGCTGACCCGCCGCCGTCCGGCCGATCAGCCGGTCCCGGCGTCGTAGGAGACCCGCCCGCCGGTCATTCGACGGCGCCCGCCCGCGTGAGCAGGTCCTGGTACCAGGCGTCGTAGGGACGGTTGGCCGCCGGATAGTTCGCCGGCGGATCGGTGGCCTGGCCGGCCGAGTCGAAGTCCCAGCCGCGCACGAGCCGTCCCGCCTGCCGCGCCTGGATGATGAACGCCGACTGCCCGGCGGGCGCCGCGTAGAACAGCGCGTCCTGCCGCAGCTCCGCGCTGTTCCCCTGCTGGAACTCGGTGAAGGCGACCTGCTGGGGGCGGATGCGGTCGCCGGTGAACGCGTCGGTGTCCACCCGCAGGGTGCCCGACGGGGTCGGGCCGTCGGCGCCGGTCCACACGTGCACGCGGGGAGCCGTGCCGGCCGAGGTGGTCTTGTCGTGGCGGGCGTCGGAGGTCCTGGCGTTGCCGGTCCAGGCGACGCTCGACGCGGCGGCGTCCAGCGTGCCGGTCCACTCCCAGTTCTGGTTGTTGCTCTGGCTGCGGTGGATCTCGCGGAGCCGGGTCCCACCGGCGTCGGTGAAACGGACCGTGGGCAGGACGCCGTTGTCGTACTGACGGCTGGCGGACCAGGTGATCTCGCCGTCGGCGTCCAGGCGTCCCACGTGGTACCAGAGCGTGGCGGCATTCTGGGACTGGTGGACCTCGACCAGGTCGCCGTTGTCGTTGAGGGCGACGGCGGGGGTCACGCCGGTGTCGTACCGGCCGTGGCGCAGCCAGGTCACGCGGCCGTCGGCGCCGTACCTGCCGGTCCAGTACCACAGCGCCCCGGAACCGGAGTCGTGCACCTCCACGACCTGGCCGCGGTTGTTGGCCGCGACGGCCGGGTTGGCGCCGACGTCGCGCTTGTACTGGGTGCGGGTCCCGCCGTCGCCGGAGATCACCGCGAGCACGCGGCCGCGCAGCGCGTCCACGGTCGGCGGGACGGCCGGGTAGTCCTCGGCCCGGAGCAGCCGCGGCCCGAAGGCGGAGACGAGCTTCTGGTTCAGCGCGGTCAGGTTGCCGGCGGCGTGGGAGGGGTTGTCGGTCAGGTCGTCCTTGAGGTCGAGGGCGACGACGACGGGGGCGGCCGCGGGATGCGCCGCCGACCAGTCGCCGATCACCGCGAGCCAGTCGCCGAGCAGGTTGGAGGCCGGGTTGCCCGCATGGTCGACCTCGTCGCCGGGCGCGTCGTGGCCGACGGAGTAGTCGCGGGCGGTGGCGTACCCGTTGTCGTGGACGTCGAGCTCGACGAAGCGGACGCCGTGGTCGAGCTGGTAGGCGATCGAGTTCCGGGCGCCGGCGATGTTGCCCGAGTAGCTGTTGTGCGTGGCGCGGAAGACCGCCGAGGGTAACGGGACGTCCGCCGCCGCCTCGGCCGATCCGCCGGCCGTCAGGACCGAGGCGACGGCGGCGAGGACTGACAGGACGGCTGTCGAACGGGGCATGCGCTGATCCTCACGTCGGGGGGTGTCTCGCGGAACGACGACGCCGTCCCGCCACCCCGACCCGGGGCGGGACGGCGGGGGGGGGGGAGCCGTCGAGGTGCAAGTTAGGAAGAGGGTCGGGGAGGGAAAGAGTGTGCGATGCCCAGTGTCTAGCACGGGGGGCGCCGCCCCCGGACATCC
>NZ_JBEYTJ010000029.1:88919-90091 GCF_040642995.1 Nonomuraea sp. NPDC047529 | reverse complement strand
GCGCGCCGGCGCGGGCGCGGGCGCTGGTGTGTTGGCGCCCCGCCCGCCGGCGCCCGACCCCCCCCCCCCGGCCCCCCCGGGGGCGCGAGCCCCCCCCCCCCCCGCGCCGGGGGGGCGGGACGGCGGGGCGGGGTCAGCGGTCCTCGTGCACGCGGCCGAACTCCACCGCCGGGGCGCTGCCGGCGAAGTTGCGGTCCACCTCGGCCCGTTCGGCCGGGCTGGGGGTGGCGTTCGTGCAGCTCACGGGGGCGCTGGAGCCTGACATCAGGTCGCTGCACAGCCCGGTGCGGCGGTCCGGCAGGCCGAGGATGTGGCCGATCTCGTGCGTGGCGATCCGGAGCGGGAAGTAGCCCTGGTTGACCGCCTGGCGGCCCATCCAGATGGTGCCGCGGCCGAGGCTGGTGGGCAGCGTCCTGGGCCAGCCGTCGTCGGCCAGGACCACGAAGCTGGCGGGCGAGCCCTGCATGAGCCGGACGTTGACCACGTTCGCGTTCCAGACCTGGGCCGCCTGGTTCACCACGTTGACGAACTCCGCCGACCGGGAGGCGTCGTACCGCACGACCCGGACCAGCACGGCGGCCTGGGCCGGGGAGGTGAGCAGCAGGAAGGAGAGGGTGAGGACGACGGAGAGCGCGGCACGGAGAGACCTTGACACGGATCCTCCTCATGGAGTTGGGGGGCCATGTCACGGTATGCAGGAATTCAGGGGTTAGAAAAGTAGCAATTAGTGCATATTGCCGCCATATGACAATGGCGGCAATAGCTTCCCGTTGCGGGCGATACTGAGCGGTTTGGACGCAAAAAGCAAGATTGTCGTGAGTTGCGCAGGGCAGTGGGGCCGGGATGTCCACCCCCGATCTCGTCCTGGCCCTCGGCGGCGCCGCCGCGCTGCTCGCCGCCGTCCTGCCCGGCCTGCTCGCCCGCCGGGCCTTCTCCCCTCCCCTGCTCTACCTGCTCGGCGGCATGGGGCTGTACCTGCTGCCGATCGGTCTGCCCGAGCCCGACCCCGTCGCCCACCGGGCGGCCGTCGAGCACATCACCGAGATCTGCGTGCTGGTCTCGCTCATGGGCGCGGGGCTGGCGCTCAACCGGAGGATCGGGTTACGGAGCTGGTCGACGACCTGGCGGCTGCTCGGCTGGGCGATGCCGCTGACCGTCGCCGGGGTCACGGC